>JAGQZV010000050.1 GCA_020435295.1 Bdellovibrionales bacterium | reverse complement strand
AAGCCTGGCAAAACGGTGATGTGATCTATTTTGGTGGCCATTCTGGCGACGGGCAGTCGTTGAGTCTGGAGAACATGTTGTCTACGCTAGACAGCTTGGATTTGGACGAAATTCACTTCGACAATGGGAAAACACAGGTTGCCCTGTTTGATAGTTGCTCTTCTTATGCCCATTACCAAGATATGTACGTGAAAAGAAAAACGCGCGGCCTTCATTTGGTGACCTTCGGCTTGGTGAGTTTGTTTGAATATGCGCAAGCGACGATGGAGGGTCTCTTGGATCTCGTTCTGACTCGCGCCGGGAAAAACAAAAAGTGGGCCGGTGCCTTGCGTGGGATTGAGCAAAAGCAATTGCCCGCCCACGTGAAGGCGTTCTACGAGCCGACGGAACAAGAAGCAATCCTAGAGCAGTATCAGCAAGTGCAGGCTTATCCCAGTTCCTTGATGAATGTTTGGGTGCCGTAGTGTTGTACTCGGCCTAAATTGTTCCGCGTTGTTGGGATGGGAAAATTCTACGGCGACGCAAGTCGTTAGAAAAGGGGTTGACGTTGACGAGCTGCATTAGTGCAGTAGAGCAAACATACTCGTTGCAACAATGCAACGCGTCAATTGGAGCGTTTATGAGAAAGGTAAAGTATTTGCTGAGCGGCTTGTTGGTGCTCGGATTTTCCTTGCAGGCAGTTTCTGCGGAGCGGATCGATCCGGTAAAGGCCACGGCCAGTGGAGTGCGTGATTTTGGGTTTGAGCTTTTTCTTTCCTTGTATAGCAAAAACCCCGAAGATCCCGTTGCCATTTCGCCGATGAGCATCGCTGAGGCGCTGACCCTAGCGACGTATGGATCCGAAAAACAAACCAAAACTGAATTGGAGAAACTTTTTATTTCCGAAGCTCTGCACAAAGAGGGCGGCGACGTAAAAATGCTCAGCTATGGACTAGGGAGTATCCGAAAGAGCCTCAAGCAGTACGCAGCGGAGAGCAAGGGGATTTTCGAATACCAAAGTGCCAACTCCTTGTGGGCCAATAACAACCCGGATGTAGACTTCAAGTTCCGCGCGAGTTTTGTGAAAGTGGCGGAAAAGGAGTTTGCCGCCGAATCTTTTGCCAGAGACTTCGCGGCTACGGAGGAAGTGGAGGGTGAAAAGGTTCAAACGACAGTCCGAGAAGCCAATCAGTGGGTTTCTACTCAAACCAAAGAGAAGATCAAAGAGCTTTTGAGCAAACTATCCGACGATGATGTAGCCATCATCCTCAATGCCGTTTACGCAAAAGGGAAATTTAAAGCCCACTTCAATCAGCTCAAAGAAGGCGAGTATACGCGTGACGGTGCCGACAAACCGGAAACCGTCACCTATATGACGAAGACGGAGGATATGGGCTATTTTGAAGATAAGTCAGTTAAGGCCTTTAGCTTTAATGTTGGGGCCAGCAACGAGGAAGAGCAGGGCCCTGCAGATCAAATCGCTGTCGATATTTTGGTTCCGAAAAGTGGGAAACTTTCGGATTTGGCCGGGGTCTTGAGCGGTAGTTACTACGATAAGGTCGTTTCTGGACTAAAGAGCGAAAATGTGGAACTGACGTTGCCGGCCGGCAAAGTAGAACAGCAAGAAGCCGCGAAACTAAAAGACAGCTTGAAGGCGGAGCCATTCAAGCTCTCCCGCGCGTTCGATGAGAAGAACGCGCAGTTTAAGCCGCTTGGCAGTGTCGCTGGCGACTTGAATCTTTATATCAATGATATTCTCACCAAGACGTTCTACGAAGTAACGCCTTTCGGTTTTGAAGCCGCTGCGGCTACTGCCGTGGTGTTCTCAAGGGAGTCGGCAGTCATTCCGAGACAACCCCTGCAGGCAAAGGTGAACTCGGCCTCGCTGCACGTGGTCCGCCACATCCCTAGTGGGCTCCCGCTCTTCGTGGTGGAGTACGACTCCCCCAAGCGCTACACGGAAGAGGAACTCATCGACCTTGTGGAGCTTGGTGCCAAAAACCGGCGCTCTTTGTCCGCCCAGGTTAAGGATGGCACTCTTCGTGTTGGCTACGACGACAAGACCAACACGGATGTTCTCGGTGTCTACGACGAGGACTACAAGCTCGTGCGTAAGATCAAAACCATCGAACGCTAACGCTATCCGCAATGACCCCGCCGCAGTCGCGGCGGGGTCATTCATAAAGCCTTCATTTTGCAAGAATTGCCGCTTCGTGTTAGCGTGGCATGAGCATGTGGCAAACAGGCATTTATGGGGTATTGGTGTGGCTTTTCTTGGTTACGAGGGGGCTAGCGGTCGGGGTATCTACAGAATGCGTGCGTGCATTTACTGAACCGCTTCAGTTGGAAGAAAGTGCTGTAGCCGATACCGATAGGCGTGTTCTTGTTTACTACCCGGACGCCGACGGGGAACCCGTTGCCATACTCCACGTTATCGACAGAAACGATTTGTTTTCTAAGGTCACTGACAAGCGATTTTCTTTGGTTCTCAAGAATTCTACGCTGATGGAGCGCCTTTTATTTCTTCACAATCGTCTGCGGCGGCGCAATCAGCACGTAAAAGTGAGCTTCAATGCTTTTGAAACGGACATTACGTACCTAGATCAAGTGCGTGCGGGGAGTGGGCAACGGCCTACTGATATTTTTCTTCATTTTGAAGGGGATCGATTCGCCGCGGAACCCAACCTGCTCTTAGCTAGCGTCATTCACCAAATGATGATGGATGAATTGCGGAAACTTTTTCCAGGGACCATAGAAGCGTTGATAGAAGAAACCTACCGCACTCGCGTTTCTGCGGAGGGTTCGGTACCGGTGGAAAGAATATACGAACTGCTGCGTTTGCGATCGGCGTGGTACCTCACGACGGAGTTCTACACCCATTGTGTCCCTCCTTCACCGCAAGCCTACACTTCGGAATTTTTTAGAAGAGAATTCGGCGAGGGTGTCCTTGCTAGTTCTTTTGAGTTTTTCGAACAAACTCGCCTGCATTCGTACCACGGTCGTTGGTCTCAATTGGATAACGAACTCAAAGCGGCGTTTGAACGCTTTTACGATGTGGAGGCATCTCTGGTGGAAGCCCTCTGGAGCATGCCCTTACCGGGTCGCTGGGAGTTTAGCTTGGCGGCACCCCCCACCGGGGCGAGGCCCTAACACGCGCTTTGGTTGCGGTGCAGGGGCGTGTCCGGCGGACCACCGGCTAGGCTGTCCCAGAATAGTCCCCATTGAGAAATTTTCCCAAAACAGGTAAATAGCGCCCGTATGCGTAAGCTTGCTATCGCAATAGTAGGTCTGTGGGCGCCCGTGGCTCTTGCCGGGGACCCCTTCGAACCCTTCTTGGGGTGTGTGAATACCTTGCTAGAATGCGTGGATCTTGCCGCAGAGACCGAACCCATGAGCGAGCTCCTCGATCACTTTGATGTAGGCCTACTTGGTCTTGCCCTCGATCCGGCGCAGAGAACTCTGAGTTCTTCCCAGGCACGAATTGTTCACTTTGAGGCGGTGCTGCGGCCCCTGTCACGGGAAGGCCATCTGGAGCGTGCGTTTGCAACCGAATGGAGCAGTGAAGGGATTGGGACCCAAGATGAGCTGCGTGACGCTATTGCGGGATTTGGGTCGCGCTACCCCACAGTTTTCGAGCAGACGGCTTTTTTGGACCGTGTGGCGTTGCGTACCATTCAGTCAGCCGGAGATGTCGAGACGCTACTAGGTAAGGACGAGGTCGAGGAACTGACGCGCTCGAGCTTTGCCGAATTGCGGCTCTTGGCACTGTACCAAATTGCTATCGCCCGCCCGGAATTCGTGGCTAGAGTCGGCGGTCTTGTACGCGATCTTGCGGCGACTCCTTCTTTGAACAGTGCTGCGCTTCCGCCGTGGCCCGATGTCCTGCCCGAGGACTTGCTGCAGCCCGCGGCGTACGAATCGGGCTCCCTGGGGCGTTTCTTGCGGGGGCTGTCGCCGGTTGCAAGGTTGTTTTTCTTGCAGACCCACGACTATTTGATTTCAGCCCCCGATCGCTTACTTTTTGCGCAGATCTACCCAGACACCGCAGATCTCCTACGCATTCAAAATGGCATTCGGCTGGGAGAAGGGAACTAGCTGAATTCTAACGGCGGCGGTGCCAGGGAAAACGTCCGTCTGGGCGCTTTAAGCGCTCGAAAAACGGAGCAAAAATTCCGCCCCCTGAAGGGCGTACCGAGATGGAACGCCAAACCGTGAACACCTCAATGTTGGAGAGTGGTAGTCCCCGTAGTGGAAGACACGCTAGTACACGCAGAGCTGTTGAGATCCCAAAGACCCAAAAATAGGCATTTAGCGATGTTCCGAGTGAACTTAAAACAATGCCGCCCAACACCGTTCCAAGAACGATGAGGATAGATTGCGAGACATTAAAGACCGCAAGTACCCCCATCCGGTAACGTCCGGGGATGCTCTCAAGCACGAACAAACTGAAAGCGAGTTCAAAGGCCGCCCACACAACGCCCGATAGGAGCTGCACGAAGAAAAGCGACCAGAATGACGAGAGGAAAATCCAAAAAGCTGGTAGGAGGGAAACGCCAACGCCCCCAAGCCACACAATTGTCTTTGTGCCGTGTCTTCTTGCGTACTCCGCTAGACGGGGTAAAAAAGCGATTTTTCCGATAAAAGCTACCATCGTGAGAATGCTGAACTCCAGGTAGCTCAGTTGAAGTTTCTGCAGCATGTACGGAGTGAAGTAGGGCGCAGAGAAGTAGACACCAAATTTCAGTGCCAGTACGAAAGCCAACCATTGTTTGGCGTGCGGATCGGCAGAAAGTTTCAGAAACTCTGAAACTGAAGCCACATTGGTGCGCACAAAGCTGGGGATGTAATCACTGTGACGGGAGAGATTTATCGTCGAGTACACTCTTCCGAGTCCGGCGACTAGAAAGAGGGCAGCAAAGACAGATGGCCCGAATTGGGGGCTGAGTGCTTGAAGCACTAGACCGCCAGCCAAGAAAGAAATCATCGTCCCAGCATAGGTGAGCCGTGTGCGGGACGCGAAAAAACGCGCGCGCAAGCGGCCAGGAATCAGGCTGCCCATCAGTGTGTTCCACACTGTTCCTGCGGCCATGCCCGTTCCCCAGTAGAGCGAGGCGATGGCAAAAACAGCTAACGTGGAAAGTGAGCCCTGCCACGCGCCCCAGGTAAGAGGCAAAAACAACAAGCATTGCGCGCCAGCAAAGAAAACAAGCGATTTGCGGTACGAATTAAGCCGTTGGACGACGACAGGACTGAGCAGCTGAAACAGGGCTCCAAAAAGAAGGGGAACCCCACCGATAAGACCGGAGTTGATTTCGCCAAGCCCTATGGCAAGGACGAAGGCGGGTAAGTAGGACTCCCCAAGCCCTGTCATGAAGCTAAACCCAAGCCCGTCGTTCAGTGAGGCCCGCACGTTCGTACGAAGCTCGCCGTGCGGGCGTAGTGGCCTTGGTCCCGCGGGTATGGGCGGGCGCGGACTTTGACGTCTGTTTTGGAGTGGGTTAGCCAAGCGGATGCTTCATTATATCCAAAGGCAGAGCGTGGCGTACGCTGAGGCCGGGGAATTGGGGCTAAGCTATCAATAATACATTGGATCCACGAATAGCCTTGAACTGCCGGCCAGGCGTGGATAGTGTGGCGCGATGCGACTTTTTGGCTTTTTGTGCCTCCACTGGGTGGCTGTCGGGTTGGCGCTCGACTCCGCCGTCGTGAGCTTTCCAGGCGGCGATGTCCAGATAGACGCGGCTTTTACCGCTACCGCCCCGTTCTCGCTGAAGTTGCGGCAGTTTCGCGGTCGGTTGCGTCTCAAAGGGACCACGGGCAACCAGTTGCGGGTTCGAGGCACGGCGCGCGGCTCGCTGCCGTTTGCCCTGCAGTTGGATGTCCGCGCGGCTGTGGCAGATTTATACCCGCGCGATCCTGCCGAAGACGATGGATTTGAGGTGCTCTCCGATGCCCAAGCGCCTGCGGACTTGAGTGATACCGCCGAGATTCCCATCCTAGAACCAACGAAAGTGGATCTTGAGATTGATTTACCGGAGCACTTTTTGAAACACTTGCGTCTGGACGTTCGAGCGGAAATCGCTCTCTGCGATTTGCGTCTAGAGGGCCAGAGTCTGCTTGTTGTGGAAACGGGCGAGGCTCCCAGTTTAAGTCTGGAGCGCGTGCATCTGCCCTACGGGACCGCAGTACTTATCGCTCAGGGAGGTCAGATACACATTGTCGATTCGACGGCAGTGCATTTCTACGCCTCCACCCAGTGTGGCAACATCACGGCTAAGAATGTGTCCGGCGATGTGGAGCTCTTTTCTGAGGATGGGTCTTGCTCCGGTGACCACGTTGCGGGAAAAATGTCGGCTTCAGGAATGGCGTTAGCACTTACGCGAAATAGGCGCCAAGGAGAGGTGCTTTATGCCACAAGCAGTAGGAACCGTGCCTGTGCTCTTCCTCTGGCCACGTTACCCTTCGTTTGGGATAGGCCTTAGCGCGGTGGCTTCCAATACTCACTACTGAAACAGTCTCAAATTTGAATGTCTCGGATGTTGTCTAGCCGTGCGTCCAAGAGGCGGTTTTCTACGCTCTTAGGCACGAGCAAATCGCGTTTTTCCTCAAATGCTGGTTGGCACAGCTCTTGTAATAACCAATCAGTAAGAGAACCTCGGGAGTGGTTCTCAAAAGACCGGAGGAGAAAACCATGACACAGAATCTAAAACAAAAAGCCGTCGCCCTGCTCAGCCTCGTCGTAGTGTTTGGATTGTCGACGACAAGTGCCGAAGCGTCGAAGCTGCGTAAGATTTCAAATACTCAATTGCACGTCGGGACCGGTTTGGGTTCAATGTACGGGGGCTTTGGGTTGCCGCTCAATTTTGGTTTTAGATTCCGTGCTGCCAAAGGTTCGCGTGTGCTTATCGGAGGCGATACCGGGGTGACCATTGGTTGGGGCTTTGCCTTACCCCTAATGGCCTCGGTCACCTACGAGGTCAATAACTCGCGGAAAGACGATGTGCGGCCTTATGCTGGCGCATCGCTGGGGCCTGTGTTCTCCTTTATGGGCGGGTATTACTATGGAGCGGGTGTGTCGCTGGCGATGCTGCTCCGTCCCGGCATCAACATTCGGCTCTCTGACAATTTGGACCTGAACACGGAAGTGCCGTTTGGCTCGGTGGGCAACGCCTTCTACATGGCACCCCAGGCCAATCTCGTTATTAACTTGTAAACTGGCGTCTCAAGTTAATGGGCCCCGGTTCCGTTGGAACCGGGGTTTCTTTTTGGTATAATTAAAACTGGCATGCGAGCTATCCTAATAGCACTTCTGCTTGCCAGTTCCCCTGCACTTGCGCTCTACAACATCGGTGATTCGATTCCCAATCTGTGCTGGACGGATGTTCGGAATTGGCAAATCTGTTTGGGCCACCACATGGAACGGGTGCGTGTGCTCATTTACAGCACGGGCTGGTGCACGTACTGCAAAGAGGAGTACCGCGAACTTGTTCCTTTGCTGGATGAGTTTAAGAATGAACCGGTGAGTTTTATCAGCCTTTCGGCCTCAGGGTGGAATTCTGTGGCCTCTCCGGATCAAGGGTTTTTGCAGGAGTGGAGAGACACCTTCGATATTCCCTTTCCTGTTGCTGCCTCCCCGCGCGACGCCGGTCTTAAGTTTTTTGATAGCCCCGGCGTACCGAATGTCGCCATCATCGATAAAGAGGGCAAATTGGCCTACAAGAAGGTCGGTGCTGGTGTTCCCGCCATACTTAGCAAAGTGCGCGAGCTGATGCGAAAATGAAGCGCCCGTTGTGGATTGGGTTGGGCGCCGTGGTGCTCCTGCTAGGGGTGTTTTATCTCTACCGCACCTACAGAAGAGCCTATTTGTCGGGTGCCGTAGAAGAGTTCCAAGAAGTGGTACGCGAGCAGGAAGACATGCTACGAGACCTCGAGCTCAGGGAAGGCAACCCTCCTGAAGATCCCACCCTTTCAGTCCCCAAAGGGGCTAACACGGGAATTTAAGCAGTATCCCAAAGTTAGGACAAAAAAGACCCCCTGACAAACCTGAATCCTTTAGGTAGCGTTCTTCACCAGGTTTTTCATGCTAGACGTACGTGAGAACAAACCACTATCCAAGACGTACCAGGTTGTGCGGGACGCGAGCACGCGCTTATGTGCTCCACTTGAGCGAGATGATTACCAAGTTCAGAGCGCGGATTTTGTAAGCCCGCCCAAGTGGCACCTGGCGCATACAACCTGGTTTTATGAGACGTTTTTGTTGAAGGCCGAGAAGCGCGGCTACGAGGCGTTTCATCCCGCTTTTTCGTATCTGTTTAATTCCTACTACGAGACCGTTGGTAAGTTTCATGCCCGGCCGCAACGGGGGATACTCTCTCGGCCGACGCTAGATGAGGTGCGTCGTTACCGCGCGCATGTAGACGCGCATATGCGGGAGTGGCTGGGAAGCGCAACGCCCTCCGAACGTTCACTGCAAGTGCTGGAGGTGGGCCTGCAGCATGAAGTACAGCACCAGGAACTTCTACTGATGGATATCAAGCATATCCTTGCCACGAATCCTCTTAAGCCAAAATACCGAGAGGATCTGAAAACTGCTCATTCGAATTCGGTTGCGCCGATGGAGTTCCAAGCCTTCAATGGTGGTTTGCACACCGTGGGATATAGCGGTAACGGGTTTTGCTACGACAATGAAAAGCCACTTCACACGGCTTATCTGGAGCCCTTTGCCATCGCAAGTCGCCTTGTTACAAATGGCGAGTACTTGAAGTTTATAGAGGATGGCGGTTACGAGAGGCCGGAGCTGTGGCTGTCGGACGGTTGGGATGTCGTGCGTGCCGCGAGGTGGGACAGTCCCGCCTATTGGAGCCAGGACGAACGGCGTTGGTGGTTGATGACGCTCGGAGGTGTAAAGGAAGTGGATCCCAACGAACCTGTGTGCCACGTCAGCTTTTATGAGGCTGACGCGTTCGCGCGCTGGGCAAAGAAGCGACTTCCCACCGAGGTGGAGTGGGAGGTGGCTGCCCGTGCACACCCCATCGAAGGGAATTTCCTGGAAAGCGATTACCTGCACCCCACGCCAATGTCTGTCGACAGTAACAAATCGAACCAGTTTTTTGGAGATGTATGGGAGTGGACGCTGAGCCCTTATACGCCGTACCCAGGTTATGTTCCTTACGAAGGCGCGCTTGGGGAGTACAACGGGAAATTCATGTGCAATCAGTTTGTTTTGCGCGGGGGAGCGTGCGTGACACCGCAGTCACATACCCGCTACAGTTATAGGAACTTTTATCACCCCGGGATGCGGTGGCAATTTTCCGGATTCCGCCTCGCGAACTCTTAACCAAAGAGGAACTAAAAGAAAGGAAAACTCTGGTGTTTTTTCCCGCAAACTTGCGTTTTGTTGATTTTCACCCCAAAGAAGAAAACATCCGGGACATGGTTGTTGCTGGGTTGCAAAAAACTCCTAAAGAGATCCCCGCAAAACTTCTTTATGACAAGCGAGGTTCTGAGCTCTTTGATGCGATTACCCGGCAACCGGAATACTACCAAACGCGTACGGAACTTTTCTTACTGGAAAGATACGGTGAGGAGATAGGCCGCTTGCTTGGGCCTCGGGCCATGATCATCGAGTTTGGTAGCGGCCATACGCGAAAGATCCGCCGCCTCTTTGAGTGCTTGGAGGCACAGCGGTGCTACATGGCGGTGGAGATTTCCAAAGAGTACTTGTTGCAGTCTTGCAGTGAGCTCGCGGCGGACTTTCCGAGCGTCGATGTGATAGCTGTCTGCGCCGATTTTCTACGTCCGTTCGAGCCGCCACCGCCGAAGGTTTCTGTGCGTAAGCGTACGGTATTTTTTCCTGGCTCTACTATAGGGAACTTTGAGCCGCCGACAGCCCGTAGACTCCTTGAAAGAGCTGCGGCCCATGTAGGAAAGAAAGGCGGGCTACTCATTGGAGTTGATCTTAAGAAGGACAAAGGCGTGCTGGAAGCCGCGTACAATGACGCGGCCCGCGTGACAGCCGAGTTCGAAATGAACTTACTTCATCGCTTGAATCGCGATATTGAGTGCGACTTCGCCCTGGATGGCTTTGAGTACCTCGGGTTTTATGCTGCGGAGCGAAGCAGAGTGGAAATGTACTTGGTTTCAAAAAGAGAGCAGCGCGTCCAAGTGGGAGCGACACAGTTTGTGTTTGCCCCTGGAGAACGCTTGCATACCGAAAACTCTTACAAATTTACCGTTGAGGAATTTCAGAAGTTTGCGCGCGGTGCCGGATTTTGCCCGCGCGAGGCGTGGGTCGATCCCGATGGGCTTTTTAGTCTGCACTACCTGGAGGTTTTGTAGACGGCGTGCGCGAAATCCAGTATTTTAGTAGTACGTGCCTCATCTCAAGCGCAATTCCAAACTAGAGCGGACAGCCGAGGGCTATTACAGCCCCGAGTTGCCATACCACAACTTTGGCCACATCCGGGCGGTTCTAGAAGCAGCGGAGGGGATTTTGGATCGCTGCGAAACAGCTGGAGTGCCAGCGGATTTTAATGTTGTTTACTATGCCCTTCTTTTTCACGACGCCGGCTACATTGACGATCACCGCGCCGAAGGCTTTGAGAGCAAGGAAGCGTATTCTGCCCACATCGCTGAGCGCGAATTGCGGGCTCAAGGGGTAAAAGCAGACGTCATAGAGAAAGTGAAAAGGACGATCCTAAGTACCGAGCGTGACGCCAGTTTTGAGACCAACGAGGAAAAGATTGTGCGCGCCGCTGATCTCTCCGAGATTGCAGCGGATTTTGAAACCTTCAGGCGCAACACCGAAAACCTTAAAAAGGAAACGGAGTTTCTTACCGGAGCCACAATTTCCTGGGATGACTGGTTGGGAAGCGTACAGAGAACGATAGAGTTCTATTGTTCGCAACGCATACACATCACGTCTAGCCGAGGTAAGACAGAAACAAGCTTTCACAACCAGGCGAGGAAAAACCTCGCCCAGTTGAAAAAACAATTTGGCAAGAAAGCTGCCTAACTACCTGCGTGTAACCGCATCAATAATACTGTCCACGCAGCGAACATACCAAGGGCGAACGCCCGGCCGACTTCCGTTTGCTGGCGGGTTGCCCGCGGCAACAGTCGACACCTCTGGTAGCTCCGCCAATCGTGCTTCGTGCCGTCGAATGTCTCGTCCCATGACTCGCTGGGAAAAGCGGGTTGGGTCTTCCGGCGGGTTACTGAGCATGTACTTGTAAACAGCCATCGCGGTTTCAAGAAGTTGCGGGCTTTCGGGGGTAAACGTGTCCAGATCTAGCACCGATGCCGGAATGTTCTTGTCGTAATGTCGGTACAAAGCGCGGACCTTCATTATCTCGTTGAAGACGTACGCGCGCTCTCTCGCGCTTGCGCGATCAAAGTTCTTGCTATTGGCGAGTAGGCGTCGCATGGCATTTAATCGCCATTTGAAGCCGAAAACCGCACGCCCTTGACGCCCGCTCCAGTCTAGTACTCTTCCGGTGCCGTAGATACCGCCCATGATGAGAGGGACCCACAGCATGTCCGTCGTACCAAACTGGATTCCTTTTGCCCAACCCCAAGCGTACCCGAACGCGGTCATTCCAATGATGGTGGTAAGTCCAGCAATAGTCCAGGTGACGGCCGTTTTGTGGGCGCCATTTCCGCTCATTGCAACAGGCGGTTTTGCGCGTGCGATGTCCACAATCGATTTTGCGTAGTCGGCCAGAGCTTCGCCTTGAAGGGTGTTGACGTCTTGCTTATCCACAGGAAGCGCCACGCCATTTTGCTCGTAGAAATTAACGAGCGCCGTGATATGCCGTCGGCAGTTGTCCGTATGAAAGGCTCTTTCTCCGGCATCATCCGTGTTGAGCATCATCACGACTTCAGTCGCCAGGTTGGAAATGTGATCCGCATAGCGAACCATTCGTTGGCGTACCTCTCCATCCGTGTTGCGAAGACCCAAGTTATGCCAGTTCCACAGCATGCGGTAGGTCGCATAAGCTAATCCGGCACCAGCTGTCACTTTCACGAGAGCCGCCCACCAAAGATCGACGGCCGTCCCACCTAGATTCCTCAAGAAGTCGATGCTTGCTTGAAACTCTGTGAGGCCGTGTGCTGCGTAGTCAAATTGGAAAGCGTAACCCCACGCTGCGATGAGAGTCGATACGGTAAAGAGAATCTTCAACCCCTTTACTTCTGCGATGGACATGCGATGCCCCATCTTTTGGAACGCGTACAGGAAGTTTAGCCTCGTATACCCACCGTTGTAGGCCGAAGCGCTCTCGTTGAGAGTAGCCGGGCGATTAGCTTGCACTTCTGCGCGCACCGAACTGCTAACATCCACAAAGAGAGGGGAGCGGTACGAATTGGTAAGTGAGGCGGCCGTTTCGCGCGCCCATACCAGCACTTCGTGCGGAGTTTGCGAGGCCCATGCCGCGGCATTACCCATGCCTTCGGCCACAAACTTATCACTCGTGATGCCCGTAATGTTATGATCGCCGGCTACGAGCAAGTCTGGTTCCGCAAGGTCACTAAAGGGTGGGATTAGAATCGCCATGGGGACCATTGAAATCAAATCCTGAAAGGAGTTCCAACCAATGGCTTCACGCACGACGTTGTCCGGGACTTCTCCATGTCTAAAGCGGTAGTAGAGTTCGTTTTGTCCGGCCATACGCATCCAACGGTTGCGCTTCCCCTTTTTCTTTAAAACTTCGCCGTACTCTCTTTGCTCTGCCGTGTTGAGGGCTGCGATTGGATCGGTGACGCAAGTGCCCACCTGAGATTCCCATATGCTTGTCTCAAGCTCGCGCAAGCGGCCGTTGACGGGAGGTGTCCTATCGGGAGCCACTTCGCGGTGTAGTTGGTGCCAAATGCGCGCGTTCAGTATTGTGAGGCGTTTGGCGAAAGTGGCAAAGCCGTCGGGCCCAAGAGCGTCACGAACCGTTTGTAACGTAAGTGAATCGGTCGGTTTTAGAATTCCCTTTTGCACCAAGGCCTGTAACCCGATTTGCAAGGTAAGTTCCTGACAGAGGATGGCAACAGGTTCGAGCTTTGCGCGAATGGCAATCGCCCCAACTGCTTTACCGCCGTGGAGTTTATAAAGTTCTGGGGTGATTCCCATTCTCGCCGCTTCGAGCAGATCGCCAAAACCGAGAAGACCCGCTACACGCGCGCGCGTACTTTGCAAAAGGCGAGACATCATTCGCAAGGCCACCGTGTAGTACACCGTGAGGCCCGCCGCTGAGGCGTCGCTGAAGTTTCCTTTAGGTAGTTCGCGTCCGAGTACTTTTTGATCCCAGTGAGCGAATACGTACTTGGGAAGTGCTAGGAAAATACCTGCGGAAAGGAGCACTAGACCCGCAAATTTCACCACATAAAACGTTTCCGGTCCTTCGACGAAGCCAAAATCAAAAAGTTTTACTTTGTGATCGAGGTCGAAGAAGACATAGGTTGACGGCAGCACGTGGATAATTTGGTTGTAGACGGCTTCAGGAAGCCTCACTAATTCTTGCAAAACACCGGTTCCATTGATTGCCGACTCTGCGGTGGCCGTTGCCAGGCCGGCGCCGCCAATAAGTCCCGCACGAACACCCAAGTAACGGGCCATCGACAAGCACCCTTTTACGAATCGCCTGCCGCGGCTCTCTCTGGCTGGAGCGTAATTGTGATTCAGAAAGTCCTGAATTTGGGCCTCAAGGGTTTGGGCAAAATCCGTGGGACTGACGTGATCGCCAGTTGGGTCAAACGTGCTCCGTTGATTGGGCGAGGCCGTGAGTGCTTGAATCGCCGCCAAGAACGCCAACTGGTTGTTGAGCCTAGGGCTAGTGAGTTGACGATCTTCCAGTGGGTTACGAGACCAATCGCCCGCCGTGGCCCCCAGGTGTTCTGATAGACCTCGTATCTGGGGGAGTACTTCGCCGGGAGCTTGGCCGCGCAGCATGCGGTCGAGAATGTCTGCCACCGCTGGGTTGCTGTCAGAGGCCATGTTCAAAGGTTGATTGCCGGCACGCATCGCCGCTTCAACGGGGCTGATATCCCCGTTGATCATTTCGTGGCGTCTTTTTAACAAGTCCAAATGAAACGCCAGGGCGTCTGCGATGGATTGGTAACTCAGCACGCCCACACACTTGCCACCATTGAGAACCAAAACGTCGCCTGTGCGAAGGCTTGAAAACTCCGCCCCACTTTGGGCGAAATCAGTACCACGGTGTTTAATGGCATCAAAGCCCTCAAGCGTGACCGGGGACTCAATGAGGAATGTACTCTGATTGACGAGTTGCTCGGGGATAGAGCCCACGTAGGGAACCAGCAAAGATCCGCCCTGCGCGCGCATATCCGCCTGGAACAGCCAGCTGTGTGCCATCAAGATAGTTTTTACGTCGCCATTATTGAGCAAAATGTGGATATGTTGCTTGTCGCGCATGACCGTATGGATTCCAGGAATGGCGAAGGCGTGTTTGTAGACTTGGTTTCCCGGAAGCGGTTTCCCATCTAGAGTTTTGTAGGTGATGACAAGCTTGTTATCTACGACAGCGATATCTAGATCCCGCTCTAATCTATAGGCGGGAGGAGGGCGGACATAGTTCGCATTATCTTCTAGGGTTGAATACACGGTTTCTACGCCCTGCTCATCGATCACGGTAACCGTTTGCTCTAAAAGAGAATACGGATCGACCATTGCCTTCATAGGATCGAGGCCCACCGCTCTATCGCGGCGTTCTTGAATGTCTTTGAGTGTGTCGTCACCCGCGGAAGTCCCCGAGCGTCGGCCAACAAAATAGTTCAGTGCGCCTTCAACCGTAGTTGTGTCATCGGGCAGAACTACGGAGGCCGCTTGATCGGCAAGCGCGCGCTCTTGTTCTTGGAGCGTATCTACTTCTACATCGACACTGGCTTCGTGTTCGGGCGTAACGACACGGCTGACAGGCGGCTGCGGTTTTTCTTCGTCGGCCGGCGGGGGTGCAAATGCGAGCTGTGGCGGGAGGACAATTTGTGTGATGAGTAGTGCTAAGAGTATTTCGTAGGCCACAAAGCGTGCGGCGTGCTTCATTTTGAATGAACGCATAGATTTTTGAACCTGGCTAAAGAGTATCCCTAACTTCGTCACGTGTTTCTTCCCTCCAACGCTCCTGCTGGGAGACGTGCCGTACTGTCACTTGGGGGTTAGCGTTCATGTACTATGGATCGCGACCCACACCGCGTGCGTACTTACTGCCACTATTAACTAACGATAGATAAGACTGAGGGGTCTTATACCATGCGTCATTCGCGGTTTAAAGGGGTTTTATGCGAGGTGTAAAAGTGGGCCAAAGGCATCCGGGCAAATATGTAACCATTCAAAATGACAGCGAAATCCGGGCTTGCTTTTTTCGGGAATCGTGCGAGTATGGGCCCGCTTCTATAGCATCTTCACAGGCACACTTGATGTTTAACCGCGGGTTGCGGGCGTTGTCGTACACGCGAGGTGTGGATTTTGTACCCGTGCGCTGCCCGCATTGTCCTTATATTGTTGTTTAGCGTGGTGCCTCATTGGGGGGGAGGCATTGAGACGGCCCGGCTACCGCCCGCCCTCAGAACGCGCTGCTTAGCCGAGCTCGCCCCAGCGTATACCAGCCCGCTCGGGGATCTTCGGCGCTTTGCAGGAACTACCGTGCCTTTTCACGACTGGCTCTCTAAGGCAAGGCAGTTGCGAATTGGCTATGAATTGGCAGTTGCCCTAACGCAACAGGCGCGCCCGTACGTGCGCCAGCTGGCCTACGATTTGCGCGCCTTTTCCCGCGCGATGCAGGATGAAACGGAAATTGCGGCCCTCGCCTTGGAGTATGGCGGCTCGGGAGTGGTGGTGTACTACCGCTCGGATGAAACCGACGCCGTCAGTGTGGAAAGTTTCGAGCGCGCCCTGGAGCGCCTGCGCTCACGACTGGGGCAGAGGCAAACAGCGTTTGCCAGGGTCCTGAGGGCCGCTGGACGGGGGCTTGTGGTTCATCAGATCCACAGCCACCCCCCTGGGTATTCTGCACCTCACAGTGCGCGCGATGTCATTGGGGCGGTAAAAAGATGGCGCGACTTCCAGGATCTTTTTGGAGAGCATGTCACCTACGAGTCCCACGTGCTGCCACTGGAGTATGATGGCGATCTGTTGTTTAGCTTTGAGCCTGCCGAACATCGAGTATATTGAAGGCCGATGACGAAGAAAAAAACACTCTTGTGGAGTTTGAGCCTCCTGGTGATTCTAGGGGGCGGGGCGGTATTTTATTTTCGGGATCGTGTGCCCGTGCTCACCGCTGAGACCTATAGCGCGGCCAAGTCTCAATGGGAAACGCGCGGATTAAAGGATTATGAAATGGACGTGGAAGTCAGCGGGGTGCAACACGGCAAGTATCGAATCTCGGTGAAGGGCGGAGACGTTGTCAAAATGACTGAAGACGGAATCGAAGTTCCCGAAAGAGTGTGGACGCACTGGGGTGTAAAAGGGATGTTTCGGTTTTTGGAAGAAGAACTCGCTAGTCGCAAACACCCGAGCGCCGCCTACGGTGTATCCGAACCCGAGTCCGTGTATTTGCACGCGCGGTTTGATCCTAAGCTTGGCTACCCGACGAGATTTTTGCGACAAGTGTTTGGGCGCAAGCTGACAGTTGAGTGGCGGGCTCGCATTGTTGGTGAAAACTAAGCAGACAAAAATTATTCATGTCGACATGGATGCATTTTATGCATCCGTCGAGCAGCGTGACAACCCGGAATGGCGCGGTAAACCGCTAGCCGTGGGCGGAAGTCCCACAGGGCGTGGAGTTGTGGCGGCAGCGTCTTACGAGGCTCGGCGCTATGGGGTGCGATCGGCGATGAGTGCGAAGCGGGCGCTGGTTCTTTGTCCCCACCTCATCTTTTGCAGAGGTAATTTCCAGAAGTACCGTGATGTCAGTGCGCAGTTGCAAAGAATATATAGAGAAGTGACTGACGTGGTGGAGCCCCTGGCGCTGGATGAAGCCTATTTGGATGTGACGACGAATAAGCTAGGCGAACCGGTCGCGAAAAAGGTTGCCATCTATTTGAAGGCGCGGATCCGCGGGCAAACCGGCCTCACCGCATCTGCCGGAGTGGCGCCCAACAAGTTCTTGGCAAAACTTGGGAGCGAGCACGAGAAGCCGAACGGTCTTGTCGTTATTCCGCCTGACGCTGTCGACAAGTTTTTGGAACCGCTTCCGGTGGAGCGTTTGTGGGGAGTTGGCCCTGCGACGGCCAAAAGGTTAAGAGGCTTAGGGTTTAAAAAAATTATTGATCTGCGCCGCGTGACACCCGAATTCCTGTACTCTAGGCTTGGAAAACATGGGCCGTTCCTATGGGAGCTGGCGCATGGGAGAGACACTCGCCTAGTGCGCGCGTCGCGCGTTCCCAAGAGTCGCGGGGCAGAAACGACCTTCCCAAAGGATCTCGCTGATCGGGGGGAGATTCTGAAAAAAATCTCAGAGCAGGCCGAACGCGTCGCGCTGGGCCTAATCAAGAAGGACCTCAAAGGCCGGCAGGTTCAGCTAAAGCTTCGGTATTCGGATTTTACAACAGTGACCCGCCAGAAGAGTCTTGAGAAAGAAACGCAAGATCTTCGCGAAATTCGGGAGACGGCCGAGTCTCTGTTTGATGCACATTGGGAGAGAGGACGGCCATTGCGGTTGGTAGGCGTCAGTGTGGCCGTGGAGATGCCCCGCGGTCCGGATAGCCGTCAGATGATCTTGGATTTTGACGCGTCTGAAAGTCCGGGCTAATTGTTTCTGATGTCAGTCAGGCCCAGGCCGTGGTTTGCAGCGGCTACCGTTTCCAGTTCAGCCGCCTTCACCCTTGGCGGGTACGAGTTTGTTCGCAGTGCCTCCAATACCCTATTCAAGGCACACTACGGAGCGGCCAATCTCCCTGTGGTGATGGCGTTGGTTCCGTTGTCCGTGCTCGCAGTCCTAGCTGGATACAACTGGTTGCTTTCCCGTTTGGGACCGAGGCGGACTCTGTGGTGGACCTCACTGCTTTCTGGATTCGTCATTTTCCTTTGTTGGGCGGGGATGCGCCTCGGTTGGGCAGTCGCAAGCGCCATGCTTTATCTTTTTCGGGAAGCCTACGTCGTCTTGTTGATCGAGCAGTATTGGTCTTTCTTGAATAGCACCTTAGCGATAGCGGAGGCGAAGAAGTACAACGGTCCCATCACCGGGTGGGCATCGGTGGGAGCCATCCTTGGCGGCTACTTGGTGCATCTATGGTCGGTGCCCTTGGGTACGACTAACATGCTTCTTTTCGCCGTCGTCTTGGTGTTGCCAGGAGCGGTACTCTCTGAGTGGGCGTACCGACGTTGTGGGGAGCCCAAGCCCAAAGAACCCTCCGTCCAATCCGGTCACCTGGGCTTGGATTTGCTCAAGTCGTCTCGGTTGCTGGCGTTGGTGATGTTTCTCATTCTGGCGACGCAAGTGTATTCTACGTTTGTTGGGTTAAATTTCCAGGGGGCCTTGCAAGAGGCCATTCCCGATCCTGACTTGCAGACCGCCTACTCGGGGAAGTTTTTCTCAATCCTCAACGCGGTGGCGGCCATTTTGCAATTCGTGCTTGCACCTATACTGTTGCAACGCATTTCGCCGAAGGAGATTGCCGGGTATGTGGATTCGGTGAGTTTTTGCCTGAGTAAGGGGTTGTGCGCCCCGGCCGGGTCCATTCTGG
>JAGQZV010000049.1 GCA_020435295.1 Bdellovibrionales bacterium | reverse complement strand
GAGAACAAGATCGCGGCGATGGTTTCGCAGGGCGTGATTCAGGGTGTTATCGTTGTCATCATGCCCTTTGCTTTGGGGGGAATCCTGTATACGATCGATCCGGAAAGGATCCGCCCAATGTTCACTACCATTCCCGGGTGGGTGCTTCTCTCCATCATGATGAGTCTCCAGGCCGTTGGCGGTTGGACGATCTGGAAGATTGTCCAAGTGAGGGTTTAATGGCGCACATTTCACTGAAACAAATTCTAGTCGTCGGAATGCTGATCACGGTTTGGACGTTCGGTTTGAATGTAAATCGCATCAACGGCGGTGGGAGCATTGTCTACGTTGATTTCAACGTGCCGGGCGATGTGGTTCCCCTAGATTTGGTCAGGACTTATAATTCGGTAACCGCAGTGAATGAAGCCAGCGGGTGGAACGGGGCATTTGGTTGGGGCTGGACCTCCGATTTTGAGTCAGTACTTACGGTTACACCAGACAGAAGTGTGGTGCTTCGTGATGGGCAGTCGGGTAATACCGTAATATTTCAGGCCGTCAAAGACGATCCGAAGGCAAAGGAAGCCTTCTTTGCGCAAGTAAAAAAAGCTTACCTGGCCCGAAAACTTGGGAAAGAACCTACCGAAGCCGAATTGAAAAAATTCAGCCTGCCGTCGGATTTTATGGCCAAGCTGAAGTCGGATTCTCAGTTTCGAATACAGATGGCTGTTGCTTACGATATTCCAGGAGAAATTCCCAAAGGTGAACTTCTGGTCTCCACCCAATACGGATACCAGACCATTCAGTTTCAGAATAACCAGTGGATTCGACGCCGCGATGGCAATACACATGTTTTTGACCAAAAAGGAAGGCTAATTCGCCAAGAAGATCGCAACGGCTATTACTTGGAATACAAATACGATCCCGGAAAGCTAAAACTGAAGGAAATCAGTGCCCGAAATCAGTCCGCAAATCTCAAATTTACTTGGCAAAATAACCGAGTCAGTACAATCACCGATTCGCAGGGGAGAATGGCGCGGTATGAGTACGATACTCGAGGCAATCTTGTCCGGGTGGATGATTCTAACGGGCAGACCTACGAGTACCTCTACAAGAACGAGCGTTTTCCACACTTGTTGACACGGATTAATTACCCGAGTGAGTCCAAGGGCTCGCAAGCCGTCTACCGAGAATTGTATTATGACTCTCAGGGGCTTGTGGCTTCGCACCGTGACAAAGACGGATCCATTACCGAATTCACGTACGGCAAGAAACCCAATGATCCAGCCAATAATTTTTGGACAAAAACCGTATTCAAGAATAAGCAGTCCATTCAAGATCCGGACGAGCGCTACGAGGAGTTCTTTCTCAAAGCGCGACCCGATGGTAGCCGCTACCTATACAAGCAGGTATCGCGCAGTTCTCGGCGTGTAGGAAATAAGAGAGAGACAAGCAGCGAAACCATTTTGTTTACCGAATGCTGCGGTAAGCCCTCTCAGATTGTACGGGGAGGACAAACAACTAAGTTTAAGTACTACCCCAACGGTCTACTAAAAGAAAAAGTTGGCCCTCGTGAAAGCGTGGCGATTGAATACGAACCCAAATTCATGAAGGTGAGCAAAGTTGTAAAAAACGGTGTCACATCCGTCTTCCAATACGACAATCGAGGAAATCTCGTTAAAGCGGTTGAGGGCAAGAAATTTGTTGGGCTCAAGTATGACAAGCAGGGGCGGATTCAGGAGATGTCAGATACCAATGGCGGGCAAATTAAATTTCAATACGGAAATCAAGGCAAGCCCGTTTTGATTGAACAGCGGGGTGTTGGAACCATTCAAATTAGCTACAATCCGGCAGGTGGTATCGCACGTACGGAAACGCTATTAAACGGTAAGAGCAACCGTAAGCCCTCTGCAATGGAGTCGAAAAGGATCGTTCGCCAGGTAATGGGAAGTTTTCAAACCTTGCTAGATATTATCCGCCCGGCCGCTCAAGTGAACAAGGCGTTGCCACTTGCATGGAAAGTGGTTGAGAAATGAAGGAGCTGAAACAACAGTTCAGAAAGCTTCGACGCGAGGCAAAGGAAGCGGCGAACGACCTGCGTGGTACGGTGGAGAAGGGTTACCAGACTTCGAAATCAGTTTTTCACCACGCCAGGAATATTTTTGAAAAAGTTGCGGACAAAGAGAAATTGAAAACCGGCATCCAAGTGACCTCAAAAGGAGCTTCTCTCCTCGCAAAAGGCGCCCGCCTCGCATCGAAAGGGGCCTCTACCGTCGCTGATGGCGTGGAGCGCGCCTCCAAAGAGCTCGAAAAGTTTGGCGATAAGATAAAAGACTAAGTTTATGATGAAATGGGGACTCATAGTAGCCGCCTTGCTTCTGGTTACTGCCCTTCGGGCGGGCGAGACCGACATCCCAGCAGATCTCGAAGCTTTTATTGAAACGCGCGATCCCGGCGACGTCAGCAAAGAAGCCATAGGTAAGAGCAGCAGCCCTACAGGGGCACTAACGGAAGAGCAAATCAACGAACAATTGAAGAAAGAGCTCAGTGCCTCCATCGTTGAAGCAGAAGCGCCAAAAAAAATAGAGATAACTTCGTTGTTTTCACCCGAGGAGAATCCAGGATCTGGAACGCTCATATTTACCCAAGGGGAACGTGGCGAGGAAATTAAGTTGGGTTTGGAAAGTGGTCACTATGCGTATGGGATTGTATTTCGTTCTGATCTCTTGCCCCAACCGCACCGGCACAATTTTGGGAACAAGCTAATCATCCAGGTCTCCTTCGGAACGATACGATCGAAGTTGGTTGGTCGAGTTCCCCAGTTCGGTGCACTTACGCTCTTTTCGCACGGAATTCCCGAGGTCCCGCGAACCTTCGCGCTACGTACACAGCCCAAGTCACGTTCAACCGCAAAGACCGGGGCTGTCATGCTGCTTAGTTCGCCCAGTTCGCTGCAAGAACAGAGCGATGAGGACAAACTGCGAAGTAGCTATTTCGCTAAGAGTGGTAAGCTGATCGTTTCGCCGATGGGTCCGCTTAAGGTACTCAGCACCGGATCGGGTAAGGAGAAACTCAAGTTCAATGCGCAGCCGTTCGAATTTCACTTCGAGGCGTCGATGATGACCCCGTTCAACAATCAAGTGAAAGGGGGCTTGGACGGGAAGATTAACATCCCACTCTATTGGCCTGCTAATACCGCGGCCCGAGAGCTCCTTACTGATTTGGCTATACAGAGCCTGGATGATACCGGAGCCCCGCCCCAACGCCCACCGGCGAGCACGCCCCGCCGACGTTAAGTACAAACTTCTCACCCGGAAGACTTTTTGTGGTATAGCGTTGTTTTAACTCAGCCGTAGGGGCCTCGGTATGTGGCCAGATTTAAAAGGAAAATTCACTCGATCGCGCATTGCCATCCTAGGCAATGGCCAGCTGGGGCGCATGCTTGCCTTAGCGGCCCACAACCTGGGAATGGTGCCATCCGTCTACCCCGCGCGCTCCGATAGTTCGGCGGCCCAAGTTGTCCCCTCTGCGCCGGGTGAGAGTTTGGAGCACTTTGCGCAAGAGGCGGATGTACTCATCTTTGAGAACGAGTTTGTGGATACCGAACCGCTTGCACCGTTTGCGCACAAGTGCTTTCCCGGGCTCTCAGCGATGCGCGTGCTCCAGGATAAATCGGCCCAGAAGCTTCAGTTGTCCCAACTCCAAATCCCGACTGCTCCGTACACCGTGTATGAGTCCGACCAATCGGTACAGGTTTGGTTGCGTTCGCTGCGAGAGAGGTTTGCCGAAGGTTGTGTGATCAAGTGGGGCAAACAAGGTTACGATGGACGGGGTTTGCATTTCTTAACGGGAGTTTCGGATGCAGAGACGGAGCGTTTTGTAGAGAAGGGACTGGCTTACGGCCCGGTTTATGCCGAGGCGCTGGTCCCCTTCACGAAGGAGCTAGCTCTTGTGGCTTGCCGCTCAAAAAACGGGGAATTTGCGGCTTACCCCCTGCTTACTACGGAGCAGCGAGAAGGGATTTGTCACGTTGTCTACGGTCCGGCGGCAGAGTTTGGGATCGATCACGTTTTGGATGAGCAAGTTTCTAACTGGGCAAAACGCCTCGCGGTTTCTTTGGATCTGGTGGGCTGTTTTGCACTTGAGTGTTTTCTCACGAAGAGCGGAGAAGTTTTAGTAAACGAAATTGCGCCGCGTGTTCACAATTCCGGACACTTCACGCAGGATGCGGCGGCGACGAGTCAGTTTGAAAACCACCTGCGTGCCGTGCTGGGGCTGGCTCTTGGATCGACTGAGACGGCGCCGGCGTTTTTGATGGTAAACGTTTTGGGTCCAGCCACTGTGGAGGCGCGTGGGCCTGTTGCGCTGCCGACCCCGTTTCCGGGAGCTCATTTGCATTGGTACGGCAAACACGGGATCCGGCGTGGGCGCAAGCTGGGGCACATCAATGCCGCTGCTCAAAGCGCTGATGAAGTCCCAAGGCTTCGACAAGCTGTCGAAGAAATGATTAGAGAATGGGAGGAGACGCTTATTCATGGCTAAAGTATCGATTGTAATGGGAAGCAACTCTGACTTTGAGGTGATGAAAGACGCCGGGACGGTCCTCGATCAGTTGGGAGTTGAGTACGAGATCTCCATTGTCTCAGCGCACCGTACACCGGATCGGATGATGGAGTTTGCCAAAGCGGCGCGCAAGAACGGTACACGCGTAATCATCGCGGGTGCGGGGGGAGCCGCACACCTACCAGGAATGGTAGCTGCCTACACGGAGTTGCCTGTGATCGGAGTGCCCGTTCCCGTCGGCCATTTGAAGGGTGAAGATGCGTTGTTCTCCATCGTCCAGATGCCAAAAGGAGTGCCTGTGGCGACCGTTGCCATCGGGAATGCGTGGAACGCTGGTGTGCTAGCCGCGCAGATCTTAGGAATAGCGGACGAAAAACTGCTCGACCGGGTCCGTGCGTACAAAGACCAGCTGTCAGATCACGTTAAAAAAATGCAGCTCCCGCCGCTTCCCTAAACTCTAGCCTCTCCATGGATCCACGGGCTTTGTCTCGCCGATGATGTATTCCAAACACTTGATGGTTTGGTATTTTGCACCCCGGCGGATCACTTTAGTGGATAGTAGTCCATGCCAAGGGTGGCTAGCGATACTTCGCTTTACGACCGACCACGCATGCTTAGCGTACAGTTGATCCATGAACCTCTTGGACGAGGCCTGCGTGTGTCCCATCTGGGCCCGCAAATCAAATAGCGCGTGCCGGGCATCCGCGAGTGCGACCAAATAGTTCGGGAACTCCATGTAGCCGTGTATCCACATGTAACTAATCCAGTCGTCAGGACCCCAATAGTGCCGTTTGGACTCCAGTTCCTTAGCTTTCTTGTCGATGATGGCGCGGATCTCGCGATCCGAGTAAGAACTACCGCTCGAAAGTTGCATAAGGTTTTTTGCGATGATCTGCGAGTGGTTAAACTCACCACCGTATGCCGCAATTGCGATGTTCTCCACCTGATCGGCTCGAATCCAGCTCGTTAGCCCCCAATCGATGAGGTGTAGCGTGTAACCGGTGGTGGCTGGATCGTTTGTGGCTTGAAACAGAACGTTGCCTCCGTGCAAATCACCATGTGCCATCCCGCTAAGTGCGTCGGGTCGGTTTTGAACGGCAAACCCATCGCCTAGTGCTTCAATGGCCTGGGCATCGGGTACCGCGGCTTCTGTGCCTTCGTCTTCTCCGCTTGCCACCGTGCGCTGGTGAGAGCGGCGTGCCGCCCCTCGGTATTCGCTAAGGGGTCGGAAGGCGAGTTCCTCATAAAAAAGCTCGGTCAAGTAGTCAGCCGCTGTGAGGGCGACTTCTGGGTGGTCTTCGATTACTTGTTTCACCGGAACCACGTCCTCAACCAGCCTAGTGATCATTACCCTAGATCCTTCTACCGCTGGGAAGGCTTCTGGCACATCGACGGACAGGGTTATAGGTCCGTTTGCCGTCTTGAAAACTCGAGGCTCGCGGCGTAGTCGGCTTCGAGCTTCGTTTTGGTTGGCAACAGTGACCGGTATGTTCAATTCAATCTTGTGATTGAGATACTTGGCTTCCACGAGCCGGCGCATCCGTTGAATAGCGGAGGCTCGATCCGTATGTCCTCGTATATAGATCTTGCTAAGGGGTTCGGCGAGTTTGAGTAGGATTAGCCGCTCAAACTCCAGTGTGTTCTCCACGTCTGGTAGCATGACGCGAACTAAGACCGGCTCTCCGTGCATGGTGCCTCGGTGTACTTGGAAAAATTTTCCAGCAAGGGGCTTGCCGTCGATATTTTGAACATCGGTCACGGGGTAATGGTTCGGATCCGCCGCCACAATCTGCTCGACGACTTCCATGGGAACCACCTTATTGGCCCCGTTTTGCAGAGATTCAAAGACTCGGGCTAGAGCCTGCATCTCTTGGTAGCGAGACGAGGTCTGTAGGAAGTTTTTCAGAATGGGCCCGAAGTGCCGCAGCATTATCATCAGCACATCGATGTCGCTCGCGCGTTTCGGCGTGCGAAAGAGATCTAAGATAATATCTTTGAAGATGGCGCCTGGGAGCAGCTTTGGGTAGTCGTCGAACAGGACTTTTAGCAGTTCTGAGATGTAGCCCTCGTCACTTCCTTCCAGGATGCGTACCTGCTCCGATGACGCAATTCGGGTACCGACATTTTTTAGCGCGAGGACGATCTCGTTCAAGCTGTCTTCAAAAGACGAGATGAGTGCCGCAATGGAGTCAAAATCCTGATCTTCCAGTGTTGCAAGCAGATCCATGAAGCGGGCTTCACTTTCCGTGATTCGCTTGACTGTGTCGGTAAAGCCGGCCGCTTGGCGCATGCGATCGGTGAGTTTGACAGGCCCTTGTTTCTTTTGCTCTCCCTCTTTCATCTGATCATCGAGAAAGTCTGCGGATGAGTTTAGGATCGAACTCCAGTTGGAAGGTGTATTTACCAAGAAAGTTCCAATGGCTTTGAAAACACTTTCCATGAGACTCAGCGTCGTGCCACCCGAAGCTTGGAGTGCCGTGCTGGCCAGGATGCGGCGCATGTGACTTGCCATCTCGTAGCGGTACGCCTGCGCCTGGTAGTTATCCAGTTCGCTTTCAAAATCGCCCGTTCCCTTATTTGGCAAGCTGATGGCGTAGGCGGTGGGTACTCTATCGGGATCTGACTTGAGCTTATCGACGAAGTACCAGAGCCTTTGAAAATCTCCAGACAACGTACCGGAGTGTCCGCGTGTGGGTTCTGTTAAATCCAGATATCGCTGGATGGATCCAATGCGCGGGGCACTGCTTGGATATTTTTCCGGACTGCCATACACACGCCGAAGCAGAGCAATCCCCGACTTAAAGACCATTACTTTTTGAGCCAGCGTTAGTTCTTGTTTGTTGAGCACTGCATAATTTGGCGCTTCAATGTGTGCCACTTGGAGCAGCAGCACCAAGAATCCATCGAGTGCCGGAGGAAGCCCAGGCGGTATTTCCTCTTTGTCCAAATCGTTAAAAGGGGAGACGATTCCATGCCCGTTGGTTTGAGCAAAAGTCGGAGCCGGGATGGGCATTCTGCCTTCGCGAACCGGGGGTTGAGGTTTGGGATCGGGATCGTCCCCAGTTCCTCCGCCCGTCTGAGCGGTTGGGGGATCATTTGGGTCGTCGGCTTCGTTAAACGTCGTATCATCCACCTCTTCGTCTTGAGGGTACTCTTCCCCACGTACGCCGTCCGTGGCGGTGGAAATCTCTCTTGAGTACGGAGTATTTTGCCGGTTGTTAGTGCGATTTTTCCGGCTACGACCGGCGATTGCCTCGAGCTGAAAGAATAGAAGAAGAAGTGTAAATGTTACCCAAGCCGGCGACCTTAGTTCTCTTATCAACCGCTACCCCCTAACGGAAGATGTTCGGAGCCGCTACAAAGCTAAGCCCCCAACAGATTTAAGACCACGTCCTCCACCCCACGCGGGACGCGAAGGTATACCCGGGCGCAGAGATTCCCTCTGTCGCTGCTGCTCGTACTAGCACCTCGTTCTTTTGAAAATTCGCCGCTGGTGGTGCCCCCGCCGCCTTGATACCCATTTATCCGACACCTATAGTCATAGCGGGGGATCTTTTGACATGGCAAGTAAAAAGCTTTGCAAGGCGTCAAACCCCGAAACGATCGTTGTCTCCGTGCGGTGTTTGGTGAACGTTCTTGCTCGTAACGCTCGTTTTTTTTTCTCTTGTCGTACCGTGTCAAGGTGGGTTAGACGGGATTTATGCGGCATATCATGGGAATTGGGATCTTGGCTTGCGCTCTGTACACTCTTCCCTCCTATGCACCTCCGAGCAACTGGATTTCGCGTCTACTCGGCGGCGGGGGAAGTGAGAGCGCGCAAAGTTTAACCGAAACAGAGGGACCTGCTTACGAGCTGGTAGCTGAGAAAATTCAGGAGCTGTACCGGACTTTGCAGGTTCTTGAATCCGCTGCACGGGACATGGGGCTAGATGTTTCTCCCAACTCAGAGTGGCGGCGCCAGCTCGAGGACAAACTGCTCGCGCAATTGGGTCTAGACAAAATGCTTTTGGTGGCAGTTGCTGGCGGGACCAACACGGGCAAGTCATCGGTGTTCAACCACCTAGCGGGGGCGAAGGTCAGCGGGGTTGTTGAAACAGGTGGTGGGACGAAACACCCCGTCCTCTTGGTACCCAAGAAATTTTCTGCTGAACTTATTCTCAAAAAGTTGTTTCCCGAATTTGAATTGCGGGCGCGAAAAAGCGCCGGCGAGGCGACGGTTGCTAACGACAAGACCCAACTTTTTTGGGAAATCGGTGGGTCTAATCTTGATGATCGATTGCTATTGTTTGATACGCCGGATGTGGACTCAAGCCAGCGAGCCAACTGGGAGCGGGCTGCCCGAGTGGTACGCGCGGCTGACGTTACCGTTGCGATTGTGACGGAAGAAAAACACACCGATGACAAAGTAATTAGTTTTTTCAAGAAAGCTAAAGAAGAGGGGAAACCGATTATCGTCGTAATTAACAAGGCCGATTTGGACTACCCTGATGAGTGGCGCGCCTGGCTTGAGAAGTTTAAGGAGCAGAGTGGGGTGGTACCGACGGAGGTATACGTGGTGCCGCGCGATCGGGAGGCTGCGGCTGCCAACCGGCTCAACTTTTACAGGGTAGGCCCAGACGGGAAAGCGAAAATCGGCGAACCGGTATCGTTGCGAGAAGAATTGACCAAGCTACACATAGACGAGATTCTCTATCGAACGCGCAGAGGGGCGGTGCGCGAAGCCCTAATGGATAAGAATTCAGGCGCCATGAAACTCATTGAGGAGATTACCACCCGTAGTGGGGAATTTGAGCGGGTGCTGGGAGACTTGCGTGGCACGACAATCCTAAACGACGACGTGCAACTAACTGCGTGGCCTTCTTTACCCTTCGAAGTTTTAGTGAACGCGACGTACGATTGGTGGAACATGAAACGCCCAGCGTATGTCCGCGGGGTGAACTGGGTGTATGACCTTATTTCTAGACCCGTCCGCGGGGCGATCCGCGAAACCGCCGGCGCGGGGCGCGCCAAAACCGCAGACGACTTTCTAGAGCTCTACCAGCGCGAGGAGGCAGCCTCTATCCGAGATGCCGTCAACATGGTGCTGGATGCCTTGGCTCCGGTGCTTGAATTTCGGGCGGGCAAGGCTTTTGACGTCGTCAAAAGACTAACTGAAGAGCGCCAAGATATAGTGAACCGCATCGCAGCGGCACACGAAAAGTTACCTCCTATTACGGACGGCTTTAGAGATCATATGGGCAGGGAACTCGATGCATGGGAAAAAGAGCACCCGGGTATCATTGCGGCTTTGAAAACGATCGACATGGGGGCCGCCGTATTACGGCCTCCCGTGACGCTTGCGCTGTCTATCGGCTCGGTTTGGCTTGCTTCCGGTGCCGTGCCAACGTCCGCAGCCGCGCTGCAAGCGGCAAAAACATTCCTCGTGGATGGGGGGACTGCAGTTACGGTTGGCGGTGGAGCCGCCGGTGTCGCTCAGGATGCGGCGCTTAAGTCGACGGTGGGCGACGGAAGTTGGAACGCCACCGTATTTGCGCTTTTTAACCGACTGCGCGAAGCGTACATCTACAGCCGGCTTGATTGGCTAGTGAGAAAACTAAACAATGAGCTCAGTGGTGTCATTGAACAATTGGAGATAGCGTCTTCCATCGCCGAAACGCCAGCGTATCAGTCGGCCCGCACCTGCGCGGATTGGCTAGCGCAAAATGTTAAGTAAAAGGTATGGCGTCACTTTGTGAATCCATTCACAAAGTGACGCCATACCTTTAGGACTTGAATTCCGCAACCAGCGCCGAGATGCTTGCTTTGGCGTCGCCAAAGAGCATCCGCGTGTTTTCGCCAAAGAACAGCGGGTTGTCGACGCCCGCAAAGCCTGGCTTCATACTGCGTTTGAGCACAATACATGTCTTGGCTTTATCGACGTTAATAATGGGCATACCATAAAGCGGGCTCGATTTGTCCTCACGTGCAGCCGGGTTGACGACGTCGTTCGCACCAATGACAACCGTAACATCCACGGTTTCCATGGTCGGGTTCACATCCTCCGGTTCAACCAGTTGCTCGTACGGGACATTGGCTTCTGCCAATAAGACATTCATGTGACCGGGCATGCGGCCGGCAACGGGGTGGATGGCATAGCGTACATCGCAGCCGTTTTCAGCCAGTAAATCTCCCAGCTCGCGCACAACATGCTGTGCCTGCGCCACGGCCATTCCGTATCCAGGGACAAAAACTACCGAACTGGCATTTTCAAGAACCAAGTAAGCGTCTTCCGGCGAAATGGGTTTGGCTTCTCCTTTGTAGGAAGTGGATTTGCTAGCGCCCGCCGCTCCGAATCCACTAAACAACACGTTGGAGAGTGAGCGGTTCATGGCTTTGCACATGATATTGGTGAGAATGATGCCGCTTGCGCCTACGAGCGCGCCCGCCACGATCAGGACGTTGTTGAGTATGATAAAGCCTGCCGCACAAGCCGCAAGCCCGGAATAGCTATTGAGCAGTGAAATCACTACCGGCATGTCAGCGCCACCAATCGGAGCGACGGCCAGAATCCCAAAAACAAAGGACGCTCCTACGGCAGCGAAAAAATAGTTTTGGCCGCCCACCGGATCCATGGCGAACAGTACGCCGCACGCCAGAATCCCGATGACGATGAGCCCATTTACAATCTGTTGCCCAGGAAAGAGCATCGGAGCGCCTGATATTTTTTCAGACAACTTCGCGTAAGCGAGTAAGCTTCCAGTGAATGTGATGCCGCCGATTAGTACCGCCAGGTAGATGGCGACAGCAGTGAAGGTGCTGGTATCGTGAGCGGCGTGGTACTCAGCCCACCCTACGAGTAAACTTGAAATACCGCCCAAACCGTTTAGCAGGGCGACCATTTCGGGCATGGAGGTCATCTGTACCGAACGAGCGGCGATGACGCCCACTACCGTGCCGGCAATGACTCCGACAGCGATCCATTGAAAATTCACAACTTCTTTGCTCAGCAAAGTGGCGACGATAGCAAGAAACATTCCGATCGCGGAAATGAGGTTTCCTTGCCGGGCGGTCTCTGCCTTGCCAAGCCTTTTGAGGCCGAAAATAAAAAGGATGGACGCGATAACGTATGAGAAATCAATTAATGCGGTAGACACTATTTGCTGTCCTTATCTTTGCTCTTAAAAAATCCAAGCATGCGATCTGTAACCAGGTAGCCGCCGACCACGTTTACCGTTGCTGTTGCCACTGCCAGAGTTCCTAGGATTACCGCCAATTGGTCCTGCCCCTCGATGCCGGAGGCGACGAGTGCTCCAACTATGGTAATTCCCGAGATGGCGTTTGAGCCTGACATCAGCGGCGTATGTAACTGCGAGGGGACTTTCGAGATCAACTCAAAGCCCAGGAAAATGGAGAGGACTAAGACAAATAGCAACAAGCCCATTGCGTACCCCTATTTCAGCATGTCATGGCAGATCGCCCCGTTGTGGGTAACGACGCAGCCCTTGATGATTTCATCGTCAAAATTTAGATTGAAGACGTTTTTTTCCTTATCCCAAAAATGTTCAACCAGGTTGGTAATGTTAGAGGAATACATCTGCGAGGCGTGTACGGGCACTCTTCCCGGCAGATTTCCTAGTCCCAGCACGAGTACCCCGTTCACATCCACTTCCTCATCGAGCCGGCTGCCATCCACGTTGCCGCCCGTTTCCACGGCCATGTCCACCACGATACTTCCCGGACGCATCCCGGCTACCATTTCTGCGGTCACAATCCGGGGGGCTTTACGTCCGAACACCTGAGCGGTCGTAATCACGACGTCCGCACTGGCGCAAACCTTGGCCATGCCTTCTTGCTGCTTCTTTATTTGTTCGGGGCTGAGGGCGGTAGCGTAGCCGCCCTTTGTTTCGCCGGTTTCGCCGAGGTCGATCTTCACAAATTTGGCACCGAGCGACCGGACCTGCTCTTCCACCACGGGGCGGGTGTCGAAGGCTTCCACCCGGGCACCAAGCCGCTTGGCGGTGGCAATGGCCTGCAAACCAGCTACTCCCACTCCAATAATAAAGACCTTGGCCGGCTGTAGCGTCCCGGCAGGGGTCATCATCATGGGAAACGCTTTGGAGAGCCGTTCGGCGGCCAGTAGCACAGCCACGTAACCGCCCAGATTTGCCTGAGAACTGAGGGCATCCATTTTCTGTGCAAGGGTGGTGCGTGGGATCATCTCCATGGCGATGGCTGTGGTGCCCGCTTCTGCAAGGGTCTGCAACAGTTCTTTTTGGAAGAAAGGGTCGAGGTAACTCACGTGGATGGCGCCCTTTTTGAGGCGAGAGATGGACTCTGGCTCCGGTCGCCCAAGCCGAAGGACCATATCCGCACTGCTTAGCGCCGCCGCCCGGTCCGTGGTGGTGGAGGCGCCTACGGCCTCAAATTCAGAGTCCGGGAAGCCGAGCTTGGCCCCCAGGCCGGATTCCACAACGATCTCCGCACCAAGCTTTTTCAGCTTTGCTGCCCCAGCGGGAATGAGGGCGATACGGGTTTCTTTGGGAGAGGATTCCTTCGGAACAAAAAGGCGCATCGTTTGTCCTTTAAAAGTGTCCTTGTGGTCGGCCATGAGATGGAGAGGCCCATGATTTGGCCACGATTTAGGGCGCGAGTTTAACAAGCTGTGGGAGTAGGTCAAGGGGCTTGTAATTACGAGAGGTTTTGCTTAGATTGGGACCCCTATGGCTTGGACCGATAAACAGCTGAAGATCTTCACCGGTACGGCGAACCCCGCTCTGGCGGCAGAAATCGCCAAGAAGCTCGATACCCGTCTAGCTCGGGCGGACGTGAAGCGTTTCTCCGATGGTGAGATCTTTGTGGAAATCCAGGAGAACGTCCGCGGTACGGACGTTTACATCATTCAGCCGACTTGCCCGCCGGTCAATGTGGCGTTGATGGAGCTCCTTATTATGTGCGATGCGATGCGGCGCTCGTCCGCATCCTCCATCACAGCGGTGATTCCTTATTATGGGTACGCCCGTCAGGATCGCAAGGTACAGCCGAGGGTGCCTATCACGGCTAAATTGGTGGCGGACTTGCTTACCGCAGCCGGCGTTAGCCGGGTGGTGTCGATGGACTTGCACGCGGGGCAGATACAAGGTTTTTTCAATATCCCGTTTGATCACTTGTATTCTAAACCTGTGATTGTGGAGTATTTGCGGTCCCAATACGACTTGCAGAACGTGGTCGTGGTTTCGCCGGATGCGGGTGGAGTGGAGCGCGCCCGCGCGTACGCCAAACGTCTGGATAGCGCGGGGCTTGCGATTATTGACAAGCGGCGCACAGCACCTAACGAAGCCAAGGCCTTAAATGTCATCGGGGACGTATCGGGGAAAGATGCCATCATTATAGATGACATGATCGATACGGCGGGTACGTTGGTTCAAGCGACCGATGTCCTATTAAAGCATGGGGCCAAGTCTGTTAGTGCTGCATGCACGCACGGAGTTTTTTCCGGCCCTGCGGCCGAGCGCATTGGCGGCAGTAAGTTGAGGCAGGTCATCTGTACGAATACGGTACCGCTTTCTCCGCAGATTGCGGAGTTATCGCAGATCAAGTGCTTGAGTGTTGCAGATTTGTTGGGTGAGGCGATTTACAGGATTCACTCCCGAGATTCGGTGAGTTCACTTTTTGATTAGTAGAGAGGTAAGTAGGCGATGGAACTAAACTTAGCAGTGGAAGAACGTAAAGAGCGCGGAAATGGGCCTGCCCGTCGGTTGCGCCAGAATGGCAAGATACCTGCGGTGATGTACGGCCAGGGTGGAAACCATTCCATCGTCGTGGATCCAAAGTTCGTGGAAAAATTGCTTTTGACGGAAGGCGGAAAGAATTCTGTTCTGACGGTCAAGGGTGCAGGACTGGACGGAAAAAAAGCATTGGTGAAAGAGTACCAAGTGGATCCGCGTACGCGTAGTCTGCTCCACATTGATTTGATGGAAATTGACGTCACCGAGAAGGTGGAAGTCACCGTTAAGCTGACCTTTGTTGGAAAATCTGTTGGTGTGGTGGAAGGTGGCGTGCTGAACGTTATCGCGCGCGAAATCGACGTGAAGTGTTTCCCGGACAAGATCCCCACCCACATTGACGTAGATGTTACTCCGCTAGCGATCGGGGAGTCGTTTCATTTAGACGACTTGGCGTTGCCGGAAGGCCTTGAAAAGGCGTCTCATCAGAACCCGACTATTGTGACGGTAGTACCGCCGGCGAAGGAAGAAGAAATGCAAGCTTCCTTGGCCCCCGGAGCAGAACCCGAAGTGCTGACGGAGAAGAAGGAAGAAGCCCCAGCGGAAGCCAAGGATGAGAAGAAGGACAAGTAACTTCCTTGTAACCGGATTGGCAGTCCATGGCTGAGGGTCCTAGTTACCCGTTCCTAGTGGTAGGGCTCGGTAACCCGGGCTCGGAGTACCGCCACACTCCTCATAACATCGGCTTTGAGGTAGTGGAGGCGCTTGCCAAGCACTGGAATGCGCATGAGTTTCAAAAGAAATTCAAAGGCCTTCTTGCCGAGGTGCACCGCCCAGCCGGAAAAGTGCTCTTGCTCAAGCCGCAAACGTACATGAACCTTTCCGGTGAGTCCGTGGCGGAAGTGGTGAACTTTTTTAAGTTGGATCCCGCGTCGCAAATGGTTGTGGTGGTGGACGATCTCGATCTGCCGCCGGGCCAGCTTCGGCTTCGCAAGTCGGGTGGTACCGGTGGTCACAACGGCTTGCGTTCGATTCAGGAGTGCTTGGGGATGGCGGACTACCCGCGGTTGCGGGTGGGGATCGGCAAATCGGCGACACGCGATGGCGCGAGCCACGTGCTTTCTAAAATTCCCAAGTCGCAGCAAGTGCTCTACGCCGAAGCGGTGGAAAACTGCGTCGCCAGCGTGGAACATTGTGTGCAAGATGGCGTAACCCTTGCCATGAATTGGGTAAACTCTCTAGGAAACAAAAATGAGCCTTAGATGCGGAATTGTTGGTTTGCCCAACGTCGGAAAATCTACCCTTTTTAATGCGCTTGGTAGTGCCAAAGCAGAAGCGGCGAATTACCCCTTTTGTACAATTGAACCAAATATTGGGGTTGTGACAGTTCCGGATCCCCGCTTAGATGAGATCGCCAACGTTATCCAGTCTCAGAAGACCGTACCGGCTACCACACAATTTGTAGACATAGCGGGTATCGTGAAGGGAGCAAGTAAAGGGGAAGGTCTCGGGAATCAGTTTCTTTCTCATATTCGTGAGGTTGACGCCATTATTCATTTGGTTCGTTGTTTCAAGAACGACGACGTGATCCACGTGCACGGAGGGGTAGATCCACTCAACGATATCGAAGTCATAGAAACGGAGTTGATCCTTGCCGATTTGCAAACCGTGGAAAAACGCCTCTCAAAAGAAAAAAACTCCGCCAAAGGCGGTGACAAGAAAATCGCGAAGAACGTAGAGATTCTGGAAAAGATGAAAGTGCATCTGGATGGAGGAAAGCCCGCCAGAAGCTGTGGCCTTGAAAAGAATGACTGGGATTTCCTTGATACCTTGTTTCTGTTAACGGCAAAGCCCGTACTTTACCTTTGCAATTCCACTGGGAAGCCAGAAGAAAAACAGTGGGTCGATACCGTCGACAAGTATGCCAAAGACCACGGTGCGATAAGCTTGTCAATCGACTGCGCTCTGGAGTCCGAAATTGCGGCGCTTCCAGTGGAGGAACGCGGGGAGTACCTCACGGAACTTGGAATTACAGAACCCGGTTTGAACCGCCTCATCCGGGGTGCCTTCGATCTTTTGGGCCTTTGCACCTACTATACCGCTGGACCCAAAGAGGCCCGCGCCTGGACGATTCACAAAGGGATGAAGGCGCCTCAGGCCGCCGGGGTCATCCATACCGACTTCGAAAAGGGGTTTATTTGCGCCGAATGTTACAACAGCGATGATCTGATGAGACTGGGGAGTGAAGCCAAGGTGCGAGAAGCTGGGTTACTTCGCCAAGAAGGAAAGGAATACGTCGTTCAACCTAAGGATGTGATACTCTTTAGGTTCAACGTTTCTAAATAGCATGGACCTTCCAAGAAAAACGGGAATCTCCGGTTTTACGATTGTTCGAAATGCCGTCAAATTGGACTATCCTTTTCGTGAATCCGTTCTCTCGCTACTGCCGATTTGCGACGAGTTCATTATTAACTGTGGAGATTCTGCGGATGGCACGTACGAACTGTGCCAAGCACTCGCGGATGAGGCGGACGGGAAAATTAAGGTAGTGCAATCCGTGTGGGATTTGCAAGACACCAGTGGCGGCAACCAGCTTAAATTTCAAACCGACACGACGATGGCTTACTGCCGTGAACGGTGGTGTTTTTACCTGCAGGCAGACGAAGTGCTCCATGAAAAGGATTACGCTAAAATCCTTAATGCGATAGCCGCTGCGGATAAGCGTGAAGATGTGGACGGCATAGTTTTTGACTACCGACACTTCTACGGGAGTTGCCACTACACCATATCCGCTCGCAATTGGTACCGCAGGGAAGTGAGGGCTTTTAAGAATCATCGTGGGATTGCTGCTTTTAGAGACGCCCAGGGTTTTCGCAAGGATGGGGAGCGCTTAAAGGTGATTCCCGCCAATGCCCGTGTTTTTCATTACGGTTATGTCCGCACGCGGGAATCGTTGCGGGCAAAACGCAAAGAGATGTCACGCTGGTGGGGAGAGGATCCTGGTTTGAAAGATCAGGAATTGCACCGCCTGGTCGGTTTACGCCGGTTTTCTGGCAAACACCCCAAAGTCATGAAAGAGCGCATCGACGGTGTCCCCGATGATTTTGATCCGCGCAATTACCCTAGGAAGTGGGATCGTAAAGAGATCAAGAACCTGCTCACCTATGCCTGGGAAAAGATTTTTCGTTTTCGTATTGGCGAATTTAGAAACTACGAACTTCTCAAACAGACCTAAGTTCTAAAAGGTGCCTATCTACTTTTGGAACCTAAGCGAGCGCTCCTGTGCAGGAGCTCCCGCTTCCTGCCGTGCAACCGAAGCAGTGGCGATTGGTTGCGATTGGTGCCCCTTCCAAAGACTTGTAGTCCAATTCAAAGATGGTCTTTGCTTGTGCAGCGAGCGGAATTTCCAACATCTGGTTGAAGTCGCAGTCGTACAGAGTGCCGTCATACCCGACGCTGATCAGGTCGCGGCACATGAGGCCGTCGACAGAGGACGGATTGAATGCCTGGGTGAGCCGATCCAAGTATTCGTCGTACGCTCCTTGTCGGATCAAAGTTTGCGCGAAGCGTTTGATAGGCATATTCGTCAGCGTAAAAAGCCTGTTGAAATGAATTCCAAAGTCTTCTCTTAGTCGTTTTTTGTAGGTAGTTTCTAGTGCCGATTGTTCCGGCGGTAAGAAGGCTCCAGTCGGGTTGTATACGAGATCGAGAACTAGTGCTCCTTTGCCATAGCCCAATTCGTTAAGGCGCTGTAGGGCACGTATGCTCTTGTCGAAGACCCCGCTCCCGCGCTGTTTTCGGACGTTCGCTTCGGAATAGCACGGGAGAGAAGCGATGATTCGCACTTCGTGTGAAGCAAGAAACTCCGCTGTGTCTTGCTGCCCGGGCTCCCATAGTACAGTGAGATTGCAGCGATCGATTACCTGAACTCCGCAGTGGCTTAGTTCAGAGACAAAATAGCGGAAATGAGGGTTGAGTTCGGGGGCCCCTCCGGTGATGTCTACGACCGCTATTTTTGCATCCCGGGCTAAACGCAAGCAAGCCTCGACGGTAGTGAGTTCCATATTCTCCGTCCGCTGCGGGCCGGCTTCGACGTGGCAATGTTGACAGGCCTGATTGCAGAGCTTCCCCATATTGACCTGTAACGTCGACAGAGGACGCCGTCGTAGAGACAAGCCTTTTGATTCTAGTAAGCCAGGAAAACTACCAGCATTTGCAGACGAACCCACCAACTCCATCCGCCTAAAGTAACGGACACAACGGCAAACGACAAGGCGGGGCCCCTGTTGGGGTGTCTAGGGTAAGTTATAAAGTGTAGATTTGGGACAAGAGGCACATGGCCCGTTTCGAGATTCCCCGGCGAGTTAGCGGGATTCTCTGGAACTCAGCGAGAAGGAGGGCTAGGCCCTCACCTCTCAATTCTGAAAACTTTCAACAACCTTGCG
>JAGQZV010000004.1 GCA_020435295.1 Bdellovibrionales bacterium | reverse complement strand
CCCACCGAAAGCGGCGTACGCGCCCATTGGTGTCCAAAAAGACTCCACGGGTGGTGGGCCACTATTTCCAAAAGACCTTTCCCGGTATGGCTAAAGATAGCGCCCACGCGCCGGCCTAAGGGCAGCCAAGTGGAATTCACGCGGAACAGGACACTGAGGCGACTTGCCAAAGTACGTGTCGCCCATCTTTGCGCTACGCCCCAACGGACGAAGGGGTTCATGGCAGCTCGGACGCCTTCTTTGAGCGCCTCCCTCGAAGCAGCCTTCCAAATTGTTGCGACGCGCCCCGGAAACGCCCTCGCATAGGACCACGCGGGTGGTCCGTAGGCTCGCGCTCCTCTTCCGATCCCTTTCAGACCTTCACCAACTGCCACACGAATAGGCTTTATCGCCACCGCTGCCGCCGTGACGCTATCGATTACAAACAGGCCCAACGCTTGTCCGTACGCATCGTTCATCTCCCGGTAGTAGAGCATGTTGTTTTCTAGCTGCTCCGGATCCACTTGGGGGCCGACGGCAGACTCAAAAAACCGGGCGTTCTCAATTTCTTTGTACTTCACATAGGCTCGATGCCCGTGCGCGACCAAGCCAACACCTATCGTTGCCACGGTGACAACCCCAGCCACCGGAGCCAACACAGGGACAAAGCACAGCACCGCAGCGGCTCCTTCGACAGAATAGAGAACCGTATCAAACCGCTCTTCAGTTAAATTTCTGGCGATTTGCTCTAAACACAGTGCTTTTTTGAATTGAGGAAAAGTGCGCAGCACCATATCCATCAACGGCAGATTCGGAACCACATCCGCTAGAATCACTTTGACCGCTTCGTCTTCGTCCTTGTCAGCACCTAGTCTAGCGTACCGATTCGCCTGAGAAACAGCATTAGCCTGAAACGCACGCAGTACGGACCGGTAGGAAGCATCCGATCCATCGTACTCTTTCCACGCGTCCTTCCACTTTAGAGCCGGAAACTGGTAAAAGAGCACATCTTTTGCATACTCCAAATACTCACGCCGCTTGTACCAAATATTAAGGCCGTGTTCATAGAGCTTTGTAAGCGTGGCGCGGTTCTCTTCCTTCCAGTACCATTCCTTTACCAAGTAGGCACCAGCGTACTTCGTCCCGTACAATTTGAACGACTCAAGAAACTCCTCCGTCGATAAAACTGTCTTCTTCATCGCTGCCTGCGCGGCTTTTCTGTCTTTCAGCTTGTTCAGGAGAAAATCATACTTGAGCATGTCTACCAAGTACGCAATGGTGCTATTTTGCTTCTGATCCTCTTTGACGCCACCCGTGAACGCTGACGCTTTAGGATCGCCGGTAAGCGCGTATATGGCTGCGGGTGCATCCGGTGGGACGTAATACACAGGTTGGCGAAAATCATCGAGCATCTTGTCAAACTTCTGAATCGCCTTCGCGGCTACGTACATTTCTGCTTGGTGACGCTTTCGATAGTGAACGGCTATCTCATCATAGCGCTTTTCAAATTCCTGGGCGATCGCCTCTGAAGTGAGTGGTTTGTCTTTTTCGAACTGCAATAGTTTGTACTTCCACGCGTAACGCTGGAGCATATCGATAAACGCAGCCTTGGCTTGGGCAGAAACTGCATTAAACTCTGGATAAGCGTAGCGAGCCGCAACATATTCCACAGCGGGATTCTTCGGAAGCGAAATTCCGAGCTCAGTTATCTCTGAAGATTTTAGACGCCCGTCATTAATCAGCATCTGCGTATGAACAACATTGGGAAGAATGGTCTGCACCGCCGCGACCACCGATAGGCCTGCTAGCTGTTTCTTGGGCCACTCGACTTCCTCCTGAATGCTTACAGCGTTAGTAACGCTCGTTTTATGCACCCAAATCATCTTGTGATACCCATTCGCCGAAGCCTCTCGGCCCGCATCGTGTGAAGCAAACCCCTCGGAGTATTGCACCCAGGAAGCGTTCTGTTTGTCCTCCGCTGTGGGTTTGACGTAAGCGCTGCAACTGCTCCGACTTGCATCCAGGTAACTTATTTTCCTACTAAGCGTCGCTAGCTTCTGCTCCATCGAACCTGCGAGCGGGCTGTCCTTCAGAACTTTTTCCACATGTACCTCAAAACCCTTAAGGAGGTCTTGAGCTACTACCATGTTTGGTTGAAAATCCTCAAAGCCGCCACATTCCCGAAGTTGCTTTTCTCCGTCACGGCAAACGCCTACCCCGACGCTCAAAAACGCCTTTTTCAATAACCCGTATATGGCTAAAGGCGACGGGCTGTCGTCGAGAAGTAGCCCTCTCAGATTCTTACCCTTTTTGGGATCTAGAGTCTCATCAAAGAGAGCGTCTATGAGCTTGGGCCAGACTTCAGCGATTTTTGAGTTCACGTGGCTCTTTACTGCTATGTCCAAAAGCCGACGTTTTAGGCGCCCAATGCCGCGGGCCCCATCAGCCTCATCGAGGTAATCCAAAATGTGCTGCAAAGCTAGCGCCAGCACCCCATGATCTGCCAGTTGATCGTAGTACTTAATGTATTGCACCAAGGCTTTCTTAAAGCCTGCAAAGTCGCACGGCGCCCCCACGTAATCAGAATAGCCTTTTGCAAGGGCAAGGCAGGCGTGCGCCCCCCGTACTGAAAACAGAGCATTCGAGAAAAAGACGCCTTCGGCGTCGTTATCAAACTTCGGGAAGAACCTCTGGCGATAGCGCTCCACCATAGAGACGCCGTGAGCGACGATATGGACCGACACTTTAATGTTTTCGGCAACGGGCTCGGGCAATTTGCGTGTGGGAGCGGTCATCGTCGCCTGTACCTTCTCTGTCCAGTAGGCCGAAAGGCCATCAAAGCCCTTGTCGCCCGCATCCTTCGCCATCAGCACGCCGAAACTAGGATCTGGAAAGAGTGGGAAAAATCTTCGAAGCACATTAATCGCGTACACCATGTGTTCGTGGATCTGAATGAAGTCAAACCAATGCAAGTGGGGCTTTTCCCCATCTAGGACAGCTCCCATATCCGAGTTCTTTAAGTACGCTTCCTGGAGTCGCACGTTGAAGGCGCAAGCCTGAAGCAACCTGACGACAGGAGTGTAGTTTGCATGGCTAGTGTGCGCGTTGATGAGATCATGAGTATGCGGATCAATCGCCTCAAGACTAATCCCTCCTACCTTTTCGGGATCCAGATCTACCTTAGATTCTTTACGTACTAGAGTGTCGGACACCGCTGCGATGGTATTATCCACATCCAAGCGCAGTGCGCGCAGCCAACGATAAGACGGCGACAAATAGTGCAGGCTCTCCAGGATTTCCTGCACGGTACCCACAAAATCTACGTCCAGTTTCTTGATTTCTTCGAGGCGGGACTTCGCACCGGCAAGTAGCTTCTCTTTGTCTCCCTCACCTTTTTCGAAAGATTGGTACTCCTTGTGGGTATCCCAGATGATTTTGTGCGCGTCTTCTACGTAGGAAGCCTCTGCACCGGAGGAAAACTGAATCAGCAAAGCAATCCAAAGTACACGCGAGCCCATAGAACCCCCTACAGCGTCTCACTGCTATAGCAGCGATTTAATTAGGTAATTTGGATAGATAGTTAAAGTAGAGCCATGATATACATTTTTTGTCGCGTCGCGCAATAGAATTATGGTAACGTTCGTCCGTTATCCGCTATTGCTTGTATAAAACACACTAACGAAAAGACATTCCAGAGAGGATGGGTATGGGTACACGTACGAGCCTAGCAAAACAGTGCCTCAGCTTGGCATTGGCCTTTCAACTATCGATTGTACTGCCACCTGCGCGTGCCGAAGATCCACCAGCGCAAAAAAAGGTGAACGAGGTAGCTAGTCAGCCGGAAAAAGCGGTAGACGCCGGACCTACTAAAACACCCGATGAGGAGGAGCTTCTGCGTCAGCAGGAGATGAAGGGATTTTTCGGCTACGCTCAGGAATTCGCTTCCGACATGTGGAATGAGCCTCTCGACTATGGGCTTTCAACGGTAGCCATTGCGGCCTCCATTTTTGCGGCGTACCGGCTATCCGGCGCAAAACAAGTCCTAGACGGAGCCAAAGCCCAACTATTCGCTGCTAAAGGACTTCGGAGCAGCACCGAATTTAAGACTTTCAGCCAAGCCGTTGCTGAATACGAACGCACTCTTGCTCGTTACGAGCAGGGAATCCGCGTCGCGGACGATCTTGCGTTTAAGGAATGGGCCGCAACAGTGAACGCAAAATATGCGCGCTACGCCGCAAAAATGCGAAAAATCCCTGGCTCACCGAACGCGCTGGTACCGGCCTCGCTATTCAAGCAATCCGCCGACGGGGGGCGCGCCGTTGTTGATTTCGAGAAACTTCAGGCAGAACTGGACGCTGCGCTCGTAAAAGCAGAGCAGGCGTCCGCCACACTTGGTACGCGAGCAGCTGGGGTGGGCATTCGAATGAAAACATTAAGCTCCATCACCACACAGATCCAGAAAGGAAGCCGTCTCGCGCGCCGCATTGCCAACCCGCAAAAACTTCTGGCCGAACTGAATCTGCTAAAACGAACACCGGCGGTTGCCGCTTTGGACTCGTTGAGAACACTCGGGTATCGACTCGCCCGTCCTCCGCTGACCTGGAAAACGGCTCCGGGCAAAGTATTTTCTTTTACGGGAAATGCGCTGTGGCGGGCCCGATACGTTATTTTGATCGCGGCGACGGCAGGTACCGTTTGGTATTTGCACCGGCGCGAAAGTGCTAAGGACGAAAACGCTGTTATCGCGGCCCAAGCCAATAGCCAAATCAAACAGGACGCGGAAGAACAAGCTCGGCGAGAAATGACCGTCAATGCAGATGCCATGATTCTCATGATTCAGCTCCAGTGGTGGGAGTTACAGCAGAAATACAAAGACAACTTCGGCTTTGCTTGCCCCTTTTCATTCAGAAACAAGGCTCATCAAGATCTCATCCAGGCCATCATGTCTAAAGCTATCCAGGTGGTTTCTAAGGACTTGGACACCCCGCTCTTCACCAAAGAGGGGCTACTGTCGGTTGAATTCTACCGGGAATTTTGGAAGGACGTCCTTATCGCGGCTCGTGAATTCTCGGATGAATTCGCTGCCGGACCAACACTGGAAGATCTGCTAGGCGAAAAGCTAGACGGAAAGGGGGGCTTTACCGACACGCTTGCAGTGAAGTCAGCGGACTCATTTGAGCTTGCGATGAAAAAAATAAAGGAATTTCATGCGGCGATCGACACGTTTCGAAAGATTGCAAAAGTAGCCGATCAAAGAAAAAAGCTGGAAGAACTTATTGCAACCACTCGCCAACTAGTACGGGAGAAGAAATTGGATCCCGCACTTGAAATTGGCGAGGCGGATCTGGCCATCTTGGAAGAGGAGCTAGGCCTCAAAGAGAAGGAAAAAGAGGAAGACTCCAAATAAGGAAAGGGAGTGCCTCCGGCCTTCACGTTGGAAACACTCCCTTGGTCAACCTATGTCTGACTAAGTAACTTTTATTGCGGTCCGGCTTGGGTGGCCAGTTTGTGCTGGGACTCCGCAACGCCCCTACAGAACAACGTATTGGAACCCGCACCAAGCTGACAATGACGCAACCAAATAGCGTTAACGCGGAACGGAGCACGGATTTCATTTATCGGAATCTATTAACTTTTTTTGTTAACACCAGAGCGAGGTGACAGTCGCCCGGTGAGACGAATTTCCCAATCCACCTCACCGAGCTATATCTGTCTGCTCTCTTTCGAGAGCTTATTTGGGGGGTAGGGACGCGGCAAAACCTAAAACTCTCACAAAAACTTGGAGCCCCAACAAACGATCCACTCTTCACCGAAACGTTCCACATCGGAAGTTGGTCTTACCTAATCACCGTTGGACTTTACTAAAGCAAGGGCGATGCCATTTCTTCGCGCTTGAAATCCGCCATGCACACAGACCGTACGCGTCATACTTTTGGTCGCGCACTCCCAGACAACGCGGCAGAGGCTAATAAAATATCCTAGTTACAGAATTTGGATTGAGCTTCACGATCTGTAAAGCCAGTGGGCGTATTCGAGAAGAAGCCATGAAATCCGGGATAGTTACACACACCCTGTCTTAAGGCTGTAGGCGAATATATTTCTCGACTTCCGTAGCGGTCTCTTCCAGAGCTTTGTTCGTCACATCAAAGACGGGCCAATGGCGGTTTTTTCGAAAGATTTCTTTGCAATACTCAATCTCTTCAACGACGTGGTCCAGGCTCGCATAGTCTCCGGTAGGATCTTCACCCATTCGCACGAGTCTTTCCCGGCGGATCTGTACCAACGTGTGCGGATCTATCATGAGCCCAATGATTTTGTGTTGATCTACTTCAAAAAGGGCCTTGGGCATTGCGATGCCCTTAACAATGGGGACATTGGCTACCTTCCACCCCTTATACGACAAGTATACGCTTAGAGGGGTCTTGCTGGTTCTGGACAACCCAACGAGAACAATGTCCGCCTTCTCCAGGTTGGAAGAATACCGGCCGTCGTCATGCTTCACGGTAAACTCAATCGCTTCGATGCGTTTGAAGTAATACTCATTCACCTGGTGAAAGAGCCCGGGCTTAGAGTGCGGGTCCTTTCGCAAATAGGTCGAAAGCCTATCCATCAATGGGCCGAGCAGATCGACCCCCGGGATTTTCGTTTCGTCCGAAATTTTCTTAATGTACGTTCGCAAGGATTCGGAAACAACCGTGTACACTACAATCGCGTTAGAGTCGAAGGCTTCCTCAAATACCTGGCCTACTTGCTGTTCGGTACGAATGTTCTTGTAACGAAAAATGCGCAGCCCGCTCCGCTCATACTGCACCAGCGCGGCATTAATCAGTTGCTCGGCAGTCTCTCCGGTGCCATCCGAAAGAACAAATATGGTGATATTCTTCTCTTCCCCGCTCATTCCTTTAGCTCATACCTGAGTGGAGCGCCGTTCGCAAAGGCTATTGCTTCCGACACACAAATTCCCGTCATCCGCTCCCGCGTGGGGCGATCGGCGGATCCCAAATGCGGCAAGCACAGCGCATTCCGACAAGCCAAAAGACCAGGGGAAAGTTCGGGTTCCCGTTCAAAAACGTCCAGCGCCGCACGAAAGTCAGAGTGCGAGCCCAAGTGAGCGGTCAATGCCGCCTCATCAATTACGGCTCCTCGGGAGGTGTTCACCAATAGTGCGTCTGGCTTCATTCGCAACAGTTCAGCCTCGCCAATCAAATGGCGGCTCGCCTCCGTGAGCGGACAGTGAAGCGTTAAAATGTCTGATCGCTCGAGAAGTTCCCCCCACTCTACCCACTCCGCCCCCAGTTCGGACTCCACTTCGCTAACCCGCGTACGAGACGTATAGAGAACAGGCATAGAAAAACCACGAGCGCGACGCGCTACTGCGCGGCCAATCCGGCCCATCCCGACGATGCCCAACGTAGCCCCATTAACCGCTCGGCCGAGAAGTAGTTCCGGACGCCATCCGAAAAACCCACCGGTGTGCATCAACCTCTCCCCCGCCACTATTTCGCGGGAGCCGGCCAGGATTAACGCCCAAGTCAGATCGGCCGTCGCATTTGTTAAGGCATCGGGGGTGCGGCAAACGCGAATCCCTCGCCTTTTTGTTGCAGGCAAATCAATGTGGTCCACTCCCACCGAGTACGTAATCAAGCACCGCAAAGCATCTCCGAGAAGATCCGCCCCGATTTTTTCCGTGATTGTGCAAATAGCGACGTCAGCCGATCGGAAAGCGGCTTTGTTGGAGGCGTTCTCCAATGGATTTTCGCCTTCTAGGATGGCGACCTCATCGAAAGCCTTATGGAGTGGACCCAGGTTCCCGGGAAGGTGGCGCGTTAGCACGACTTTCACGGGGTGTTCTCCTCCACAAGTACATAATCTGCGAGTTTTAGTCGATTGGCGTCCGCACGCATGATTCGCGTTTTAATACACACGCCTTCGTCCACGTACCGTGTTTCGAGTACTTTGCTAAATTGGTGTACTTGCGACTGGAGATACGTATTCGAATACGGCACGATTACCGTCATTTCGACCATGTCCTTTTCAAAAAACTCGTAGATGGCTTCACGCAGCCGCTTGGCGTCTTCTGGGTTCAGAGCGGAGATTACTTGTTTAGCACCGTGACGGCGGGCGAGAAGCTTCGGTAGCAAAAAGTCCTTCACTTGGTCTACTTTGTTAAAAACCAGCATTCTCGGCTTGCTGCCCGCGCCAATCTCCTCCAATACGGTTTTTGTGACTTCTATCTCTTCTTCATAAGTGGGGGACGAAAGATCCACCACATGGAGCAACAGATCCGCCTCGATGACTTCCTGAAGTGTAGATCGAAAAGAAGCTACCAGCGTGTGAGGCAACTTTTTGATAAAACCGACCGTATCACTGAGCAAGATTGGAGGACGGGTCTTCGGATCGATGATTCGCACGGTCGAGTCCAGTGTAGCAAACAATTGGTCGTCAACAAGCACCTCCGCTGTCGTCAGCGCGTTCATGAGTGTGGACTTACCGGCATTGGTATACCCGACAATCGCTACACGCAAAAACTTATCACGGTGCGACCTCTGGGTCGCTCGATCCTGGGCGGAATGTTCAACTTCCCTTTTTAGACGGGCAATTCGCGTACGGATCTGGCGCCTATCCAACTCGATCTGCTTTTCCCCGAGTCCTCTAAGCCCGATACCACCCTTTTGTCGCCCTAAGTGAGTCCAACGACGGGTAAGCCGCGACGCTACGTATTGCAGCGTGGCCATTTCTACCTGCCGCTTGGCCTCCTTGCTGCGAGCGTGCTTAGCAAAAATATCCAGAATCACGCCAGTCCGATCGACAATGCGAGCCTTCAAGATCTGCTCCAGGTTCTCCTGTTGGCCCCCGGAAAGTTCATTGTCAAAAACTACCAGATTGCAGCCTAGCTCCTTAATTCGCTCGGCAATCTCCTCGGCCTTACCGCGTCCTATGAAGGTACCCGGATCCGGCGCGTAGCGCTTTTGAACGGTCCGATCGACCACCCGTCCGCCGACGGTGTCCACCAGGCGCGCCAATTCCTCCATTGAGTTGTGCATGCCTTCGTCGGTCTCCGGGGGCAGTTGCACCCCGGCGAGCAGTACCGGCTCTCTCTCGCGGGTTCTAACGGTGCGGGTAAAACTGCTAGTCAAGAGCTGCTTCCCGATTCAAGAGCCTGCGAGTCTAGATCGGCGGCCACAAAGACCTTCTTCAAGTGCTTTCCCGCCTTGAGTTTGCTGACTGCCTTTTTGAAGTATTCGACTTGCTCCTCCGTCTCACACAAACAAAACACGCGTTCCAACTGAAGCCCTTCCACATTTCCAAAAAACCGATCGATATCGAACGTCTTCTGGCAGTCGATGGCCACGTACGGAATTCGCAATCGTTTCATGCTCGGAAGAAAAGTCGTGTGACGGGAAGCCCCATAGCCGAAATCAAACAGGTACCGGGAGATGAGCCCCTGCAATTTCCAGTCAATTCTCTGCAGGGCAATACCCGACGGAGGGATAGGGGCACTTCGAGGGGAGATCCACAACCACAGGCAATCCGCTTCACTCTCCAAGATTACTTCAGGCCCCTTGTCCAAGGAGACGAGTTCAGCTTTCATAGCTTAGACAGTCTAACTCAAAATCTGAGGCAAGGCTACGGGGCCTTCTGCGGCAAGTTGAGGCCTTTTGAGGCCCGATCCAAAACGCCGTTGATAAACGCAGAGCTGTGCTCCGCTCCAAACTCTTTGGCTAGCTCGACCATTTCGTTGATGGTAACTGTCGCTGGCACATCGTGGCGGAAGTTCAACTCATAAAGACCAAGGCGCAGAATGTTCCGATCCACCGCAGCCATCCGCTCAGGCCTCCAATTTTCCGACAGTTTTGCAATGGTTTCGTCCAGAAACTGAAGTTTCTCGCTCACTCCCATGACCAAATCCTTCGTGAAGGCGTCTGCAACTTTATTCTTTGAAAAAAAATTTTCAAAGTAGGAAACAGCCATCTCGGCGCTCAACTCGGAGTTCAGATCCCGCAGGTAGAGTATCTTAAGCGCGTCTTCGCGCGATTGACGACGAGACTTACTCATAACTCTGGGTACAAAGGGAATTGCTCACAGAGGTCTGCAACTTCCCTTCGCACGTCCATGAAAGAGGGTTCACCCTCACGTAGCACTCGGCTAATGAGCTTAGCTAGTCGCCGCATCTCGTCCGGCCCCATCCCACGCGTAGTAATGCAAGGGGTTCCCATCCGGATACCGCTGGTCACAAAAGCACTTTCGGTTTCAAACGGCACCGTGTTTTTGTTCGCAGTTAGACCAACTTGATCTAAAAGCGCTTCGGCATCCTTTCCGGTAATGCCTTTATTACGCAGATCAATAAGAAGCAGATGGTTATCAGTCCCTCCGCTGACGAGCTTAAAGCCTTCCTCCATCAGCGCACCCGCGAGGACCTGGCAATTCCCCACCACGTTTTTTTGGTAGTCAACAAAATCCGGCCTGCTAGCCTCCAAGAAAGACACCGCTTTGGCGGCGATAACGTGCATCAACGGTCCACCCTGCATACCCGGAAATACGCGGCTATCGAGTTTCTTTTTGAACATCTCTTTGGCTAACACGAATCCACCACGAGGCCCCCGAAGGGTTTTGTGCGTGGTACTTGTCACAAAATCCGCCACCGGCACAGGTGAGGGGTGAACCTTTGCCGCAACGAGCCCCGCAATGTGCGCCATATCAACCATCAAAAGAGCGTCTACTTCCTTGGCGATGCTAGCAAAGGCTTGAAAATCGATGATGCGCGGATACGCGCTGGCACCCGCAACGAGAATACGGGGGCGGTGCTTCTTCGCGAGTTCACGCACCTGATCGAAATCAATGCGTTGGTCGGATTCGCGCACACCATAGGCCACTCCCTTATACAAAATGCCGGAGAAGTTCACTTTGAAACCATGCGTAAGGTGCCCACCGTGGCTAAGATCCATGCCAAGAATCGTATCGCCAGCTTCCAGTGCAGTAAGATAAACCGCCATATTGGCCTGGGCCCCCGAGTGCGGCTGCACATTCGCATGCTCGGCGCCAAATAATGCCTTCACCCGCCCAATGGCCAAGTCCTCTGCCTTATCAACGAACTCACAACCGCCATAATAGCGCTTGCTAGGGTAACCTTCCGCGTACTTGTTGGTCAGTACCGTACCCATCGCTTCCATCACAGCAAGCGAGGTAGAATTTTCACTCGGAATCAACTCTAGACTTTTCTGCTGCCGCTTGATCTCAGAACAGACGGCTTGATAGATTTCGGGATCGGTTTTCTTAAGATGTTCCACCACTCTGTCCTTTTTCCAATTCATGAATCATGTCGACACGCAGTTGGTGCCGTCCACCCTCAAATTCGGTACCAAGCCACGTCCTGCAGATCTCTAGGGCGAGCTCTGAATCAAGCAGGCGCTCTCCCATGCAAAGAATATTCGCATCGTTGTGTTCGCGACTGAGCCGCGCAGAGGCAAGATCCCACGCCAAGGCGGCACGCACGTTCGAAAACTTGTTGGCGGTAATACACACCCCGATGCCACTGCCGCAGATCAAAATGCCACGACCTTCCCCCCCTGAAACTCGGCGAGCAACTTTGGCGGCGTACTCAGGATAGTTGACCGACGTCTCATCGTAAGTCCCCAAGTCTTCAAACTGAAGATCTGGAAATTCGCGCGGCAGGGTTTCCATGAGACGCTTCTTTAGTTTGAAGCCTCCATGGTCACCTCCCAGAAATACTCTATTGGGAAGCTTATGCATCATTTAGCTGACTAAAAATTAACGTCGCATTGGTGCCACCAAACCCGAAAGAATTCGTCATCACACTCCGAACCGATCTTTTTTGAGGTTCGTTAGGCACATAATTTAGATCACATTCCGGGCTGGGGTTTTCCAGATTGATGGTCGGCGGCACGACTTGATTTTCCAGCGCTTGCACGCAAAACATTGCTTCCAATGCCCCCGCAGCACCCAGCAAATGCCCCGTCATCGATTTGGTGGAACTCACGGCAAGTTTGTATGCCCAGTCACCGTAAACCGTCTTGATGGCTTGGGTTTCCATCGCGTCCCCAATCGGAGTGCTCGTACCGTGGGTATTTACGTAATCAATCTGCTCCGGCTTGAGCTTAGCGCTGTCTAGAGCGAGGCGCATGCAACGTACGGCCCCTTCTCCATCCTGGCTCGGTTGCGTAATATGAAACGCATCGCAGTTGGATCCATACCCCACCACTTCGGCAAGGATTTTCGCGCCCCGTTTTTGTGCTCGCTCCAACTCCTCAAGGACCAGCACCGCCGACCCCTCTCCCATCACGAAGCCGTCTCGATCCTTATCATAGGGCCGACTGGCGCGTTCCGGTTCATCATTTCGAGTAGAAAGCGCCCGCGCCGCGCAAAATCCCGCAAACGCCAGCTCGCAAACAACCGCTTCCGCACCGCCTGCAAGCATCAGATCCGCATCGCCTCGCTGGATAGTCCTAACAGATTCTCCGATCGCATGGGCGCTGGACGAACAGGCGGTAGTGATCACAGTGTTCGGTCCCTTAAGCCCATAACGAATCGCCAAAAACCCTGGCGCCAGATTGGCGATAATGGAAGGGATGAAAAACGGAGTCACACGACGAGGCCCACGGTCCAGAATCTCTCGGTACCAGTTTTGGATTTCGATGAGACCGCCGATGCCGACACCGATACAAGCTCCCAGGCGCTCCTTGGCCGCTTCCTTCTCGAAATCTAGTCCCGAGGCCTGCACAGCTTGCGCTCCGGCAAGGAGGCAAAACTGTATGAAGCGATCCATTTTTTTCAGTTCTTTTACTGAAAAGTGGCTCTTCGGATCGTAGTTTTTTACTTCTCCAGCGATACGGGAAGCGTATTGGCTGCAATCGAATTGCGTAATGGGACCGATGCCGGATTCCCCCGCCATCAAGGCCTTCCAGTTGGCCTCGGCAGAGTTGCCGACCGGGCTAATCGCCCCATAACCTGTCACTACGACCCGACGCATGGGCTCGTCCTTAGTTTACTTTGGCTTTGATATAATTAACGACGTCGTTAACCGTCTTGATCTTCTCAGCGTCTTCGTCCGGAATCTCCAGATCGAACTCTTCTTCCATCGTCATGACCAATTCAACAATATCCAGCGAGTCCGCACCAAGATCATCAATAAAGGAGGCTTCGGGGGTCACGGTTTCGGCTTCCACTCCAAGTTGCTCCACAATTATGTTTTTTACCTTTTCTTCAATGGACATAGACGCTCCTCCACAAATTATTGGCGGACTCTAGCACCGGGCCCCACGACATGCAAGCCCCCAGATTAACTAGCAAATTTGGCTTTGCCGGCCGGAAATCCACCCCGCTTGTTTACAGCGAAGGCAGCAGAATGTACGGAAATTTAAGGAAGGTCAACCACTTAACAGTGCCCGCGGCCGAGACTAGAAAATCATACCGTGGGTGAAGGCAATTTGGTCGCTGCCGTAGGGCCGGATGTTCTCCAGAAACCACGCGCCCCTGTTTTCAGTCAGCTCGACTTCGCGCTCATTAATTTCCAAGGTCGGATCCGTGCCGGTCCCATTTTCCACAACTACGCGGTAACGCACCGTGGCCTGCCGCTCGACGATTGCGGAAGACACTACCGAAAACTCCTTAATATTAAGCTGACTGGTAGTATAGGAGAGCTTGAAGGCCTCATCGGTCATCCGCTCAAAAGCCCGGCGCAACTCGCCCGCACAGAAATCCGCTAGCCGGCGCCGATCGGAGAGATCCTTTGAGGTTGCACTCAATTCTACAAAACTCTTAACCACCTCGTCCGGTGCTTTTCCTTTGTGAGTGACCGAAAAACGATTGCAAGAACTTCCCAAAAAAAGCACCAAGGTGAGCACGACGATTTTTGTTTTCATGTCTGGATTCCGTATTCACTGAATTTTATCCGCTACAGATACCGGGGTCAATTGCGGCAACTGCGGATTACTTGCCAAGGCGCACAGATTCCGATATCGGCAAGAGAATGCAGTGCCAGTTTTTAATCTTGGGGGCGGGAATCGTGGGAAGCGCTGTAGCCTACGAGCTGAGTCGACGCGGTCAGTCAGACATTCATGTTCTCGACGTGGATCTTGAAGGAGAACTGAGCAGCACAGAACGCAATGCGGGAGGTGTGCGCCACCTGTGGCAGCACCCCGTAAACGTGGAACTTGCCCGCCATACGATTGCGTTATTCAAAAGGTATAAAGAAGAAGTAGGTTTCCGGGAGCAAGGCTACCTATGGCTTCAGAAAAAAGATTACGCAGAAAGTGGCAACGCACTCTTAGAGCGAGCCCGTCGCAACCGCACCGAATACCACCGCCTCGAAGTCGACGAAATTCGGCGGCGATACCCGTTTCTAGATAAAACTGAAGACCTCGCCTTTGGAATTTTCGGCCCACGTGACGGTTTGATAAATTCAAACGCAGCAAAAGTTTTTTTCAGAAAAGAAGCCAAGGCAAAGGGTGTTAGATTTCACGATTTCAAGTGGGCCCAGGCACTCAAAATCGAGTCCGGTCGGGTGCAAGTTTTGGTGGAGTCACTCGGAGATCGCCCTACTGCACAGCAACGATTGAAGGCACCTCAAACGCCGGGCGGAACAGCGGAGTCTTGGATTTCGGACAAAGTTGTCGTGGCACTCGGGGCGTGGGCACAGCAGGTGACCCCGCTAACCGAACTGCGAGAAGTCCTGGAACCCGTTCGCCGCCAAATCAGCTTTTTTGAGGCGGAAAACTTTTCCTTTGGAAACTTTGGAATGGTGGTTGATAGTTCCCGCGTCTACTTCCATCCCGAAGGAGGGAAACTACTTTCCGGATTCGTTATCCCTCACGAAAAGCCCGGCTATAACTTCAACTACGATTCTTCTTTTTTTGAAGACCACATTTGGCCAGCTCTTTACGAACGTTCGACTTACTTTGAACGCCTTAAACAAATCAGCGGCTGGGCAGGCATGTACAATTACACGCCCGACAAATCCGGCGTACTAGGGGACGTCCCTGGTCTGCCAAACGTTTTTGAAGCACATTCTTTTACGGGCCGAGGTGTAATGCAGAGTTATGGTGCCGCACTCGCACTCGGGGAATTGATACTAGACGGGGGCTTTTCAACGCTGGACGCAAGCGTCCTACACCGAAACCGCCTAAAAGCCCCTAACAACTGGCTAGTCGAGACCCTGCACATCTGACGCCGCGCCGCGTATATATCCAGATCAAAATCTAACCGAAGAGTCCATGGGAGAATTCCATGGCCGAAAAAACAAAAGAAAAAGCAGAAAAGAAACCCAAGAAGTCCGAAGCGCCCGCCAAGAAGCCCAAGAAAGCGGCGGCAAAGCACAAGAAGAAAGAAAAGATAAGAGCCTGTAAAATTGAGGGGTGTAAGCAAAGCTACCGGGCCAAGGGATACTGCCGCAAACACTACAGAAAGTGGCGCCACGGCGAGTACGGAAAAGTCCGGTACCGGGCGTGCAAAGAGAACGAGTGTCACCGACCCACAGTCATCAACCGGCACGGGTACTGCGAAGAGCACTACATTCAGCACTATGTGAAAAAAATAGCCTCCGCACCTCCAGTGGCGGAAGAGACCACGCAGGAAGCACAAGCCAGCTAACCAAAAAAAAGCTGCCACCCCCGTCCAATTGCGCTACCTTAGTTTGGCATGAGCCAACTAGCGGATAAGCTTGCCTCCGGGAAATTCGTAATCAGCGGCGAAATCACCCCGCCAAAAGGAGCGGGGATCAAGAAGATGATCGCCCACGCGCAAAGCATCGGCCCGTATGTCGACGCCATCAATATCACCGACTGTCAGCGTGCACTTGTAAAAATGTCCAGCCTGGCGGCGTGCCGAATCTTGCTCGATCACGGGTTTGAACCGGTGTTCCAGTTGACCTGCCGGGATCGAAACCAAATCGCTTTGCAGTCAGACTTGATGGGCGCCGCAGCCCTAGGCATCCAAAATCTACTTTGCCTTACCGGAGACCCCGTAAAAGTTGGGGACCACCCGCAGAGCAAAAGCGTGTTTGAAATGGAGGCAGTCGGCCTGCTCAAGTTAGTCTCAACGCTCCAGCGCCGCGAAGACGTGGCGGGTAACAAGATGAACAAAGCCACCGATTTCTTTGTGGGTGCAGTGGTAAATCCCACGCTGCGGAGTGCTTCCCAGTTTACGCGAATGGAAAAAAAGATCGCCGCTGGAGCTCGTTTCTTTCAAACCCAAGCAAGTTATGACTTGGATGATTTCGCCAGTTTCTTGGCAAAAGCAAAGCCCCTGGGAGCCAGGTTGTTGGCCGGAATATTGATTCTCGACTCCTACCACATGCTCGACTATATCGATAAAAACCTCCCGGGAGTCCAAGTTCCCAAAGCCGTTCTTCAGCGTTTTGCCGATTCGAAGAATGCCACTCAGACGGGCATCGACTTCGCCGTAGAAACCATGCTAAGGGTGAGGCCATTCGTAGACGGATTCCATCTTATGTCGGTCCGAGAGGAACACCTCATACCGGCCGTAGTAAAAGCCTATAGAGACAGGATCGAAAATGAAAAAGACGCCTCTATTCAACGTACACTTACAGCTCAAAGCTAGAATGGTCCCGTTTGCGGGCTACGAAATGCCCGTCCAGTACACTAGCGTGATCCAAGAGACTCTTGCTGTACGCTCTGTGGGGGGGGTGTTTGATGTGAGCCACATGGGGCAGTTCTCACTAAGTGGCAAAGGGGGATTAGAGAATCTCGATCGGCTCGTCACGAACGATCTGGCTAAGCTCAAGATCGGCCAAGCACAGTACAATATTCTTTGCGCGCCCGATGGTGGCGCAATCGACGATTTGGTTGTGTACCGACGCGACGAGCAGAGGGCCTATATCTGCGTTAACGCCGCAAATCGAGAGAAGGATTTCGGTTGGTTGAGAGAGCACCTACCGCAGTCGCTCTCTCTCGAAGATGAAAGCGAGGACACCGCACTAATCGCCGTACAAGGCCCGCAAGCGGCCGCTGTGGTGAAGCAACTCGGGGGTGCTATCGACAGTTTGAAATATTACTGGGCCGCCGAGGTGCCGCTCGCAGGGGAAATGGTGTACCTTTCGCGCACCGGCTACACCGGTGAAGACGGTTTTGAGATCTATGTACGCAACCAAGCTGCAGAAAAAATCTGGAACGCCCTCTTCGAAGCAGCCAAGGTCCTGGGAACCCCTTTGATCCCGGCCGGCCTCGGTGCGCGCGACACACTACGTACGGAGATGGGTTACGCTTTGTACGGGCACGAACTCAGCGCAGAACGCAATCCCATTTCGGCCGGTTTGAGGTGGGTCGTAAAACTCAATAAGGCGGATTTCATTGGCAAACACGCGCTTGCCTCCATCGTTGGAACTGGGCCCGACTACCAACTAAGAGCCCTTGTAATCCACGACAAACGAATGGCCCGCGAAGGTTACCGCGTGTTGGACGCGCACGCCGACGCGATCGGATTTGTGACAAGCGGCGTCTTTAGCCCTCACCTTAACTCTCCAATTGCATTGGCTTTTTTGAAGCCCGGTTTTGATTCCCCGCAGAAATGCCGAGTAGAGATTCGGCAGTCTACGGTGGACGCAGAAATCGTCCCCCTGCCCTTTGTTAAGCGCAGCACGCAGAGCTAGGCCGCTCCGCTGCGGGGGGAAATCATTTTTTCCAAATCGAGCATTCTGGTTGCTGTTGTGTGGGTGTGCGCCAGCACGTGGGCAGCAGGCCCAGAGTCTCCCGACCCGACCTACCCGTGCGAAGGAGCGGACGGTGCACGTTCACGCTTGTATAAGGACGGATCCACACAGTCGAGTTGGTTCTGTCGAGATGGAAAACTCCATGGCCGTCTGAAGCACTTCAATCAGAAACACGTACTAATAAACGAGGTAGATTACGACTCCGGAGAAATACACGGATGGGAACGGGTATATTCCGAAGAAAATGGAACGCTTCAATACGAGGTTCAATACGAGCACGGCGAACGATTGGGCATACTAAGAACGTACCAAAATGGGCTTCTGCGCATTGAGGCCCATGTTCGCGGACTCGCTTATAATGGTGTTGCACGGGAATATTATCAAAATGGCCGCCTCCGATCTGAGGGCCTTTTTGCCGATGGCAAACGCGTCGGGCTGCGCAAGATTTTTTACGAAGATGGCAGTCTAAAGGAGCGGGCCTTTTACCGAGATGATAAGCTTCACGGCACTATCACCACCTACACTCCCGACGGAAGCCGAACCGTTAGCCCATACCAAAACAACCAAAAAGAAGGCATCGAGCGCACCTATTACCCAAACGGGCGGCTAAAAGCGGAAAAAGAGTACGAGGCCGACAAGTTGCAGGGATTCTCCCGCAGCTACGATATTGAGGGATACCTCGCGGAAGATGCAAAATACGAAAACGATCGGCTTCACGGAAGCACGCGAACCTACTATCCCAACGGCACGCTTAAGGAGTCATTTTCGTACTCCCGCGGCGAGAAAAATGGCCCGTACAAGATATTTTACGAAAACAAAGAACTGGCCGAAGAAGGAACGTACCGCGCGGACAAGCTGGACGGCACACGGATCCGGTACGATGAAAAAGGCTCTGTAACAGCTCGATCCAACTTCGCGGATGGCGTTTGGATCCCACGGCGCGCCACCCCTGCCACCCCTGCCGCCACCGCCGATGCCGCAAAAGAAACGAAGCCCGACCGTTCGGCAGCATCGCAAAAGAAAACGCAATAGGCTTGCGGCCCCCATTTTTGTGCTCACTGAACTGTCTAGAATGCAGTCAAAACTGGGCCTCCTGCACGAATTGCTTTTCTTTAAGAAATTCTCTCTAGTTAACGGCGACACCCGACCGTATTCTAAAGGGATAAGCGAACGCTTTTCGTACTGCCCAACGTCAAGGGCCGCATTTCGTCACCACAATCATCGCGCGTAAGCCTGCTTTTTCACGCACGCGCCGACCCCAACCGACTAAGACGTCCCCTCTTGGCACTCGGGTTGCAGTCTAACGCAGTAGTTGGTTAGGTCGGACCGTCGGCCGTATACGAGCTGTGTTGCGACGGTCTTAGTGAGGGATAGTTACATGGTGTACGTCAGATTCGCTGCGCATCTCGTTTTGCTCGCCGCACTCTTATTTTTGCAGACTCCGTCTCCCGCTGCGGTTTCCCATACGTCCTCGGGCTGGGGAAGCGGGGACCCCGCTCAGTTTCGCGCCCTCGCCCCTCCCAATTCACTGATCACCCAAGCATTTGTTACCATCTACGCTGCCCGGGCACAGGATCCGCAAACTTTTCGCCAAGCCCGATTTGAACGCAGCCAAGACTTTCTGGTCCAAAAGGTTGCCAAAGATTTCAAAAACGCACTGGGAGGCAAGGATGACTGGGCTATCATAGCAGCAGAAGGCATCAACACTAGCCCCTTACTCGGTGGCAAAGGTAAAACGGACAGCCATCGGTTTTCGGCCCGTGCTTTTGCCGAACTTCTCGGATCCATGCCCGGCACCACAGAAGATCCTCTGCTTGAGCGCATCGCCAAGAAGAAAAGTCAGTTTGAAACTGAAATGAACGATCTTGAACGTAAGAAAGAGTCCAAAGAACTAACGAACAAGGAACTAACCGCTCTAGAATATGCCAAGCTCGGTTACTGGGCCGCAGAAGAAGCGGAAAAAATGTTGAAAGAAGGGGACAGTTACGGGGAACCTTCCGGCAAAGGTGAAATGGTAGCTTTCAAGCAAGATTTTGCCAAAGAATTCGCCGACAAGGTGGAGCGCGTTCATGACTTTGACGCATTAGTCGACAAAGCGGCTAACGGTGATGAGCAAGCCAAGAAAACGCTAATCGATAGTTTTGCCGCATTACCCACCTATTTTACGACACAATCGCCAGAGCGCGCCAACAAAGCCGTACGTGCCGTCGGCAGTGGGCCTGACAACTTGATTAAGCTCTACGATCAAAACGGGAAAGAATTTCCGGTGAAATTTGGCAAAACCGACGAGGAGATTCAAAATACGATAGCAAAATGGGCCGATCGTTATCGCAACGGAGACTTCGAATTGAAACCTCCCGCTGGGGCAGTCCCGACCGCGGCTACCACACCGGTATCGGCCCCCCAACTGGCCCAAGATCAGCTCGCGCAATTGCAACAACGGCAGGCGTCTGAAGCGCTGCAAACCACCCTTTCCCCGCCCAGAGGTCAGCAAGCGCTGCCGCCGGGCCCTTTTACAGCGACCCAACAAGAGCTGCAACAGGCGCAACAGCAGTTTCTCGCAAGCCGAAACGCACAAGAACGGCAAGCGGCTTTCAATCAGGCGCAGAATGCCATTCGTAATGCTTTCCTAGTCAGGCGAGCACAGGCGCAAGCGCAGGTTGCACAGCAACGGCAACTTTTTGCTCAATTCGGGTACCCATATAGCCCGGTCATCACCCGTCGTGGCGGCGGCGGCGATTTTTCTGCACGCGACACCGCCAAGGATTCTGTCGCCGATACCGTGTCTAACGATGGCCGCTGTACGGGCTGCCACGCTCCCAAAACGCCAGAGCAACTGTTCAGTCTTCTCCACGAGGGCGGCACGATGCCGGACGGCACCGCGTTGGCGTCCATTTTGGATGCCGCTCAGGTGGAAGAGCTCAAACAGTGGGCCAAGCTGCAATAGACAGCCCTGTGTTTGTATACCTCTCACTACCACCACTCTCTTTACGAGAGACCATAACTCTTTGCTTTCACTGACTTGCTATTAGCACTCTTCCAACCTCCTCATAGTTGTAACAACCCTAGACGTATTCATCGGGTCTCGCTCGCACTCACTTTGGCATCACCGTTGCAGCATAATAAGGTGGAACCTGCGATGAGCCGATTGAACGTAGAGAGGGTGACCGTGCACTGTCTCACACATACCGCTCTCGCTCTTTTGCTCCTCACCGTACCACAACGGGCATTCACCGATGAATTTAGCGAGGGCGTCCGCGCTGCGCTAGTGGAATACTTCGATGTATCCGATCCCGCGACCTTAGCCGCTCGCATCGCAACCGATTCCCATTTGCGGGGTGGTCCGTCGTCAGGTGCCGCGGCAGATGGCTTTGCCCAATTGCTCTATACCAAGAGCGCCCAAAAGCTCAGCGAACTCCAGCACCAATCCAAACGGGACAGCCGCTCTCAACAGCTTTCCGGCGGGCAGTCCGCTTTCACTCGTCATCTAACACTGGCAGCCTCCGAGGCTCTCAAGATAATTGATGGGAAAAGACGGCCTGTGGATCCCAGGCAGAGTCAAGACGGTGACTTTCTCAATGACTTTGCAGATCGTTATTCCGCGCTTGTTCAGCCAAGTCTGGACACCTTGCGCCAGGCACGTGAGGAACAGCAACAAGAAGCACTGTTTGCTCGTGCACCGCAAAGCCAGCAACGGCTGGAGCCGGCCGAGGACCCGCTCGGCAAGCCGCACCTAAACAAGGTGCGCAAGCGGCGCGTGCCCGCCCCGGAAGAAACGGCAGCCGCCAAACACTGGGCGGAGTATGCGGATGCAAGCCCCCGACAGATTGAAGATTTGCTAGTAGACCTGAACACTGCTGGCGAGGATCGCGACACACGCGAACTAAGAAGCGACGCCGCTCGAACCTTCGTCGAGCGCTTTTACAGCTCGACATTAAATGACGGTGGAATATTGGGACGGGCTACCTCAAAAGATATCTCTGCCGCCACAAGATGGAAGGAATTTGGCCTCCGCGATGTTGGGTACCGAACGCTGCGGGCCCTCAGCGACCTTCGAAATCAAGAGAACGTAGGGGATTTACGGCGTCGCGCTTACGCTACGGAGCCCTCGCAGACAGCGCGTAGGGAACTCGTCCGTCGCGTAAACCAAAACAGCGAAGCTGATCCGCTTGGAAGTGCTATTCGCTCGGACTTTAGAAACATGAGGCCAGAACTTCTGCTCGCCGAAGAAAGCAAAGTCGTTGCTAGCGCCGAGGAGGCGGCAAAAAGTCTCGCGCACCTTCTTGGCGCTTCCAACACCGTGGTGCTTGGCGAACTAGCTCGATCAAAAGCCCTCCCAACCGCAGGTGACGCCGCAGTATACAAAAAGCGCGTTAGCTGTGCTGCAGCCCTTGCCCTGCACAGCCGCGATCCAAAAGCAGAAGCTCCGATCGAGACCAATTGTGAGGGGCAACAAAGTTTTAGAAGCGCCTTTGAAACCGCGCTCAAAAAGGATCAGGACCGATATAGAGAATACCAAAACTGGATCGAGGCCGCCAAAGATCCAGGGAGGCTAGAGGCAGCACGTAGCTGGATGCTTGATCCGTCCAAAAGCGGCTACCAGCAGGAAAACCTGATGGATCGTTTAGGCGAACGCGTCCTAAGCGCCCTCGATAGCCGCCTACCGAAAACCGAACGCCAGGCCGCCTTTGACGAAGCGATAACACTGGCCAAGATTTTGGGGCACCAGGATCCCGTAACGCTGGACTGGAGCCTGGATCTCGTGACACGCGATGCCGGAGTTTCCTCGGAGCAGCCCGTCTCCCAAACGCTAATACTCGGGCAAGGTGAGGAGATCTTTGCGGCTCTAGCGCGTTTTTCGCAAAGGGATACCGAAAACCACGCTTTTAAATCAGCCACCCATTTCGGAACCCGCACCCGGTTTCAAAGTTTTGTGCGCGATCCTCGCAGCCATTCCACTCACCTAGCTGACAAAGCCACGCGCGTGTACTACGCCCCTGATGGAGAGGACAAAAGCAACTCGCTCGGGACCGGGACGGTCTCTAACGGGAGCGCTACCCACATCGGCAAAAGGGCGAGCTTAGTCCCCGCCGGGCTGCAAAACACCCCAGTCAGAGTTCCGGCAAGTGGCACGGAACTCACGGCAAAGGTAGAAATCGTTCTCGCCTCGTCCGCTTGCGTGAAGTGCCACGCAGCCGTGTCTGTCTCGAATCTAAAGTCCTTTTACCAGTCCGCGGGTCTAGACGGTAAAATGCCCTCAGGCCCCAGTCTGCGCGAGGCACTCGCCGGGGAACCAACAGGGTTTGCCGCGCTAGAGCAGTTCCTAGAAGGCCGCTTACCGTAGCCATCCGTGCGGCGCCAAAGCGGCGTTTTTCTTGACTAAGCAGGCATTTACTCTATCTTAAGGCAGACTATTGGGAGAGGTGCGTATGAGTGTACTAGATGGGCTGCGTTATACCAAAGAGCACGAATGGCTACGCCTAGAGAACGACACAGCGGTAATCGGCATAACGGATTTTGCTCAACAATCCTTGGGAGACATCACGTTCGTGGAGCTGCCAAGTGCGGGATCTAATCTGATACAGGGCGAGACCTTTGGAGTCGTCGAGTCGGTAAAAGCAGTAAGCGACTTGTATGCACCGTGCTCCGGGGAAATACTGGAGATGAACCAAGCTCTTATCGACTCCCCCGAGTGGTTAAACGAAGATCCGTATGCAAAAGCCTGGATGCTCAAAGTAAAAGTTTCTGAGATTAAAGAGGGAGAACTTCTTTCTCCTGAGGACTACCAAAAATTTGTGGAAGAGAGCGGGCACTAACTAACGAAGTGCGCGCTTCTTCAGCTAGAACGGCCGGAGCCTATGAGTTCTTTCATCCCTTTAACTACCGAAGAAGAAAAACGCATCCTCTCTACGTTGGGTGCCACCAGTACGGATGATCTGTTTTCGTCCATTCCCCCCAAAATCCGCGAAAGTGCCAAATTGAATCTCGGAGACATGTCGCGGGCGCTAAGTGAACATGAACTTCGGGAATATTTCGGGTCCCTTGCCTCCAAGAACGCTGGTCTTAGATGCCATTTCTTGGGAGGTGGCACCTATGACAATACTATTCCAGCTATCGTCAACCAACTGGTGCTGCGCGGTGAATTTCTCACCTGCTACACGCCGTACCAGCCAGAGATCAGCCAGGGGACATTGCAGGCGATTTTTGAGTTCCAAACAATGATCTGTAGGATCACCGGAATGGATGTCGCCAATGCCTCTATGTACGACGGTGCGACAGCTACCGCCGAGGCTGCGCTGATGGCGTTGAGGCTGAAGCGTCAGCCCAAAGGCAAAACCCTGATAGCGGGAAATTTGCCACCTGACTATAAGCAAGTTACCAACGCTTACCTTAGCTGCCACGCACCGACACCAATAGAAATTGCTTCGGCCTCTGACGGCACACTTGACCGCAACCATCTCGTTGAGTTGGTCAAAGAACACAACCCGTGCTCCGTAATTGTCGCCGTGCCCAACTATTTTGGAATCGTCGACGACTTCTCCTCGTTGCGAGCCGAACTCCCAGACAGTTGCCTACTAATTGTCGCCGTGCCGGATCTCTCCGCATTATCCATTTTCGAGCCGGCTGGAAAGCTCGGCGCAGACGTCGTAGTAGGCGAAGCGCACCAGTTGGGAACCCCGATGCTTTTTGGGGGGCCACACGTTGGTTTTTTTGCGACCCGCAGGGATTTCGCCCGGCAGATGCCCGGGCGACTCGTCGGCGAAAGCCAGGACGCGCGGGGCCAGCGCGCCTACACTCTTACGATGGCCACTCGCGAACAACACATTCGCCGAGAAAAGGCCACCTCAAACATTTGCACCAATCAAGGCCTCATCGCGCTGCGAACGACAATTTACTTAAGTTTTCTTGGCAAGACGGGCTTCGAGCGGCTTGGCCTCATGAACCATTCGCTGTTTGAATACTTGCGAAAGGAACTGGAGGGCGTTGGCATCCCGCTAAAGTTCAAAAATTCGCTGCACTACCGCGAGGGCGTGTTTGAAGTTCCCAACCTCAAAGCGCGCTTCGATGCTCTGCTAAAGAGGGGTGTCGCCGCGGGCATCCCACTTCAACCCAAAATGGGTGGTGATGAGACGTTCGCTCAGTCTCTCCTGGTTTGTGTGCACCCGAAGCACAAAAAGCGCGACCTCGATACGCTAATTGAAGGTTTATCCCATGGCTGAAAAAGACTACCACTCACACGCAACCACCGGTTTGATTCTGCGCGAAGACACGATATTTGAGCGATCTTCGTCTGGGCGTGAAGGGTACCGACTGCCCAACCTAGAAGTCCCAGAGGTTAGCCCGAAGTCACTGCGCCGTTCACACCCTGCCGAACTGCCGGAAGTAGGCGAACTAGACGTCGTTCGACATTTCACGCGTCTATCAAGTTGGAACTACTCTATTGATACCGGCATGTTCCCACTGGGTTCCTGCACCATGAAATACAACCCGCGGATCAACGAGGAAGTGGCCGCCCTGCCCGGCCTGTCCGATATCCACCCTGACGCTCCCGCGGAAGTGAGCCAAGGAGCGCTTGAAATCATCTATCAGATGGAGCGGCTACTTTGCGAAATAGCCGGGCTAGACGCGTGCACCACACAGCCGGCCGCTGGCGCCGTGGGAGAGTTTACGGGCCTCGCCCTTGTCCACGCCTTTCACAAACACCACGGAAGCAGAAGAAAATACGTGCTTGTACCGGACACAGCTCACGGTACAAACCCTGCCTCCTGCACCCTGGCGGGCTATGAAACCATTACTCTGCCCTCCTCAAAAACTGGAGTACTTGGCGTTGATACAGTTCGTGAGGCGGTTGAGAAGTATGGCCGAGACATCGCTGCCATCATGATCACTAATCCCAATACACTGGGCCTTTTTGAAACCAACATACTAGAAATCTCAGAAGTCGTGCACAGCGTGGGGGCACAAGTCTACATGGATGGCGCCAACATGAACGCTATCGTCGGCATGGCAAAGCCGGGTCATATGGGTGTCGACGTCATGCACTTCAACTTACATAAGACGTTTTCAACGCCTCACGGTGGTGGTGGCCCAGGGGCCGGACCGGTTGCAGTGCGAGAACATCTGGCGCCGTATCTGCCCAATCCGCGAGTGGTGCACACTGATTCCAAGTATTCTGTCGAGTACCTGCCGGAATCTATAGGGAAAGTAAAAGGGGCATTTGGTAATTTCGGGATGCTGGTTCGAGCGCTTTGTTATATTCGGCATCATGGTGCGGAGGGGCTTCGGGCTATCGCACGCGCCTCAGTTCTTAACGCGAACTATCTCAAGCACCAGCTCTCGAAACGATTTAAGCTTAGCCACGACGCCCCCAGTTTCCACGAATTTGTTGTGAGTGATGCGCTACAAGCTAAGGTGGGCGGCGTGAAGACCCTGCAAATTGCAAAAGCCTTGATGGATAGAGGTTTTCACCCTCCCACGATATACTTCCCCTTGGTTGTGCCCGGAGCGATGCTCATAGAACCAACGGAAACGGAAAGCTTGCAGGACTTGGACCGTTTTATTGCTGCAATGAATGACATCGCCGATCGTATTGAATCGGGTGAGGAAACATTTGCCGACGCACCAACAAAAACAATCGTGGGAAAAGTTGACGAAGCTCTCGCAGCACGAAGACCTGTCCTCTCATTGGACGATCGCGCTCTCTAGCCAAGGCTACCTGCTTCTCATTTTTCTCATTACCGTTTTGCACCTTGTGCTTTCTCCGTGGGTCCCGCTCACGAATGACGAAGTTTACTATTGGAACTGGGCACAGCACCTAAAGAGTGGCTACCTCGATGGCCCGCCAATGGTCGCCTATTGGATCGCTTTCTCAACTTCTATTTTTGGAAATCACCCCTTTGGCATCCGTTTTACCGCGTGCCTGAGCTGGCTCGTCGTACTCTGGGTGCTCGGCTCTTTTGTACGACGCAAATTCGTCCTGTCTCTTTTTGCGTTCACCCCGCTCATCATGCTCTACGGCTTACACATGGGGCCGGAAGTTCCTTTAGTGTTTTTCTGGACGCTGTATTTGGTATGGCTTCGGCGGGTCAACGTCATTTTAAGCAGCTGGGAGGCCGATCCTGTCAGTCGAGTCTACAAAAAGAACCCAGTATCCGCGTTGCAGTGGGTGGTGGGAGGTTGTCTTTTAGGACTTGGTACCCTCAGCCAATACACCATGCTCTTTGTCGTACCCTGCACCCTAGTGCTATTACTGGTGCACTATCGCTTTCAAGCGTGGATTCTTGGATTTTCTGGCCAGCTACTCATCGCAAGCCTAGTTTGTGCCAGTCTGCTGCACTACAATCAACTTCTGCATTTCGAGCCTTTTCTTCGACACTGGAACAGTGCTCTGTCCAGCCAGGGCTTCTCTCTTTCCCGATTTTTTTCCAATGTATGGATGCAAACGATCCTGCTCGGTGCAGCCCCCATGGTGCTCTTACCGTGGGTACTGCTACGGCCGCGCGGCACCTCTGAAAATCCCGCGCTCAACGCACACTTCTACTTGTACATTTTGCCCGCCTTGTGGTTTGGCTACAAAGCGTTCACCAAAGATGTCGATCCTTTGTGGCCACTCGTAGCCTCTGTGGCATTTTGGTGCCTGGCCCAAAGGGTCATCGACGGCTCATCCTTCCGGGGTGCGGTTAGGGGATTTGTGGCGCTGATGTTTTTACCAGCCTGGATGACAACAGCACTTAGTGTCGTGCACCCTTCTACCCCGTGGCAATTTATCGCTCGCGACAGCCAGGGTTCGGAGAGTTATTTTGAAGACCCAGATTTTCAACATCGCGTGGAAAGTTCTCTCGACCCAGATGTTCCCGTTTTTAGCTTGAGCCGCCCGCTTACGGCACGACTGCGGTATAGGGGTTTTTCCGCGTACCAATTTTCCCAAGCAATCGTGAGTAGCGAGTTTAGCAACGAAAAGGTGGACCCCTGCACATTTCCAACCGTCCTTGTCGCAACGAATAAGCCGATCCCCAGCGCGTGGGTTGCCTGTTTTAATAGTGAAGAACTGCTAAAGACACATTCGAGCGTAATCGGGGGCAAACTATTCGGAACCCTAGACATCGTGAAGTACAGCAAGTGAAACACATTTCCTTTATTGCGATCCAGCCTAGAGTCTTTTGGTGGCTTGTTCCGGTTCTTTTTTGTTTTGAACTCTATTCGCTTTTTCCGACAAGGATCGCGCGCGAGCCCGGAAATTACCTGCGTGGTGTGTACCATGTACATTCGCAATTCTCCCATGACGCCACCGGTTCCCTCGAGCACATCGCTGAGGCTGCCAACCAGGCGGCACTAGACTTCGTCGTCGTTACCGATCACAACTCGCTTCAAGGCCATCACCTGCGCCTGGACAAACAGTATGGAGCGGTCGACCTCTATGTAGAAACTGAGGCTTCACTGCCAATGGGCCACGCCGTAAGTTTCTTGTCCCACACCACGGCAGCGGACACGCCGGATCGTGAAATCGAAGAGAAAACGCTTCGCCAATTAATTCAGAAGATTCCGATGGCAGAGGGAACTTTTCAGGTAATCGCCCACCCCACCAACGTGAAACGCCCGTGGGAGAGACTGGATCTGTTTGCCAAAGGCGTGGAAGTCATCAATCTGGACAGTGTGTGGCGCGAACAGCTCAATACTGACTGGGGAAGTAGTTTCGTGACGTTGCTCCTCTACCCGTTAAACGAATTCGTATCCATGCTCCGTCTGCTGAAAGTAAACCCGAAAAATTTCCAGATTTGGGACAACATGAATAGTGTATCGAAAAATCATGTAGGCCTGTTGGCGCAGGACACCCATGAAAATGTACAACTCAGCAAGAACGTGCAAGTATTGTGGCCAACATACCGGGAAACCTTCAAGCTAGCGAGCAACATCGTGTTCCTCGATCGACCACGGGCCGACACGTACGACGAGCGTAAGCGCCAAACCTATGAACAAATCCAAAAGGGTCGAGTCGCCATGGTCTTTGATTACCTGTACCCGTTCCAGAATAGTAACTGGACCCTACGCTGTGGGGATAAGGTGGCCCATTGCGGCGAAGAAATTCCCCTCTCGGACGGGGGATGCGTTTCCGAGGTGCAAACGCCCGATGGGTTTCCGTACCCGCTGAACGTAAAGTTGCTTCGCAACGGGCGTGAGACCGCCAGTTCCAATCGGATTACCGAACCAGGTACCTACCGCGTAGAGGTTTGGGCCAAGATCCACAGCCGTTTTTCCCTGCTGGTGGACGAATGGATACCATTTACCTTCTATAACCCCATCTACGTGCAGTAACACACACGCCGCATGGCGCCATCGCGTTAACTCCCGTTAAGCTAAGATCTCGCTAATTACTCCCGCAACCTTGCCCCCACCGTAAACTAATTCTAATGGGCAAGATCTATTGGCACACCACCAACCACGGGGCTAATCATGAAAACTTTTGTTTTCTGGGCAGGTGTCTTTTGTACTTTGTTGAGTCCTTACGCACACGCCAAACGCCTCGTTGATATCATGCCGGCCGAGCGCCTCGCCGAGCTTCGTCAGCGCTTTCCAAGGGTATTTAATCCTGCTTTACAGGAGATTCTAACCAGCGAAAACACACTGTGGTACGACGCTCTTTCTATCATCCCGGGCTACCAGGACTCGTTTGGAGACAACAACCAATTGCCGATTGGTTTTCGCCCCAACACCATCGACCATGGGCTAATCGACCTGGCCGTTCCTGGCGGGCACGCTCAAGCCTTCGTGCGCAAAGGGCAATTTCATTTTCCCTTCGGACGAGTCGGGATGCCTGATTCTCCTACCAATACCTTCGTCGTAGACTTTTGGCGCGTACCCAAACAGAACGGCAAGCCCCTGCCCGTGGTATGGTGGAAGCGCGAACCCAACTACATTACCCATCGCATAGAGTGGATGTTTCCCAAAGGAACACTACTCGGAGAAATCCTCTTTATGATCGACGAGAAAGGTGTCTGGTACCCGTTCGAAATCCGTACCCGGATTCGCGAGTTAGATACCTGGACGGTGGATATCTATCGGCCCTTCCCGTACGCAGACAAGTTGGCCGACGCTCTGGAAACTAAGCGCCTCGAAAAACCTGAGTGGCGTAGCTCCGCGTCCCTCTCCAGCCTGATCTCACATTTAAGAAATCCAAACACCCTCACGCCGTTTACTCTTTCTAACACCCATTTTGCCGGTTCATTCCCTGCGGTGAAAGGGGCCATGGACTACATTCCCGCGTTGGACGACAACTCAATCCTCAAGGAACTTTTAATGGATACCGTTTTTGAATCCGCTCGCTTCTACTCGTGGAAAGAAAGCGGGGCTCTTAAAACCTTTGCGCCCTCAACGCAGGCAGAATTCTCCATTGTTCCAAAGAACTACGACGCGGGCATGTTTGAAGTGAACGAAGAGTTTTGCAACCGCTGCCACAAAGATGCGGGACGACCGTTTAGAGACTACTACCCGAACATCATCGCCTACGGGGAACTCTGGGGACAGGATGACGCCTTTTCTTGGCACCCGTTTGATAACAAGAACTTCGTGAATAGCTCTGGGGAAGTTCAGAACTTCAACCACGACAACCGAAAATTCCGCCAGGACCTAATCGATGCCGGCCTTCTAGAAAAATATTCTCCAAACCAACACACCGCAGTCACCTACCACAAACTCCCCGGGGAGTGGAAAGACTACGCCTACTAAGCTATTAACCCGCCGCGTTACCCCTATTTCTTCAGGATTCCGATAAGTAGTCGGGAAACTCTTATGAGCAAGAAAGTCTTATGGGCGCCCTGGCGCATGGAATACCTGCAGCCGGAAGAAAAAAACGACAGCTGTGTATTCTGTGAACTGCCAAGCAAAGCAAATCCCCGCGAGGCCCTCATAGTGGACCAAGGCAAGGCAGTCTACACAGTCCTAAATAAATACCCGTACAACAGCGGCCACCTTATGATCATTCCCCTAGAACACAAGGCCGCGCTTACGGACCTCCATGCCAGCGTACTGCATGCGCTAATGGAGGGCGCCTCTGCCGCCATGGACGCTCTTGAACGGGCGTTCCATCCGGATGGTTTTAACGTCGGCCTCAACCAAGGGCGAGCAGCCGGTGCCGGTATTCCCGCACACCTGCACCTGCACGTGGTTCCCCGGTGGAATGGGGATACGAATTTCATGCCAGTACTATCGGAAACCAAGTCGTTGCCTCAGCATCTATTGGCGACTTACGACGCAATAAAGGAGAACTTCCACAAGAAGGCTTAAACCATGAGAGGCTTAAAGATCATCCCACTATTCTTAGTCCTTATCGTTTTTTCTTACATCGGCGTCATTTTCGTTCAGAATAACCCCGACGAGATGGTGATACGCTTTTTTAACCAATATGAAAGCCCCCCGCTCGCTCTTGGTTTTATCATCCTTACGAGTGCACTCGTAGGAATGGTAGTAGCGGGAATTCTCTGCGTTCTGGAGCTCGTTGTGCTTTACCTTCAAAACAAAAGCCTGCGGCGGAAACTGGAGGAGCTCGGACAAAAGACAAACACAAGCTTCAGGGAAGTTCTGAGCGACTCGATTTCAGCCCCATCCACTCAGAGCGAAGCCCCCACAAGTGGGTTCGCAGGAGACGGGTACACCGCTGAGGACGACATCAAAGAAGAGGAGTATGAGGAAGAGCAAGAGCTGCCCCACCCTGGCGTAGGTTTAAGCCAAGTGCCTCCTCCTCCGCACGCCCCCTTTGAACCGCAAGACGAGGAGAAAGAGGACGAAGACCTGACCCGCGTTGATCTAGAAATCAAGTCTCCCTCCGATTTACCCTGATATGCGACTCATTTTTGTTGGCATCACTCCAAACGAGCACCTATTGGAAACACTACGTTCCAATGGAATAGAGTTCTCGTGTGACAAGAGTCTGCCACAAGGCGCCGCAGACGCGATCGTCTACCACCCTACGGAAACCGGTGCGCAAAAGGAGCTGTCCCGGCTTCGGCAACGCTTCCCCGACACATGGTGCGCCCTTATCTTTAGATCCGAGTGGTTTCAAAATACGCCCCTTCTCCAAGCCTGCCGGGACTTTCACGCCGATGCGATGTGGTCTCTCCCAATCTGGGAAATTCAACTTGGCCTGACCCTTAAGAAGTTCTTAGAACAAATTGCACAGCAAAAACACTCGATCGAAATCGAAAAGGGATACGAGAAACTCCGCGAAGAGTATGAGGAGATCTCGGCGAAAGCTACGCAGCTGATTACCCAATTTGAAAAAGACGTAGCGCTTGCTTCAAACATTCAACGTTCGCTTCTCCCGCAGAAGACGCCTAAAATTCCCGGCGTCCGGATCGTAACGAAATACAAGCCAGCGAGCGGTTTTGGCGGTGACTACTATGACATTTTTGAATTCGGCGACAAAAAACGGTACGGCTTTCTTATCGCGGACTCCAAAACCCACGGAATGGCGGCCGCTCTGCTCACCGTACTCATAAAGATCCGGCTTGAGGAGATGAAGGACCTTTTCCCCGATTCCAAGTCCTTCGTTCAACACCTGAACACGGAAATCCAGCAAGTTCACAAAAAGGAAATGAATTCCCTCTCTGTATTTTATGGAATATTGGATCGCACTTCGCTAACGTTCCAATACACGTCAGCAGGCTCGCTTACACCTTTACTTTGGCGCCTGGGTGAGGCCACTCCGCTTTCGACCTCTCCAAATCCCGCGCTCGGAGAGGCCAACGATTTTAGTTTCAAAGAAAGCTTCATTACCTTAAAACCGGCGGATCTGCTGCTGCTGCACTCTGACGGACTAGAAGCGGTGCTTGGCAGCCAGTCTACAAAGACAACGCTCTCAAGCATCCTATCCGGAGCGGACCCCATTCCCGATCCGCAGGAAGTTCAAAATGAGATCCTTGGTAGAGTGGACAAATTCGTGGAGACTTCGCCGCTCAAAGACGACGTCACACTGATACAGATGCTGGTGGAGGGCAATACACTCTACGTAGCCTCTGAATCAAAGTAGATCTTTTGCACCCGTTTGGAGAGTCCGCACAAAATTTCATAAGGAATCGTCTCTGACCAGCGCGCAATGTCCCACGCGCTGACCCTCTGTTTTCCATCCTGCCCAATCAAGCAAACCAGACCGGCCTCTCTCGCCCCATCGACATGTGTGACGTCAACGGCAAGCAAGTCCATGGAGATCAACCCTCGAATCGGCGCCTTCTGACCGTTAATAAGCACATGCCCGCGGTTGCTCGCCAACCGTGGGTACCCGTCCGCATACCCGACGGAAACCAAAGCAATGCGCTCGCCCTCATGGGCTTCATAGGCTCGGCCATAGCCCACCGTATCTCCCTCATGCAGCGCCTTGATCGCCAGGATCCGCGTTTTCCACTGCAGAATTGGAACTAGCTGTTGTCCCGCCTCTAAAGAGGAATTCGGGGAGATCCCGTAAAGCGCTATTCCGGGACGTACCGCTGTCGAAAACGAGGCTTTGCCTCGCAACACCGCCCCTGTGTTGGCAAAGTGAATGCGCGCGTCCGTTTGCAAAAGGCGTCGGCTACGCAACTCTTGGCACCAATGTTCAAAAACAGAAAGCTGCTCGTCAATAAATTGAGATTTCGTGTCCTCGCTGTCTGCAAGATGGGTAGCAAAGCCCGCAAGCTTGTCGGGCAACTTCTTTAGCGTCTCAATAGCATCTGGCATTTCGTTGGGTTTAATCCCTAGCCGGTTCATTCCGGAATCGAGTTTGAGGTGAACGGGCGGCAACTGACTGCGGTGAAGGAGTGATTTAAGATGCGGCAAGCTGTGAATAACAGGAATCAAGTTGTAGCGGTAGTAGGCATCGACCTGGTGCGGCAGAAAGCCGCTTAAAACGAGAATGGAAAAACGGCGGTTAAACTGGTTTCGCAGTTCAATCGCCTCTTCCAAAGTCGCTACCGCGAGCGCCTCGCAACAGCCACGGTGGAGCAAGACCTTCGCGATAGGCACCATTCCGTGCCCGTACGCGTCCGCCTTGACTACAGGTATTACTTCTTTGCGGCACGAAGAACGCAATGAAACCAGGTTCTTTACAAGCGCTTGTAAATTGATCTCAGCGACCGTCCGGTAAGGGAAGTCAAAAATTTTGCCCATTCGCATTCCAGCGACAAAACCTCTACGTTGCGGGCGTCTTAGCCCAGGGTCAAGCTCAAAGCACAAAAAAAGGACGCTTTACAAAGCCCGCGTGCGACACAGAGGGGCCAGGACTTGACGAAAGGCAGGCTTTTTTCCTATCTATAGGGCTGGAGAGTTTTCCCGATGGACGCGGAGGCAATGCTTAAGGCTCCTTCGAGGAAAGTCCGGACACCAACGGGCCACCGTAGCGGGTAACACCCGTCCAACGTGAGTTGCGGACCAGCGCAACAGAAAGGAAGTACAGGGCCATATCCCATTCCTTGGCAAAGAAGGGATCGGCGGCAAGCTACAGGTTACGACTTTTGATGGCCGCCAGCTGCTGTAGTGAAATCAGGTAAGCTCTACGGGGTGCAAGATCAAACAGGGGAGGAAGTTTTTCTTCCGCGCGGCCCACGCGAGGTCCCCGGGTAGATCGCTTGAACCTGCCGGCAACAGCAGGTCTAGACGAATGTCCGTCATGGGCTTTTTAAGAGATGTTTTCGAAGCCTCTCTTGAAAGCCCAAACAGAATCCGGCTTACGGGAAAACTCTCCTTCGTTTATACTACGGAAATGATGAAACATCTTCTACTCGCCGTTTTTCTGCTCTATCCGGTCGCACCAGCGTTTGCCAACTCGGACGTCCTTAAGGACGAAAACCTACTGGATTTGGACAATCAGATCTCTGAACCGTTGCGCCAACAACAAGAGCGTACTTCGGTTGAAGTGCCGGAAGAGAGCGAACCCAATCTCGTAGAAAATCACGGGGACCCATGCGATCCGGCTCGCACCGAATGTTTGCGACCTTACACAGAAACTAACGGACAAACACTGTTCCGTTAAATTGAAACGAATCATGTACGCGGATGGGGTGAGATTTAATCATGGGTGCCGGTAAGGTTTGCGCGTCAAACCAGTCCCAAGCATCCACCTCTTTCGTCTGCCTCACTTCACCTTGCCACTCGGTCACAATAAATAGGGCAACCAAGAATTGCGCATAGTGCCCAGTATGGCGCAAAGGGGACTCAGTAACGGTCAGACTCGGGTCTGAATAAATACCGGCAAGCTCCTGCTTTTTTATGACAAGACCCGTCTCTTCCAAAATCTCGCGCCTGATGGCAGATACCCAGTCCTCCCCACCGTCCAGGTGGCCCCCAGGCAAACACCACTTGCCGCCCTCGCGGATCGCGGGATCGCGCCGGGTGAGCAGGATCTTGCGGTCTTGGTTAAAGATGGCGGCGTTTACTGCCGCGTAGGGAACTATTTCCAACTTCAATCCCCTGGATTGTGTTTTCGCCAATCCTAACATACAAGAGTTGCCACAGTGGCAAGCACAAAGTTTGAAATTTTAGCCCGAGAGGAATTTGCTCGGGCCGGGCGGCTTCATCTAGCCCATGGCACCGTAGAAACACCCGTCTTTATGCCTGTGGGAACGGTCGGCGCGGTAAAAACAGTAGAAGCCGCCGAACTGCCCCTGTGGGGGACCCAGATCCTCCTTGGCAACACGTACCACCTCTATTTGCGACCGGGACTGGAGATCCTTAAACACTTTGGCGGTCTGCACCCTTTTATGGCATGGGACGGGCCTATTTTGACCGACAGTGGTGGCTTTCAGGTTTTTAGCTTAGGTAAGATGCAAAAGCTTGACGATCGCGGCGTAACGTTTCGCTCCCATTTGAACGGGGATCTGGTCGATCTAACCCCAGAAAAATCGGCTGAGATTCAGCAGGTGATAGGCTCCGACATCGCGATGGTGCTCGACGAGTGTCTGGCGTTACCAAGCACCGAACAAGCGCTAGAAAAAGCTGTCGAGCGCAGCTACACATGGGCCCAGCGTTTTCTCGCCGTGCCCCGCCTTTCGACCCAAAACATATTCGGAATTCTTCAAGGGGGGACGTCTGTCCCGCTACGGCAGCGCAGTTTAGAGCTCACCCAATCGCTACCTATTGATGGGATTGCAATTGGCGGCCTCTCCGTGGGTGAACCGCACACCGAGATGGTTCGGGTTCTAGAGGATCTAGCGCCCCGTCTCCCCACCGCCCTCCCCCATTACTTAATGGGGGTCGGCACGCCGCTGGACCTACTAGAGGCCATTCGCTGCGGTGTCGATATGTTTGATTGCGTCCTGCCGACGCGCAACGGGAGAAACGGTGGTTTTTTCACCGACGCGGGGCTACTCAATATTCGGAATAAAGTTCACGCTTTAGACAAAAATCCTGTGGACGAGAACTGCGCGTGCCCGGCCTGCAGCCGCTATTCCCGGGGCTACCTACGCCACCTTTTTATGACCCGAGAAATTCTGGGTTGTCGTCTTGCAACCCTGCATAATGTCCATTATTATCATCGCCTTATGCGAACGGCGCGGGACGCCATCAAGGCCGGCACTTTTGTCGAGCTTTACCGGCGACTCAAACCACAGTTTGCAGTCGGTTATGGCAGAAGTGCAAGCCAAACAGACGAAGCGGACGACGGCCACACGTTATTGGAGAGAGAAGAATGAATCGAATCCGACACAGCCTTTTCGGAATTATTGCCGGGCATGCCTTGGCCCCTTTCGCCCTCGCAGATGGCGCTCCGGTTGGGCCGCAAGGTGGCTTTGGTCCGTTCGTGCCGATGATTCTAATGTTCGGCATTCTCTACTTCCTTATTATCCGCCCTCAACAGAAGAAACAAAAAGCCCAGCAGAAGTTTCTTTCAGAACTCAAAAAGGGCGAAATGGTCATCACCAACGCGGGTATTGTGGGCACGATCAAGAATCTAAGCGACAAGTTAGTAACGCTTGAAGTAGACAATAACGTTTGCATCAAGATGTTGCGCACCCAGATTCTGGAAAGCGCGAACTCGCTGAAGCCAAACAAATAGTGGGATAACACATGACGAAGAGACTCAACTGGCGCATCTTCCTGGTAGTGGCAACAACTCTGTTTGCCGCCTATCTACTTTTCCCGACGGTTATCAAGTTTAAAACCGGCAAACCCATTCCCCGCGTAAAACAGGCTGAGGATCCTTGGTACTACAGTTTGTTTCCGTCTGAGGTGCTACGCTTGGGATTGGACTTAAGGGGTGGCGTCCACCTAGTGTTGGGAATTGATTTTGAGGAAGTTCAGAAAAGCGCAATTCAGAAGCTGCAATCCCAGCTGGAGGAGATAATCGCCCAAGAAAAAATCGAAGGCGTAACGACTTCGCTTTCTCAAGATACCTACATTAAGATTAGTTACCCAAGCGATGCTGCATGGGAAAAGATTGATCAAATCATCGGAAGACAATTCGGGCAGACCATTGACTTTGAAGGACAAAGCGAAAAAGAAGCTACTCTGCGCATGAGCGCGCTTTACATGAACGAAGTGCGCGCCCGTGCTATCGATCAATCCCTTGAAACCCTTCGCAATCGTATTGACGAGTTTGGTATCGCTGAACCCATTATCCAGCGCCACGGAGACGATCGCATTTTGGTTCAGTTTCCCGGCGTGCGCGAGATCGGGCGCTTAAAAGACATTATCTCTCGCACCGCAAGACTCTCTTTCCAAATGGAGATCAGTGGTCCGGAAGTTCCCGGAGGCCAGCCCACATTTCAAGAGTTGCAGGGATTGGTCGCAAGCTTTGTTAAAGACAAGAAACTTAAGTTTGGTCCCACCGACTCTATTGCCCAACACCTCAACGATCTCAATCGCTATTTAGAAGAAGGGAAGAAAATCCCCGCTGACAGCGAAGTACGATTCAAAAAGGAAGAAGATATCAACACCAAAGAGGTCAGTTACACGCCCTATTTGCTTGAGAAAAAGCCCATACTAACCGGCGATGAACTGGATGACGCCTACTATGGCTTTAACCAGAAAAACGAGGCTGTCGTGAATTTCTCCGTCAGCCCTGGAGCGGCAAATAAGTTTGGCGAAGGTACCGGTGCCAACATTGGGCACTTCATGGCAATTGTGCTTGATAACAACGTCCACTCTGCCCCCCGGATCAACGCTCGCATCACAGACCGAGGACTCATTGAAATGGGTGGGGGTGGCTCCAGAAACCCGCAACAAGTCACCAACGACGCTAAGGACACGGCACTGGTTTTGCGATCCGGCGCCTTGCCCGCTCGCCTTCAGTTTCTCGAAGAACGCGTCATCGGCCCCTCTCTGGGTGCTGACGCCATTCGCTCGGGCTTGACCGCACTTATCATCGGTTTTATGGCCGTGCTCGTATTTATCATTATCTACTACCGAGTAGCGGGCATCGTAGCTGTCGGAGCCCTTTCGCTAAACGGAATCTTCGTGCTTGGAATCATGGCAGCCTTTGAAGCCACGTTGTCCCTGCCCGGCTTAGCCGGGTTGGTGCTGACCTTAGGAATGGCTGTAGACGCCAACGTGATTATCTTTGAGTACATTCGAGAAGAGCTACGAGCCGGTAAAGGGGTAAGCCTTGCCATTGCTGAGGGTTATGGCCGCGCGTGGAGCGCCATCTTGGACGGCAACTTAACGACCATCATCGCCGCGGTTATACTTTTAAGTTTTGGATATGGTCCCATCCGTGGCTTCGCGGTAACGCTGCTGATTGGCATTATTTGTTCAATGTTTACGGCCGTCTTTGTGACGCGCGTCTTTTTTGATTACTTCGTGGTAGCCAAGGGACGGCAATCCATCAATATCTGAGGCACACTATGTTTACGCTAATCAAGCCCGACACACAGATAGACTTCATCGGCAAAGCCAAATTCTTCACGGCCTTATCCGCTTTGGCGGTTATCGCCTGCTTGGCGGGTGTCTTCACCAAGGGTTTCAACTTTGGCGTCGATTTCACGGGTGGAACCGTGGTTCAGGTTAAATTCACAGAACCAAAAACCGCTGAAGAGGTAAGAACCATCGTCAACGACATTGGTCAATCCAATGCGTCCGTAGTCGCGCTCGGGGAAGAAAAGCGCGAATACATGATCACAACCCCCCCCGTGGAAGACGAATCGAAGATCACCCCGCTCGCCGAGCGCATCCTTGTCAAGGTCGGCAAGGATCATGTTGAGATTGAAAAAGTGGACGTTGTTGGCCCAAAGGTCGGGCAAGATCTTAAATGGGCGGCACTCAAATCCCTTTTTTATTCTGTCATTCTCATCATGATATACATCTGGTTCCGTTTTGATTTCCGCTTCGCCCCGGGAGCGACGATCGCGCTCGTTCACGATCTCATTATCATCGCGGGGTTCTATGTATTTAGCGGCCGCGAATTCACCATTGCCTCTGTCGCGGCTTTGCTGACGGTGGCCGGTTATAGCGTAAACGACACCATCATCATTTATGATCGCGTCCGCGAGCTTTTTAAGCTCGGAGGTACAGCTCTGCCCCTGCGCCCTACGCTGAATAAGGCCATTAACCAAACGCTATCGCGCACCATTATCACGTCGCTAACCACATTGATTTCTGTGCTCGGGTTTGTTTATTTCACTGAAGGCGACATCGAAAACTTCGCACTCGCGCTAAGCATTGGTATCTTGGTAGGTACGTACTCCACGGTGTACGTGGCCTCTTCGGTGACACTGCTTCTCGCTGGTGTTGCTGAGTCTAGGTCAGGAGCCCGCTAGGCGTGGATCTTTGCATCTCCAAGCTAAATCGGCACATTGGTGAGACGGTAACGCTCAAGGGTTGGGTCTACAACAAGCGCAGTTCTGGAAAAATCAAGTTTCTCATCTTTAGAGATGGCACCGGCATAATCCAAGCAGTAATTGTTAAGGGCAACGTACCTGAGTCCGTGCTCGAGAACTTTGAAAAACTAACGCAGGAGACAAGTCTCTCCATCACGGGCCTCGTCAAGGAAGACAAGAGATCTCCCATTGGTGTGGAACTGGAGTTATCAGACCTAAAGGTTTTTCATGTGGCCGAGGAATACCCGCTGGGAAAGAAGGATCACGGCATAGACTTCCTGCTCTCCAAGCGCCATCTCTGGTTACGCAGCAAACGCCCGTCGGCGATTCTTCGCATCCGGGACAGCTACATACGCGCCATTCGCGACTTTTTCTTTCAGGAAGGATTTGCCCTAGTAGATTCGCCCATCTTCACCCCGAATGCGTGCGAAGGGACGTCGACCCTTTTTGAAACTGAGTACTTTGACCAAAAGGCCTACCTCTCCCAGAGTGGGCAACTCTATGCGGAAGCCGCCGCCATGGCGCTTGGCAAAGTCTATTGTTTTGGCCCAACGTTCCGTGCGGAAAAGAGCAAGACGCGTCGCCACCTGACTGAGTTTTGGATGGTCGAACCGGAAGCCGCCTACTTCGACCTTGAAGATGACATGGCTCTGGCGGAGCGCTTTTTGGAATTCACAATCCAGCGAGTCCTAAAAGAGTGCGCCGTGGAACTCCAGACTCTTGAGCGCGACACAACGAAACTACAGAACGTAAAAGCGCCGTTCCCTAAAATTTCCTACACGGAAGCGGTCGAACTCCTAAAAGCAAAAGGGCAATCGGTCCAATTCGGAGATGACTTCGGGGCTCCGGAGGAAACAATCATCGGCGAAAGCTTTGATCGTCCCGTCTTCATTCACCGTTACCCGGCCAAAATCAAAGCCTTCTACATGAAACGAGATCCGCAGAATCCAGAGCTGGCCTTGGCGATGGACTGCATCGCTCCTGAGGGCTACGGAGAAATCATCGGTGGCTCCCAAAGAGAGGACGACTACGAAACCCTTGTGAAGCGCCTAAAGGAGCAAGGGCTGCCCCTAGAACCTTTCGAGTGGTACTTGGATCTGCGCCGCTACGGATCGGTTCCCCACGCCGGCTTTGGACTCGGGGTTGAGCGCACGCTTTCGTGGATCTGCGGACTTGACCACCTGAGGGAAACAGCCGCGTTCCCGCGCATGATGTACCGGCTTGAACCGTAGGCACTAGGCTAGACTCGATGCTCCTTGACGCCGTCCGCCACTCCCCGTAATGCTGAGCGAGATTGGAGGGGAGATGAAGTCTGTTTTTTGGGGCCTTTTACTCATTACTTGTTGCGTGAACGCCAACGCGGCTTGGAAAACTTCCACCTGCAAGGACGCCGAATTCGCTCAGACCGCGTGGAGGGACATCACCACTGTCGAACCACGTATCCAGCAACACTTGGATTTTATCGCCAAAGAAAGCGGTGACGTCACCGGAACCACGGTGAACCTCACCAACTGCCACGTCCAGTTGCCAATAGACACTCAGGGAAAAACAACAGATGGCGATCGAGTCGTAACTATGGACAAAGTGTGGGAAACCCACACCAATGGTCGTTACGAAAAACACATCGCCGGCATGCGGATCGTCTTTAGCGAGCGAATCCGAACCCGCATTCCCAGAAAGGAGTGGGTTCTGACTCCCGAGGGCTACTACATTGAACAGACCATCTACGTTGAGCAAATTGGCAGACGCGTGCAGGGTTTTTCCATCTGTGCGGGCAATTCCTGCGATTCTTTGGAAATCCCTTATGCGGGCGCCGTAGGGATGGGCGGCGGCACCCCAACCAGCGCGGAGCTACCCATCCTCGCACCCGGGGCCACACGCAAGTAGACGCACTCCATCTTGGCACAACGCGCAATTCCTCTTGCGTTCACGTTGTCGCTATGCATTACTACAGTTGTTAATCATGGTTTGGGGTTTAGGGGCGGCTCAAAAACCTCGAACACAACTGAAGTAATTTTTGAGAAGGAGTTCCAATGAGATTCCTGGGTGGCTTGCTCTGTGTCTTCCTACTATCCAGTTCCACATTTGCGCAAGAAGCGGAACAAAAAGAAAAGCAGAAAGAACCAAACCGTCCCCTACTGATAAAAATTATTGGTGATCTAGGGATCAACGGGACTCACCCGGCTCACCCCTCCTCCAGCTGCCAGCTCTACACCGAAGGCATTGTCATGGTGAACCACGACTTGGACGATAAAGAGTTTCATGTCACGACGACAAAAAGCAAAAAAGCGCAATGGGAGAACTTGGACGAGATCAAAGCGAAAATCGATGTGGCCGCAAAGCTGCAGGAAACCACGTCCCCTCTTGCCCAAGCCCTTGAACCCAGCATTCGTTACGCGGCTGTGAAACTAGAACTAGTCACCACGGAAGCGGCTGGCGAAAAAGTTGTCTATACGGTTCCAAAAATCATCCAGCTCTACACCGCCGCCGCGAACGAGTCCAAACGCGAAGGAAAAGAGGTGGAGTGGCTCATTAGTTTTCTCGATGAAAACTGTCCCAACGACAAAGCTTTTAAGGACCTAAAACTGCCTTAAATTCTCCTCGCCTAGCCCTTTATATAACGCGTTGCGCGGCGGCGGAATGCGTCTACACAAGGGGCTAGGCGATTCCCCCAACGTTTCACCCCTCGGCGTTCCAAGTCGCGGAACAAAGCCTTAACCGTCAGTAACAATATTTCTACACTTTCGACGCAAACTCTCCGTATGCACTGATAGAATAGACATACTTCGAATACTCACGACTTACTTAGATCGTTTCAAAAAAAAGGAATCGACGATGCGCACCATTTCTCGCCTGGGAGTAGTGTTGGCGTTATTAAACCTCTGCTGGGGCCTCTCGGCCAGAGCAGAGGCCGTATGCGATCCCAAGTTCACCACGACTGAATTCAATCTAAACACCGCTGCTGGCGAATTATTCGAAGTAGGGCTGCGGTCGCTGCTCGTTGATCCGCTCCCCGGTGAGGCGCTGGACTGGGCCACCTTTGGTGCGGCTCCCCCCGCGTGGCTAGAACCCATCCCCGCCCCGGGCGAAACGCTTCGCGGGACACCTACCGTCAACGATTCCGGCACCCACAGCTTCAATCTCAGCGTGCAGTGTGGGGACAACGGCGCCTTTGCACAAATACGAATTCACGTTCTTATCGTCCCCAAGTGGAAAAACGCTCCGAACGAGCTCTTCTTGGGAGACATCCCCGAAGACGGAACTTTGGATATCAACCTGAAGGATCACATCACTACGGCGGACAATAACCCGAACGTCACATTCACAGCGACCGGCTTAGAACAAAACGCCCCCTGGCTCGTTCTGGAATCGAGCGGAAGACTTCACGGAACACCACCTTGGACCATGGATCACTCACTCGTCGGAGCGTTTAGCGGAATCGTTTTCACGGCCACTCACCCCTCAGGCGGAAGCGCGGAAACCCACGCCAACGGCACAGTACAGAAATACGTCAAGCCACCGAAATGGACGAAGAATCCGATTTCGCTTCCCGACGTGAATGAAGGCGTTCACTATGACGAGCCCACCGCGCTCTATGTCGTCAGCGCAGAACAAAACCCGCTGCAGTTTGAACGCCTGTCGGGACCCACCTGGCTCCAAATGGACACCTCGACAGGTCGTCTGACTGGCACTCCCACACGCACCGATGTAGGCCACGTTTCCTTACGCGCTCGGGTCTTTTTCGTAGAAGATGGCAACACCTACGCAGATGAGACCATTTTCGAATTCAACGTACTAAAGGTGAATCACGCACCAGAGTGGCTAAGCGATCCGATTCTGCTCCCCGACGCTTTCACGGGCGTCAGCTATCCGGTGCAAAACCTCGCATCCGCAGTAAGTGACGCAGACAACGACACCTTGAGCTTCACGATCGTGGACGGCCCCACATGGGCCAAGCTCACTACCGACGGCAAGTTTTCCGGGACCCCCGCAAAAAGCAACGTCGGAGAGAACAAGTGGACCGTCGAGGTACGCGACCCCGATGGGGCCACCGATAGAGCCACGGTCATCGTAAAAGTAATCAAGTCAAACGAGCCCCCCCACTGGCTCGTTAAACCCACGGTGTTACCTGACGGGAAAGAGGACCAATTTTATTCGCAGGATCTCAAAACCCACGCAACGGATCCAGACAACGATCCTTTGGCTTTTACTATCTTAAGCGGCCCGAGTTGGGCTAGCGTAAACAGCAGTGGGGCCCTAGTCGGCACGCCTACCAAAGACGACGTGGGGCTGCAGAAATTCACCATCCGTGTCGCTGACGGCAACCCGGGCCACTTCGACGACGCCGAAGTGCTGGTACTTATCGACAAAACAAATCACGCTCCTCGTTGGATTCTCGATCCCGTTTTCCAGGTCAACGAGGATCAATTGCTCGCCGAAAATATCGCCCGTTTCGTCGTGGATTCCGATCCGGACGAACAGCTAACGTTTGAAATTCGTTCCGCAAACCCTCCTTCCAACTGGGCAACCGTCACCCCTGATGGAACCAACTTCGGCGGAACTCCGAAGCAAGCAAACGTAGGCGAGAACCAATTCATTGTACGCGTTACGGATAAAGGTGGCCTATACGATGAAGCAACGGTCACCGTCATCGTCATTGATATCAACCACAAACCGGCGTGGACAAAAAACCCCATTATTCTCCCGGATGCAACAGAGGGAAAAGCCTACAACCAAAGCCTAGCCAGTTACGCTATCGATGCCGATAACGATCCGCTAACTTTCGTAAAAGTAAATGCGGCAGAAGTTAGTTGGCTAAACGTACGCGACAGCGGAGCTGTATGGGGCACTCCCGAACGCACCGACGTCGGGACAAAAACATTTAAGGCGCGAGTCAGCGATCCTAAGGGAGAGTTCGCAGACGTCACGGTCCAAATCACCGTACTCAAAGTGAATGCCCCCCCACGCTGGACGCGCAACCCCATCCCGCTGGGAAAAGTACGCGTCGGGGAGAACTTGCACGTCGACATCAAGCCCTACGTGGTGGATGATGACAATGACGCTCTCACCTTCTCCAAACAAGCAGGTGCCGGTCCGGCATGGCTACAGGTTTCGGCGGACGGAATCGTAACCGGTATACCATCCAAAGCAGACATCGGCTCTTTCACCACCATTCTAGTAGTCAACGACGGCACTGTCTCGGTGCCAGTAAACGGCGTGGGTGAAGTATTACCAGGAGCCCAGCCCCCAGTCATCGATCCGGAAATCGCTTACATCATGTTTGAAAATGAGAACCTGACAGAGAATTGGGTAAGCACCGGAAAGATCAAAGACCCTGACAACGATCCGTTGTTGTGTACACCTCTTGATGCCTTCGACTGGGTCAGCCTCACAGGAAACTGTACGCTCACGCTTTCACCCAAACGCAAGGATGTGGGCGACCACATTTTCCACTTTCGCGTCTCAGACGGTACCTACCAAGTGGACGGACAGGCTTCTATTCGAGTACTGAAAAAACTTGATCCCCCTTACTGGACCAAGAACCCTATTGAACTCATCGCCCGTGTTGATGAACCCTTTGAGCATTGTGTAAGTGGCTTTGCCAAGGATCCGCAGAATGAACCGCTGACATTTAGCTGCACCGGGCAGCCGGGCTTTGCCACCTGCAAAGTAAACGGCTGTATCGCGGGTACCCCTTCCGCGGGCGATCTTGGATTGCATACCTTCCAAATGGAGGCACGCAATGCGCAGCTAGGCGCTTTTACGGAGATTCGCCTCAGGGTGCTACAGGGTAAACAGGAGCGGCGCATTCGCATCGGCGATCCGGTAGCAGGCGCTAAAGTTGAAAACCTGTGGGTGCTGGACCTTTCTGACTACAGCGGAAATCTTGTCTCATCTCTCGGTTGTTGCATTGATCACTACTACAATGTCCTTAACGACGCCGACATCCACCATACAGGAATTCTTATTTCCTCCGATGCCAGAAATTTCGATGGTTCGCCCACAATGAATTACCAGGGAGACATGCTGCTGCGCTGGGATAGGGATCACATTCAAGATTTCCGTAATAGAACGCAGCCCGATAGCTTTTCATTTAACAACGAATACTGGACGGACAACTGTTTGAGCACTCCGCTGTGGTCGATGCAGCGGTTCTACGATCGAATAAAAGGCTTTAGCCAAATTTACGAGCGGGACTACTTCGTGGATCAGGTGCCTATGGACGTGCTCATCGCCACCTGCCAAAGGGACCACTACCGCTACTTTACGTCCAGCCAAACACCCGACGGATTTGCAAACAGGTTCATGAGTCTGCACGCCGCCAAGAAAAAGCCTTACCACGTCTCTAGAATTACCCCCCGTGATTCTTCCCTGAGTTCGATCAAGCCTAGTCAGGCCGGCCCCGCCAACGCCTACAGTGTGGTGGTAAACGCTACGGGCGGAAAAAACTATCACGGCGAGGACTGGAACTACTCTATGGGCGCCATCCTCAAAGATTACGCGAAAACAGTAATTACCCGGGCATATATCTACGCCAAAAAGGAGTTCACTCTGAACCCACCACCAAACGATCCCGCAAAAATCACCATAACGCTGGCCGGCAAAGTTCTCACGGGGAACACAAATCAACCCACGGATCAGTGGAGCTACAAAGCCAGCCCGCCGTCGGTGCTCATTCACTGGAACAACATCGATGTCGATGAGCTTAGCCCGGATGACTATCTAGTTATCGAATACTTCACCGACCAGAAAACAAAACGCGTCGCGCTATCACGCTAAGCACACCCTGGAATGGTGCATCGCACCACATTTTGACGCGCCTGCTCGCCTTTCTTCAATAGCCGTGCCCCCCCCATCATGCATATAATGGCCGCAAGTATGGGGTCAGGTGGAGGAAGCAACACCTCTACCATTTTGATTGAAGCAACGAATCAACTGAGTAAGAGGCAACTTCCGTATTAACCGTTGTTCAAGGTTTTGTGGTTTTCCTTAAGGATGACAGAAACCTACCATTAAAATGAAGCCGACTTCTAGAGTCGGAGTAAATGGGATCACCTGTAGTTTGGGGGCGGTGATGCAGAGGGGTTTTTATCTTGTATGGCTTTCTTTATTAGTTTTTTGCTTTTCGCAGAAAGCTTCGGCAGCGTGCGATCCAAAGTTTAGCGCGAATCCGGTCACACTACCTATTGCGGCGTCTAAAGCCCAAAACATCAGCCTTCGGACGCTGCTTTCGGATCCCCAAGTGGGTGAGGATTTGGATTGGGGAGTATTTGGTTCTCCTACACCACCGAGCTGGCTAACAGTAGACAAAACCAACGAAAAGTTAACCGGCACAGCCCCTCTTTCTGCCGTCGGGGCCCACCGATTCAATCTAGCCGTGCAATGCAGGAACGGCGAGCAGGCGGACACCACTCAAGTCATCCTACAGGTCCAGATCATTCCTGAGTGGAAAAATGCCCCCGCCGAACTCTTTCTTGGCGAAATCAAAGAAGGCGCAACTTTCCAATTGGATCTTCGGCAACACGTGACGGCGGCCGATAATTCTACTGCGCTGACCTTCACCGAAACCGGATTGTCACAAAACGCACCTTGGCTCAAATTAAGTGCCAACGGCACGCTTTCGGGCGTCCCTGAGGCTGCCCATATTGGGAAGTTTAGAAACATCGTATTTCGCGCGATTCACCCCTCCGGGGGATCCGCATCGACCTTCGCCAATGGTGAAGTGATAAAAGGCGACGCTCAAGCGCCCAAGTGGGACGCCAACCCGCTGCTGCTTCCCACCGCCACGCAGGGAGAGCCCTACGCCCAAGACTTGCGCGCACACGTTGTTCACAACGAACCAATTCCCCTAAGTTTCGAAAAAACCAGCGGACCGACCTGGGTGACCGTCAATAGCTCCTCGGGTTTACTCTCTGGTACACCGCCACATGATGGCAGCACACAGGCCCAAGTCGGCCTGCGCGTCTTTTTCACTGATAATGGGAAAGTCCTTGAGGCACGCACCACGGCCCAGTTCACCATAGAAAATCTGAACCGCCCGCCACAGTGGGTAACCGATCCGCTCGAATTGCCGCGCGCGAGAACAGGCATTTTCTACAAACAGGATCTGCAACGATCAGTCGTGGATCCCGACGGGGACAAACTCTCGTTCCGTATCGTCGACGGTCCCGGGTGGGCAAACTTGACTCTCGACGGCAGCTTTGAAGGAACACCCGGGCAAAACGATGGCGGCACAAAAACCTGGACCGCGGAAGTAACGGACGGGGTGTACAAGGTCCGCGGGCGCATCATCGTAACGGTCGACAAAACAAATGCGCCCCCGCGCTGGAAAGCCGATCCTACAATTTTGCCAGAAGCGTCCGAAGATAGCTTGTATGCACGCTCGCTCGCCCCGTACGTCGAAGATGCAGACAGCGATCCACTTACTTTCGCACTACTGAGTTCGACGGGTCGTACCTGGGTGACGATCACCCCCAACGGCGACTTGCGCGGCACCCCAACCAAGGACGATCTGGGGGAAACAACCTTCCGCATCCGAGTCTCCGACGGACAGCCCGGCCACAACGCCGTTGCCGATGTAAAAATCACAGTCAAACACGTTAACCATGCACCGTACTGGGTATTGAATCCCATACGCCTGTCGGCAAAAGAAGACGTCCTCTATGAGGAGTCGATCGCAAATTATGCAAAGGACGTAGATGCCGACGACCCGCTCCTATTCCAGAAAGTCTCCGGCGAAAACTGGCTAGGAATTACGCCCCAAGGGGTACTAAAGGGAACTCCCGGACAGTCCAACATTGGTGAAAACACCATCGTGGTGAAAGTGAGTGACAAGGCAGGCGCGTCCAAAGAGGCCACTGTTATTGTCACGGTAGATCACACCAACCACGAACCGCAATGGACCGCCGATCCAGTCCGCCTTCCCAGCGCCAAGGAAGACGCGCTGTATTCCGAAGATCTCAAACCCTTCGTACGGGACATAGACACGAACGAGAAACTTTCCTTCACGATCTTGTCCGGAAAACCCACGTGGCTAAATCTGACCACTGACGGAATCGTAACAGGTGTCCCCAAGAACTCAAATTTGGGAGAGCACTCTTTCAAAGTAAGAGTAATCGACAGTGGAAACCTTTTTACGGATGCGAC
>JAGQZV010000048.1 GCA_020435295.1 Bdellovibrionales bacterium | reverse complement strand
ACTTGATACCCAAAATCGCCATCATGCCCATCCCTACGGGAAAGGCTATCAACAAGGGCAGAAAGCTTGTGAACGTCGCACTCCAGCTGCGCAGATTAAGCCAGATAACGACACCTACGATAGCAAGAATGCCAGCAAGAATTTTCATGCCGTCGTTTTTGATGAGGTCAAGAATTTCCGCAAAAACAACCGAATCCGATCCCGTCAGCGCGGTAGGGAAGTGTTCTTCCACATCCCGCACCATGGCTGCAAAAGACTGTACTCCCTGGGCCGTATTAAATTTCACCGCGCGGTTAGGATAGACATAGAGCAGGTAGCTGCTGGCTTTAGTGCCGCGCAAAAACTCCTGCAAGTGGATAGGAAGATCGGTGAAGGCAAATGGTTTAGCGCTTACCCATCGCCGGATGGTTTCGGCGGGTACGTCCAGATCCTGCTCGAGCCAGCGGTCCTTGAGCGAGGCGATGCGGCGTTCAGTCCGTTGCAAAATCTTATACTTGGCTTCCTGCTGCTCGGGGATGATCGTCGCTCCACTGGCGACCATTTGGATCATGTCAGGCATGTAATGCTCTTTTAGAAAGGCCTCCAAGCCAACGGCGGTATCTTTGTCCGGTACCGCAAACACCGACGGCACGACCGAACGATCGTAAATGCGATCCACCAGCGCTGTGAGATCGTGCACTTTCTGCGAGTGTTGAAACATTTTGTCAAAGTCGTACTCGAAACTGACTTCCGCCGCACAGACAAACAAAATGGCCGTAATCCCGAGAGCGGTGTAAAAAGACTTGTTTGTCTCCAATTGCGGGAGCACGAATTTGGTCGCCTTCGGGGCAAAGTCGATTTTGTCTAGGCGCAAGAACTTCGTAAGACCAGAGAAGGACAGCAAGAGACTGATGCTAACCGCACCGATACCGACCCCGCAGACGAAGCCGAACTCGGAGAACGCCCGGAAATCGCTGAAACACAGCGTGAGAAATGCTAATGCCGCCGACAGCGCACCCACAAAAATAGCGTGTCCGCTATGGCTGATGGCGTTCCAAGCGGGATCGCCCTCCTTGTCCAATTCCTTCTCGAGCCGCAAGCGGAACGTAAGGTGGATGCTATAGTCCGCACCAAGCCCCATGAGAATCCCCAGCAAGAAACCGGTGACGACGTTTATGTGACCAATGAAGTAGTAGGCAAAGCCCAGCGTAATGCCGATGCCGATCAGAATAGGAAGCACCATGAGTACCACGGCCCGCGCGCTACGTAGACTCACGAGCAGCAAGAGGGAAATCAGCAAGATGGAGAGCGTGCCGAGAATGGCGATGTCTTCCTCTACTACGGCGGAATCGGCAATCTTAATGTAGTACCGGCCTGCAAACTCGTACTTCACTTCGCTTGGAAGGTGGGCGTGTAGGGTATCCTCCGTTAATTTCACGAGCTGGCGCGTGCGAAGCAAGTCCGTAGAGTCGAAGGTGGGTTTGATCATCAACAAGAGCTGTTTTCCGTCAGCGGAGTTTAGATAGGGCGTAATCTTTGCAGATTTCTGGGCACTTTCTTTGACCTTGGGATCCATCTTTGTGGCTTTGGATTCTTCGTCGTCCCAAAGACCAAGGTCAAAAGCCTTGCTGCGCGTTTGTCGTATGTTGTCTCGAATGCTCCGATCGAGTTCGTCTAGCTGATCCAAAGACAAGTAGTAGAGCATGTGGGTGGAAAAGAAATACTCTTCGCGATCGTAAAAGGCGCTGCGAACGAGATCGCTGCGGCTTAGATCTTTGACGATGGCCGGAAGCACCTGGAAATGCGCTTTGGCGTCCTCAGCCTCCAAAACCACGATCAGGTAGCCTACGCCGCCTACGATTTCGGTGATTTTTTCGAATTTCACGACAGCGGGGTGGCGCTTCGGGAGTAGATCCGTGAGGGAAAGCTCTAGTGTGAGGCGCTGCCCCAGGTATAGACCTATGCCTCCCAGGACCAAAAGTACCAGCGTGAGCCGGCCCGACCAACCCACAAGGATTCTTTTGAGAAAACTGTTTTTTTGCCTCTCGCTCAACGTTACGCCTCTACACCCTTTCGGCTAGATGCGTCAATCAATTGAGGGGGCACCCAACCGCCGCAGGGACAGGGGAATAGAACACGAAAGCTACCCTATTTTCAACTGCTTAGATCCTTGGCTTTGGCGTTACTCTCGCGTGGTTTGTTAGTGTCCTGGCGCTCGGAGAGAAGGATCTCCAATTGGGGTTCTAAGAGTTGGCGAAGGTGGGCCTCGAGTCGCAGCAAGACCTCGCTATGCTGGGGAGCCTCTACGATCACGCGCGTTTCGTGCTGCATGCTGACCACTCGCATCGCCTCGTCAGGAAGGCCATTTTGCCTAAGAAACTGTACTGTTGCGGTACGCAAATGCTCGAGCCGCTCGCTCGCGCTGAGCGAAAGCCATTCACGACTGATTTTGTCCGTCCAATAGTTGCGGCCGCTCGCGTGATCGATCTTGTACTCTGCGTACGCGGCGCGGATGAGAGTCTGGGGCACGAGCAACATCGGATCTGAATTTTCCGGCGTTACAATGCCAGGGATGCCGAGCGGGACGGCGGGATCGCGCAACCTATACTCCAGGCGCAAAACACCGTGGTCGCTGGCCTCCTGCAAACTCAAGCCTTCTATCAAGCTGCAAAAAGCCTCGAGAAGCGCTGTTTCCAATTCTCCTTTGCTTTCGAAAACTGCGTGGCGGACGAGCCCGCGCTTATCCACCAATAGCGAAAGGCTGCTCCCAGAATTTTTCTGTACGAGGCGAGCGCCTTCTTCCTCCTCACGAAGTGTCCCTTGGTGACTGAGAGTGGCGAGGCTTTCGCGTAGGCCTTTCTGATAGGCCTCGTGGGCCTCCGAGATCGCGCGCGACGGGAAATGCGAGCCAAACTTCGGAAGTTCGGGACTGGTGAAAAGTCGATCCATGACAGCTTGGGTGGGGAGTTCGACCTCAGGGGATGGAGTCGTTTTGCGTTTCTCCTCGCGGGCCATGAAATGTACGATCTTGTCCTGGCCCTGTATTTCTACCCGAGCCTCACCAAACTCCCGTGCCTGTGCTCTGAGTTTTACCTCTTTGAGAAGTCGAGAGTTGTTCACGGAAAGTCGGATCCGCAGACCTTGCGTGAGTTTGGAAAGTTGTGCGGCTTCGAAAATACCCAGAAGGCTTTGTTCCAGATTCTCGTCGGGAACCCAGGTCTCTAGAAAGTCGTAGGCGGTACTGAAGTTTCTGAGCTTCTCATGCAAGCTCTGCTCGTAGTCTTTGAGAAGTTGCTCGTAATTTATTTCAATCGCGCCTGCCATTATTGCCAACTGTTGATGTACGAACTCTCCTCGTATTCCGCCGCGTACTTCGTCGGGAAAAGCGGGCGGTTGGTTTCTAGCAGTATGAAATACCCGTCGAACATGAATGCCCCTTCTTTTTCCCGGCGGTCCAGGCTTCGCTGCAAGGACGCTGGGTGTGGCCCATGCGAAACGCCGCGCGGGTGAAACGTCACGGTGCCTTCATCAGAAGTATCTTTGCTAAAGAACACACCCCGAGAATAGAAAATGACTTCGTCCCGATCGCAATTGATGTGATCAAACGGTACCGGCAATGAACGTTCTCCTGTTTCCACCGGTCGCGGTACGAAGGCACAATACTCAAAGCCCGTTCCGCAAAACATGCAATAGGCGGAAGGCGGGACATGGGACTTGTAGCTAGTGATAGGCTGAATGTCGCGTACGTGAAGCCGGAACGGAAACCACGTGCCATCCCATCCGACGACATCCATTGGGTGGTGGGGGTGCGTGTACGCCGTAAACACGCCGTTGGCCTTCACCACGACTTCGTGGTCCCCAGTTTTAGGGACATAACAACTGACGGGGACTTCTATATTACGGTGGTAATAAACAGCAGCATCTCCCGTGAAGGACGTGTCCGGCTTTTGAAAGTTTTCTCCGTAGTTTTCAAAATGAAAGAGCTCGTGCTTTTCGCTCATCGGTACGATGCGATACGCGAGGCCCTTGGGAATCCAGATCATATGGCCCGGTTCGTAGCCGATCAGACCCAGCTCGGTCTCGATGACGCCCTCACCGTGGTGCACGAAATACAGATCATCACCGTCAGCGTTTCTAAAAAAGAAAGGCATGGGTTCGCTGCCTTGGGTAACGCCCGCAGAGACGTCGGCGTTGTAAAAGAGCGTGACCAAATTCTGCAAGCAGTGGCCTTTAGGAGACGCTGCTTGGGATTTGTACTTTCGGGGAAGTTGGCTCTCGGGAACTTCGGTTCTTTGAACCATGCCGGTCACCCACCCCGGCGCCACTTCTTCTTTGCTTATGGGACGAGCACCGTCGCGGCGCCACCCCGGACCCGGATGCGAGCGATACAAATAGCAAGCAGAATGAGCAGCCGTGGGTTGGAATCCCGCTCGGGTGATTTCCTGCTCACGAATATCCTCAACACCTGCCGGCCAACTCTCCCTTTTAGGAAGAATGTGCGGTGCTTCGGAGATGAGTCCGTTTAGTTGGTCATGGTAGCTCCAACCGCGGACATATTTTAATGACTTTGGATCTTTGCAAATGGCTTCTGGTTTCATGGGGCCAATTCTAGAACTCGGTTTGCTGGTTGTCTAGTTTCCGGACGCGTAGGATGCGACGTTCCGTGTATAAACCGGGGGCGGGAATACGCCGAACAGAGGATGCCGCGGATTTACGGACCCACCTCGTGGTGCCATAATCACTGGGAGCCCTTATGTCGTCCGCTTTAGCCATAGAACACACGCAGTTAATACTGGACGGAACCAAGATCGCGTGGCATGCGCAGCGTGTCAAAGCTTGGGAAAGGGGTGAACGGGTTTCACCGATTACCATTGATATGGCTTTGACGCGGGCCTGCAACTTCGGCTGCCACTATTGTTATGCCATGATGCAAGAAAATGATCGCGTTCCCATCCGGCGGGAGAACATGTTCCATTTTTTGGAAGACTGCGCTGCGTTGGATGTGAAAGGGATTAGCCTAGTGTCTGATGGAGAGAGCACGCTCTCGCCCATCTTTGTGGATAGTATCCAACGTGGGAAAGAACTGGGCATTTCGATGGCCGTAGGGACAAATGCCTACGTGCTTACCGAGCGCAAGCTTCGTCAGATTCTTCCTTACCTCACCTATTTGCGGATCAATATCACGGCGGGTGAACCCAAGCGGTACGCGGAGATCATGGGGGTGAAGGAAGAGTGGTTTCACCGCGTCTGCGACAACATTCGTGCGATGGTAAAAATCAAAAAAGAACAAAACCTTGATGTCACCATCGGCATGCAGATGGTTCTAATGCCCGAATATGAAGACCAAATTCTCCCGCTTGCCAAACTTGGGAAGCAACTCCGTCCGGACTATCTGGTCATTAAGCATTGCAGCGACAATGAAGACGGTTTCTTGGGAGTCGATTACAGCGGCTACAAAAGGCTATACGACAAGCTCCACGCGGCTGAGGCGCTGTCCGACAACGAATTTAAGGTCGTCGTCAAGTGGTCGAAGATTCAGGATGAGGGGACACGCAGCTACCAGCGTTGTTATGGGGCTCCGTTTTTACTGCAAATTTCCGGATCCGGGCTTGTGGCCCCATGTGGGATGCTGTTTAACGAGAAGTACAGCAAGTTTCACATGGGCAATATTGCCAAAGAGCGCTTTTGGGACATTTTTCACAGCGATCGCTATTGGGAAGTCATGAACTATCTGGCTTCCCCCGCTTTCAATGCCCAAAAAATGTGTGGCAGCCTTTGCCTGCAGCACAAGGTGAACGAGTATTTAGATAAGGTGAAAAAGGGCGAGGTAGAGATCGAGGCGCCTTCGCAGGCTCCCCCTCAGCATTTAGATTTTGTTTAAGCCAGCGTTTAGGAGAAAAGATGAAACATATTCTTGTCACGGGTGGTGCGGCTTATGTCGGGGCCATTCTCGTCCCCAAACTCTTAAACCGCGGGTACGAAGTGTCTGTGCTCGACCTATTTTTATATGCGCAACAAAGCGTTTTTGCGAAAAATGAAAAACTGCATTTGCTAAAAGGGGATCTGCGGGATAGGGATTTTGTGAAACGCTCTCTTCAGGGAATCGATACGGTCATCCACCTGGCCGGCATCTCCAACGATCCCAGCTCAGACTTAGACCCGGGCCTCACGAAAGAAGTAAACATCGAGGCGACCAAAGATCTGATTGCGGCAGCTAGAGACCTTGGGGTCAGGCGATTTATCAACGCTAGTAGCTCCAGCGTTTATGGCATTAAGGAAGAAAACGACGTGACTGAGGAATTGTGCTTGGAACCGCTCACAGTTTACTCGGAGTCCAAGGCCGTCATCGAAGACTTTTTACGCAAGGAGCGCGGGGCGATGGTAGCCGTTAGTGTGCGATCGGCAACCGTCTGCGGGTTTAGCCCGCGCATGCGCCTGGATCTGACGGTAAACATACTAACCCACCATGCGGTGAAAAAAGGGCAGATCCGGGTTTTCGGAGGCGTGCAGAAACGCCCCAACATACATATAGAGGACATCACCGATCTGTATGCGGAGTTAGTGGAAACTCCTGCGAATCTGATTGATGGGAAAGAGTTCAACGCTTGTGGCGCCAACCATACGGTGATGGAGATTGCGACGCTCGTGCAGGATACGGTGGGGCCCGAAATCCCCATCCGCGTAGAACCGACCAACGATCTGCGTTCGTACCACATTTCGGCGTCGCGTATCGCCAAGGAACTGGGATTTGTTCCTAAGCGCACTATTGAAGATGCCATTCGGGATGTCGCGGCGGCCTTTGCCGATAAGCGTATCGCCGATCCGGAGAACGATATCCACTACAACGTGCGTACCATGAAGAAGGTTCTGGGCGCCTAAGCCCTTTTACACCTGTCAGCCGCCTAGACGATATACCGTAACCACCTGAAATAGCTTACATTTTTTGGGTTTCCCCACGCGCCGGGTAGGTGTCTGCCGCCTACGGTGTATTCTTCCAGTCTTCCTGGGATGCGCTATTCATGCCTGTAGTGTGTTGGCCCATCCCTTGCAAATACTCTCAGTATACGCCGCTGTGAACGCGCAACTTGGACTCACAGCTTTTGGAACATCAATGGGAGTCAACATGAAGACGCTTCGACTTAAGAGACTTTTCCGCCGCAGCCTTTTTGCCGCTGCGTTTATCCTTCTACAACTAAACGTCGGGTGTACCGGCCAAAGAGCGAATTCGCTCGTACAGACCGGTGGAGTTTCGCTTCCGGATCTTACCGGCACACCTTTTGGTGACAATTACCAATTGGACAATCCTTTTGGAACAGGCGACGATTTTACCGCTGACGATTTTGTTTTTACCGACACGAGTTCCACCTCCACGCTGGATGATACGGTTTTTAACTTGGACGGTTCGGGTGCTACGGTCCAGAACGACTGCACGAACTCTGACCTCTTTGCCTCGGGCAACGTCGGTTCTAATACGAACTATTTGAATAACTGTTTGGATACCACGCAGCTCGCTAGCCTCGGACAAGACTACGGGGACGCCGCTGGCGTGAGTCCGCTCCAGCTCCTGCTGTCGCAAATGACTCAAGGGACGATGTACGGTCTTCAGTGCATCCACGTGGCCTACTTGTACCAGCCAATAGTGCAACAGGATCCTGAGCTTGGGTTTGTACTTGCGATGGCGGGTATCACGGATTGTTACCGACAGATTTTCAACCAGGTGGCGGGTAGCCCGTACTACGCGTACGCAACCCAATACCGGATGCAAAGTTTTGAGCCCCAGTGGATCGCGATGATTCAGGACGCTTTGAATCAGTAATATTCACTAGGCTCGAAAAACAAGACGAGTACGCAACTTGAACGCAACATGGGAGTTACGACAATGACACAGCTTAACTTATACCGCCGCGCTTTAGCGGGAATGATAATGGCCTCTTCACTCTTTCTGCTCGGCGCTTGCGCCCGACCTGAAAACGCGATGGTAAGCGCGTTTCGCCAAACAACCGATGCGATGTTGCTCGCCAAAGTGCAACAAGTTGCCGCGATGCGAGCGACAGCGAGATCGGGCGGCAGCCGCGGCGTAGTCGATTACGGCAATAGTGGGCTGGGTTACGGCTACTCCAGTAACACGATGACGAACTCCTCTAACTGTTTGGCGGAAGCGCAGTCAGTTGAAAAGGTCGTTTCGAAGTACTGGCAAATGGTAGGCCGGCTAATTCAGTGCAATGAGCGCCAGTTGATTGGCTCCAGCAACGGGTTGTGGGGAACGATGTACCCTTATCTGAGCTATCAGGGCCAAGCGTACATGCGCTACCTTTCAGATTTTAGAAACGTTTCGGGTCAGTTTGTGAACGGATACGGTTTAGGCTACCAGTGGGGATACAATTCCTCCTGGGGTCTAGGAAACGACCAGCTGCTGATGTGGAACAACCTAGGCGGCAGCGGCAACGGCTTCTTTAACAACGGAACGCCGTTTCCTGGATAACGTTTAAGTTTCTACTCCCAATCCACCTCAAGACCAAGGCGTCGTGAAGGCCTCTTTGCCGAAAGCAAAGAGGCCTTCACTTTTTTTGCGAATGGATCGATGAGATCTATGTGCGCCACTTCCTTCTTTTTCTTGGCCTTTTGTTCTCTCTATTCCTGATGCCTCAGTCAGCTTCAGCAAATGCCGGGCTGCAACGCGCCTATCGCAGTGCTCGTGGCGGCTACGCCATACGGCGCCGCGTCCCACGTCCTGCGATCCGCCGTTTTCGTGCCCCACGTCGGCATGCCGGCGTGCGAGGGCGTTACCGCGGGGATAGGTACGCCGCGCGAGGTGGCAGAAGCCGTATTGCCGAACGCAGTTTGCGCCGCGGCCTTTCTGCGGTAAAAGGCTTCTATGCGCACCGTCTCCTACGCCGTTAATCCCGAGACATCTCTCACCGAAATCCGTCGCAATGATAAGGCCACGTTTCTGGAGTACCTTGTCGAAAAAGAGATCTACGATTTTACCCTCGCCATCCCACACCCGTACAAGGAAGAAGATGCTGAAGAATGGATTCGAATCAACGAGCAGCGGTTGGAAGAAGAGAGCCCGGTAACGACATTCGCCATTCGACGGGGAGAGAAACTTCTCGGCTGCTGTGGTTTTTTGCCGGCCGGCGGGCCGATGAAACACACCTCGGAGATCGGTTATTGGCTGGGTAAGCCGCACTGGGGCCAGGGGATCATGTCCCAGGTGGTCGGCAAGCTGTGTGAGATTGGTTTTAATGATCTTGGACTTTTTCGTATCACGGCACACATCTTTAGCCACAATAGCCGATCCGAGCGCGTGCTTCTAAACAATCGATTCCGCCAAGAGGGTGTGCTCAGAAGCCACTATCTCAAAGATGGCGCGTACCGCGACGCCAAAATCTTTGCCAGGCTGAAAACGGACTAGTCGGCTTGTCAGTCCGCAGAGCAGGCGGTAGAACCGGTGCATGGCAGAGACGTATACCGAACCGTACCAAGTATTTTTGGATGATATCGACTACTGGGGTGTGGTGAGCCACCACAAATGGATTGCGATCTTCGAACGCTTGCGTACGAAAGCTTTTGCGGAGCCCTTTAAGGACTTGCTGGATGCGGGCTTTGGCCTAGTGGTGGCAGGTCTCAACGTAAACTACAAACGCCCTGGAGTATTTAACCAAAAGCTAACCGTCGAAATCACGCCTCACAGTGTGGGCAGAGCGTCGTTTGAGGTCAAGCAAGTGGCCAGAGACGAAAAAGGCGATGTGCTTGTGGAGGCGGCCGTGCATTTGGTTTACGTCGATAGAGCCGGGCGTCCGGTAAGAGTACCAGACGAAGCTCGCAAACGTTTCTTGGAATAGCCTACTCTGTTCCGGGCCGGAAAACGTCTTGGAGCATGTTCAAACTCACGATGACCATTACGAGTGGATCGGCGATTCCTCGCTGGGCAGCGGGGATTTTTTGCAATTGAGCGTTCAAGCCTGCGAGCGCTTTTTCGTTGAAAAACGGGAAGCGGGATCCGCTACTGCTTTCCATCTGCGATCGAACAAATTCCGCCATCGGCCCCTCGTCACGTCCCGCGGCGGGTGGCGCCAGGAAGGGGTGCTTTTGCCGCTTGTAGATGGTGTCGGTGATGTAGGGTTTAGCCGCCTCTTTTAAGATGTACTTCTCGCTAAGTCCCTTTATTTTGTAGCTTACTGGTAGCTGCGATACATACTCCACAAGCTTGTGATCCAGAAATGGCAAGCGTCCTTCAAGTGAATGCGCCATTTCCATGCGATCTCCAAGTACGGTCAAGATGTAGCCCGGAAGCGCAAGCTTCGACCACAGGTAAAGCGATTGGTTCACGGGATCACGCCGCAATACCTGCCGGCTGAGATCCAGTTCGTTTAGGAAAAGGAAGGCGGCCTCGCGTTCTGCCATGCGTTTGCCAAACTCAGGCTGCAAAATCATGCCGAGCTTTTCGCCCATTTGGAAATTTGTTTCAAAAAAAGACGGGACGAAGCCCAGAAGCTGCTTGATGCGCGCAGATTTCGGGGATTCCTGGGTGGGAAGTACGACACCCTGTGAAACGCTATTGTTGGCTTTTAGCTGCTCTAGCGCTTCGGCAAGTGCCTTGGGATCTTGGCCCTCACTATTGTACAGCCACAAATCGCGCCGAAAATGAGGGTAGCCTGCAAAGACTTCGTCGGAACCCTCACCGGTCATCACGGTTTTGATCCCAGCTGCGTGGACTTTCTTGCTAAGGATGAATTTGGCCACGCCGTGGGGGTTAATGCAAACAGTTTCCGCGTGGCGGACAGATTCGCGAAAGTTGTCGACGATATCCTGGTCCGTTACCGGGATGGGCTCGAAGTTTGCACCGGCGTGCTTTGCCATTTCTTCGGCAATTGTCCGTTCGTCGTACGCACTGTCGTTACCAAACGAAAGAGTGAATGCGCGCAGCGGGCGCTGCGAAAAGTGATTGGCCATGCCGAGTACCGCGCAGGAATCCAAACCGCCGCTCAGATAACAACCCACTTCGACATCTGCGCGCAAGCGCAGTTTGATGGCGTCTTCCAGTAAACGCCTAGTTTCAAGGACTGCTTCCTCCATGGGCGGTTTTTTGGTGTGGCCTTGTTCTGGGTAATTGAAATCCCAATAAGGCTGGATTTTTAGAGAGTTCTTCGAGGCGAGTAGAAAGTGTCCGGGCGGTATCTGACGAATTCCCTTAAAAAGGCTGCGGTCTTGGTGCAAGATCAGACCCGCACAAACCTGCAGCACACTTTCTTCGTCCCAAATGGCAGGCACGCCTGCCGCAAAGAGCGCTTTTATTTCTGACGCAAACAGCAGCTTTCCTTTATGCTGTGTATAAAAGAGTGGCTTAATTCCAAACCGATCTCTGGCGGCAAAGAGCGTCTGGTTTTGGCTGTCCCAGATGGCAAAGGCGAACTCACCGCGCAGTTTTTCGAGACACGCCGTTCCCATTCTTTTGTAGAGATGGAGAGCGATTTCTGAGTCGGATTTTGTTTTGAAGTGAAACCCTTCTTTTTCCAGTTCACTTCGGATGGCTTCAAAATCGTAAAACTCGCCATTGGCAACAATTGTACGCAAGCCGTCGGTGATAGGCTGATCTCCCGTGGCCAGATCGATGATGCTAAGCCGGGTATGACCGAGGCCCACGCGGCCGTCGCTCTCAAACCAGCGTCCGAGCTTGTCGGGCCCGCGGTGGGAGATGGCCGCCATGCCTTTTTCCAGTTCCTCGTGGATGGGGCCGTTTTGAGAGACGATACCGATAATGCCACACATAGGGCGCTCCTTTGCTCGCGGGTAGATTAGCAAGATCCGGACCTGCTACCCCCATTCCATAACATTAATAAATATCTGGGATATTAAGTGCTTATAAAGGTTCTCCCCCGAGCGCACCCAGACCGGTCGCTCCGAGTGACAGGAAAAGTACCAGTTATGACGCATATTGTTAAGCGGGCTTCGTGTTTGAGTGTGTCTGCAACAAGACGCCGCAGTGGGAAGAGAGAATGCTCGCGGCCAGAATCGAACTGGCACGACCTAAAAGATCGAGGGATTTTAAGTCCCTTGCGTCTACCAATTCCGCCACGCGAGCCTGAGAGATACAAAACTGCGATGCGGTGGGGGGCAGCATACACGGTGCCTCCCGTTTGAGCAATCAAAGCGGGGCAAGGCTTTTGCGCTCCCAACGATAGAAGATCAAAAGTCCGGCGGAGGCGATGGCGAAGAAAAACACAGGAAGCCAGTACGCATTGGAGATGCCCACGGCGTCTGTGAGACGCCCGATGGAAAAGTGGCAAAGGGCAAGCGTGACTTGCATCGCGACCAAAATCCAAAGTGTCAGACTACGCCACTGATTGGGGAAGTTGCGTGAAAGGCGAGCCATAAAGATAGGGAAAAAGGGTCCCATCAAACCTGCCATCGCAAACCCTACGGAATAACCAGCACGCCCGGCAAAAAACCCGAGAAAGGCCATCAATAGCGAAAACCCAAGTAGTGGCCATTCCCACTCAGTTCGAAGGGTGAAAAGGCAAACGAGTCGGCTAAGTGCCATCGCCAGAAAAAAACCACTCGCGTAAGGAGACGTTTGAGCTACCGAAAGGCCGGCCGTTTCAACAAGGTAGGTCGGAAGCCACATGGAAAGAGTCACCTCGCCGCCGACATAGCCTCCCATGGTGAGTAGCAGCACGCACTGAAAAAGACTGAGCTTCTTGGATTGCACCGCTCTGGGATGGACTTCGCCAAAACCGCGCGCGCGGATCAGGTAGTACAGTGTAATAGCCGTTCCGATGGGGGGAACGATTGCAAGCGTCCAGGGCCAAGCCCACCCCCACACTAGAATCCCACTGACCGCGAGCGGTGCCGCCAGCGAGCCAAAGCCGTACATCGCGTGCAGAGCGCACAGCAGTCGGGCCTGTTTAGCGACCGGGACGGCCTGAAGAATGAGTACGTTGGCGCAGGCACCAAAGCCGGAAAGCACGCCTCCGAGTAGGACACCAAAGACGACAAACGTGGAAAAGGAGCGGACGTAAAAAGCGTACCCGCAGGCGAATAGAGCAAAAACTGCCGTCGCGATCGCAACCGCTTGCTCCCCATAACGGTTCATCAGCGGCATGAAGGAGCCGGAGCAGAATACGGAAATGATGTAGCCAGCTACTAAAAGGGCGCTCGTTTGGCTGTGACTTAGATGAAGCAGTTCACGAAAAACGGGAAGGAGCGGGCCCCGTGCGTTGTCGACAAAAGCCCCCACCAACAAGAAACCAAAACTTGCCGCCACCAATCTCTTATTCATCAAGTTGGGCATTGTGGCGGTCGTGGGAGCATTTCGCAAGCCTTTGGTTGACCCTAGGGAGAACGCCGCTCTAAGCTTGCGGCCATGAAACAAACCGCACTTTTCTTGCTCCTGACCACGTTGCTCGTACTGCCAACAGGCCTTTCTGGCATGGGCGGCCAGCCTGAGGAACTCGTCTCCATTGAAGACGTCGATCCGAGCATTCTCGTGGAAGCGCGGTACTTCGGTTCACATAATTTTGTCGGGCGCCCTATCCGTGGTTATGAGGCGCCAAAGTGTTTGCTGACACGAGCAGCAGCCAACGCGCTTGCCGAGGTTCAAAAAGATTTTCTGAAAGCGGGCTACACCCTGAAGGTGTACGACTGTTTCAGACCGCAACGGGCCGTAGATCATTTTGTAGAGTGGGCGCGCGATCCAAAAGACCAAAAAATGAAAGCGGAGTTCTATCCCAAAGAAAAGAAAGAAGAGCTATTTCAAAATGGCTACATCGCTTCGCGTTCCGGGCACTCGCGCGGCAGCACGCTAGACCTGACGCTAGTAAAACTGCCAGCCAAGGCAAATGCGATCTATTCCGCGGGACAAAAACTGGTGGATTGCACTTCGGCCCAACGATTCGAAGATAATTCTATCGATATGGGTACGGGTTACGACTGTTTTCATCCTCTTTCGCACACGGATAACCCTGGCATTTCAGTACTGGCGCGCAAGAACCGCGACCGACTCAGATCAAGAATGCAAGCGCATGGCTTTCAAAATTACTCCAAAGAATGGTGGCATTTTACTTTGAAAAATGAGCCCTTTCCGAATACGTACATGGATAGACTCGTGAAATAGGCCGAAGGGGGGCGACATGGAGTTTTGGGGGATTCACCGAGTATTATTTTTTATTGGTGCGCTTTTTTGGGCCAATTTTGTCCAAAGTGCACCTAGAACCAAATCCCATCACCACGAATGCCCGAAAGGAGATTGGAAAAATTCATTGGTGGTGCACCATATAGCGGTGGGACAGGGGGACGCCACGTTTCTGCGCACGCCCTCGGGTACCACAGTTTTGATTGATGCCGGTTTGCCGGGCCGGGGCAAGGCCGATGTGGTGCCTACCCTAAAGACGTGCTACCAGCTGGAGAGTTTAGACTACGTGGTGCTTACGCACTTTGATCAAGACCACCACGGCGGGTTAGCACAGGTACTTAAGCATTTTAAAGTCGGCCGCGCGCTTTACGATCCCGGGGATAAGATGTACACGGGCGCTACCGGCCCAAAGACAATGTTTTCGCGGTTCAAGAAAGCAGCGGACGCGACAGGGAAAAGAAAAGTGCCGGCTGTAGGGAGAACCGCTATCCCCGACAAGAGTGTAGATTTTACGATCGTCTCGGTAAACGGGAAAATATTTAATCACGCTAGCTTTCCCGTTCTCAACGACAAAGGAAAGCCTAAGGACGACAATGCAATTTCCATTTCCCTTCTCGTCCGCTACGGAACCTTTGATTACTTTATTGGAGGGGATCTAACGGGGGGAGGAAACCGGACGCCCGATCTGGAGAGCGCTGTCGCACGCACGGTGGGTGATGTCGATGTTTTGCATGCGAACCACCACGGGAGTGAAACCTCGAGTAACGACACATTTCTTAAAACACTAGAACCGGAGCACGTTGTTATTTCGGTGGGAAACGGGGGACTGAACAAGGGGCGGTACCACCACCCAGAGACCAGTGTGCTGGAGCGGCTAGACAGCTACAGCTTTGTCCGTAATGTTTTTCAAACTGCTAAGGGCGAAAGTCTAGCACCACCTGCCGTGAAGCAGAAAGTCACCAACATGAACGGGGATGTTATCCTCATCGCGGAAAAACACGACTTCTTGGTACAAGGTTTTGGGGAGTTTCGCACGGACGGCGACTGATTCGTCAGTGGGCCGCACTCTTTCGCCCAAATTGATGAACCGTTTCGATTAAGGTGTCACGAAAAACCGGCTTAGTAATGTAGCCATTACAGCCCGCGTTTAAGCAGCGATCTTTGTCTTCTACCATCGCGTGGGCGGTTAGCGCCACGATAGGAACGTTATACCCCATCGCACGCAGACTGCGCGTCGCGGAGTACCCATCGACAACCGGCATTTGAATGTCCATCAAAACCAAGTCGTAGCGGTGATCGCGCGCCAGCTCCAGAGCTTCCTGCCCGTTTTGCGCGACGTCGACGTGAGCCCCGCTGGAGGTAAGGAAAAATCGGATGAGCTCCTGATTGTCAGGACCGTCTTCAGCTAGAAGAATATCAAGACCCGTAAGATCACCAGGATCACGAGGTGGGAGGTTGATGCCTTCGTCGTAGGCCCTGGGGAATTCATGAATCTCCGCGAAAGGGGTACTTTTGTCGTGGGTACAGCGGATAGTAATTTCAAAGGAGCTCCCTATCCCAGGGATACTTTGCGCGAGCGTTACATCGCCCCCTAGCGCACGGGCCAAACGCCTCGAGAGAATTAACCCCAACCCTGTGCCGCCATATTTACGTGTTGTCGAACTGTCTGCCTGAACAAAAGGTTGAAACAGCTGTTTTTTTTTTTTGTGGCAGATCCCACATCCAGAATCCGATACAAGAATGCGAAGTAGATCATTGGGATCGTTTCGATCTATGCTGATCTGAACACGCACATCACCGTTTACTGTAAATTTGAGCGCGTTGCCGATGATGTTTAGCAAAATTTGCCGTAGGCGGTGCGGATCCGTGTTGATCGTGACTGGAACCGGGCCGAGAAACTCAAAGTGTAGATTTAGGCGTTTGTCTTTAGCCTGTGGAGATAAGAGGAAATAGACGTCCTCGAGCTCCTGCAAGAGACTGAAATCAATCTTCTCGGGTTTTAGTTTTCCGGCCTCAATTTTTGACAGATCTAGGATGTCGTCAATCAGTTCAGTGAGATTGCGAACACTGCGTCCGATGCGCGCGGCATCGGCAAAACGCTCTGCCTCGGTTCGTTCTGGCAAGGCCATGCGCTCCACGAAACCAAGGATGGCACTTAGAGGCGTGCGCATCTCGTGGCTCATATTTGCCAGAAATTTGGTTTTCGCCAGATTGGCGGAGTCCGCTCGCTGTTTTGCTTCTCTAAGTTGAGATTCGATGCGCTTCTGATCGGTGATGTCCCAGAAGGCACCGATAGTCCCGACGGTGTTTCCGTGGCGATCTTTCATGGGAACTTTGCAGACCTGAGTGTACAGCTCGGTCCCATCGGGAGCCCGAAATTTTTCCACCGTGTGCAGGGCATGCTGAGAGAACATGACTATCTCGTCGTCTCGCCGGTATTTTTCAGCCAGATCCAAGTCGAATAGATCGAAGTCTGTTTTGCCCAAGACTTCGTGGAGCTCTCTTCGTAGCGTTTGCAAGTAATACGCATTAGCAAACAGCACGCGGCCGTCCTTGTCTTTTCTAAAGATATTTAGTGGCAGGTTCTGCACGACTGCTTCATACAGCGCTTCTGACTCTTTCAGACGGATTTGTGCCGAACGGTGCTGAACGCGAACCGCTGCCACGAACAGCATGGTGATAGAGGTGGTTCCGATGAAGAGCTGGAGCAGGTGGATCGACTCGATCCGCGTTCCCTGATAGTACGGCCCAAAACCACTTACCGTCCCCAGGGTAGCGACCGTTGTAATAATAAGAATCGCCGTGGTGCAGCCTCGCCGCCCGAACCTGAATGTAGCCCACAACAGAACGGGTATGCAGAGGTGCTCAATCGGGTAATGGCCATACCCGGGAGGGAGCCAATCGTAGAAAACGAGTTTGGATACCCCAAAGACTAGAACCACCAAGAATGCGGCTTCGATGGCGCGTCGAAAGTGCCACTCGCTGCGTGGCCGGTGCATCCACGCCAACATGAAGGGGGCCACCACCAAATCGCCGAAGATATCCCCTAGCCACCAGACTCGCCACAGCGATACAAACGAGAAGGCTTTGCTCTCTCCGGTTAGCATCAACGCGGAGACTCCGATGATCGCGCCCACCATCGTGCTTAGAAGGACTGGCCCAATGAGAAAGAGGCTCAGTTCGCGCGGTCGATCCAGCGGGTTTGCTTTGCCAATCAGGTGGTAGCAAAGGTAGGCGCCAAGCCCTGCTTCTAGCGTGTTTCCAAACGCTGTGAAGATGGTGGCTGTGGCACTCATTCCTGAAAGTGCGTGTGCGACGGCAACACCGACAAACACGGTGGGCAGCATGGAGTAGCCATGGAGAATGGTGCAAGCCAGGGCCAGGCCGGCAGGGGGCCATATCGGAGATACTCCAGACGGCGTCAGGGCAAAGTAGTACCCCAGTTTAGAGGTGAGAACGTACGCAACGACGAACGTTACGCCGCGCAACCAGTATTGACTGCTCCGGAGCGTCGGACCCCCCTTTGTTGCGGATTCCTGTCCCATTCAAGGGTCTGACGACACGCTATGTCAAGGGGCGAGGCAAGTTTTCTAAACTATTAGGATAATGCCACTTTTGGGCAGCGCTCGAGCAAGCCTACAGACGGGCAGCGTCGGCGCTCATCTGCCACGTGCGGAATTTTTCTTCGTAGCGCATCATTCTAGAGCCGGGGCTGATCTCCAGGTTTACGGTGAGATCGGTGCCCAGCTTCCACGTTACGACAAAAGATCCACTCAGTAGCACTCCCGCGGGTTTTCCGTCGGAGGTCAGCTTGCTTCCGGATCGGTCTAGGGTGACGAGCGGTAAGGACGGGTAGTAGGCACCGGACGCGCAGCGAAACTCGCGGGCGTCTATGATTAACTGCGTTTCACTTTGCGAAATGGTAAAAACCAAATCATCGCAGCGATCGGAAAATCCTCCAAGGACACTGCGGACATTGGTGAGTTCCCATGTGCCAGAAAAATCTCCGTCGTCTACTAGCAGATCTCTACCCGCGTTAAACGTGATGGGACAACCACTAAAAAAGAGAAGACAACAAACACCGAACCAAAGCCGCTTGTACATGTAAACCTCAAGGGGTGAAGAAAAGGAAATATTCCTCCCTATGATAGCACAAGCGGCGCGTTTCTAAGCAAACGTGTAAAAACTGGCCTACCTTGGTGGGCCTTAAGTTATCTGACGGTTGTGGTGTGTAGAGTTGCTAATTTGTTTGAGAGTTTATGCGGTTAGCACGTTGTTGTGAAAGTTGATATAGATATCGATGTGGTTTTTGAGTCCCTGAGGGGTTTTAGTGGTGCACCAAGTTTTTCGAAAGAGTCGATTCATGTTTGCGCGAAGCATGGCGGCGGTGTGATTGAGCGCAAAGAGCGGATCCCACTGAAGGGCTTTGAGTTCTCCTTGTCCGGTAACACACCCTCTTCTGCCTTTGGTGGTTTCATGCGTCGCGTTGGGAAATTGTGTTTTTATCCAAACCGGATATTTGGGGTTTTGATCTGAGAGAACCTGTAGGTCTTCACTCACGTGCCGTTTGAGTTCGGTCAACAATCGTTGAACGACTTTGGGGCGATGATCTGCCCGGTAGCCGTATTTTTTCCTTG
>JAGQZV010000047.1 GCA_020435295.1 Bdellovibrionales bacterium | reverse complement strand
CTTTGATCCAGCGACGCAGTCGCATCACGGCAGGTAAAGGAAACGCCTGCGTTACGCTTCGCACGTAAGCTTGGTATTTTTCCAAAACTTCTACTTTGTCTTGAAACACAAGAACGAACGCTCGCTGCCAATTCACAACACGCAGGGGTTCATAGCCCGCATTAAGTAGAAGTACCCCTCTTGAAAAGAATTGATTCAGATCCATCAGGAATTTGACGCGAAGGGAAGCCCCACCTTCCGCTTAACACGATCCCCTACCATAATAACAGCATAGTCCAACTTGGGTAGACTCCGTGGGTCCACCATTCCCAACAACCTGCCAACACTTGTGCTTTCGCCCGCAAAGGTAATCTGGATCTCCGCAAACTTAACTGGAATGAATTCCAGCGGCTCACCGAGAGTCACATCAACCACCGCCACATCTCTAAAGACATGAAATACGTCCCCTACGGCGACGTCATCAAACTTTCCAATGTTCAGATAGTACTCTTTTGAGGGCTTGTCCTGAGCGGACGCCGGCACACGGCGCTCTACAAAAACAATTTCGCCGCGAGGCGTGACTTTTTGCTTCGGCTTCTCGAAAGGAGAGAGGGGTTCCGGTAAGTCGATTTTCTTCTCTAGCCGCTCGTCCAAAATAACCGCGGTAGACGGGCCAGGGGCAGGCTCCGCTCCCCGCGCGGGTTCACTAGGTACGACCACCACTGTGGGTGGCGCCGCTGGGTTGGAATCCGTTTCCGCTTTAGCGGCCAGCGCAAGAAGACAACCAAGACCCAAAAGCATCCAGGAAAAAGCTCTCATGGTAGTCTCATCGGTAAATTGTGTAGGAAGCTTCACACTCGAGATGGGCGCACTGCGCTAGGGCTTTCGCTCGCTTTTGGCGCGTTGCAACCGATTGTAGATTTCCTGACTGCTAAGACCAAACAAGGGCGCGAGCCGCTTCGCCCACTCTTTGTCGGAACTAAGCCTCGACGCAATTTCCGAATCTAGGTCCCCAGCCTCCACGGCTGCAGTGGTAGCAGCGCCAAAATCCAGCAGCAAGGAATACTCCCCCTGCTCGGGTAATGCTTCCGGGAGCAAGTCGGACAGCGCATGCCAACGGTACTCTTCGAAAACTTTTGTCATCTCCCGCCCCACAAACAAACGCCCAGCAGGGAAGCGTTCGCGAATCTCACTCGCTGTTTTTCGTACCCGTTGCGGGGACTCAAAAAAAAGCAACGCAAGCCCCGCTTTCTCGCTGCGCTCCCATAGCGCCTGCCGATCCTTTGCTTTGTGAGGCAAAAAGCCCACAAAGCTGAATTGCGTCACGCCACTTACCGAAATCAACGTTGTCACGCTGGAAACCCCAGGGATGGGAATCACCGCAAAGCCCTCAGAATGGGCCTGTCGTACCAGCTCCGCCCCGGGATCGGAGATCCCCGGGGTTCCCCTGTCACAGAGCACGCCAACAGATTGCCCATTGCGCAAAAACTCTAGCGCCTTTTCGTTGGCTTTGTCCAAGTTGTGCAATGCAGAGGAAAACAGTCGAAGATCGCTAAGGGGGATCCCGTGTAAAGTTAGCAGTTTCTTTGTTTCGCGCGTATCCTCAGCAAAGAGAACTCGCAGCGCACGCAACGTGTCCAAGGCGCGAAGCGTAATGTCCTCACGATGGCCTAGCGGTGTTGCAATGATAAAGAGTTTTGCTTCTTGGTTTTGCATTTTTCCTGTTATACTATAAGTGTTCTTTTCCTACGAATCTGTCAGACATATGATCATGCGAGCGAGACATTCGGGCGGAGTATTGGTCCTTGAACTCGAAGGCCAACTCGACTTCGAATCCACACAGGAATTCGAGCGCACCTGCACCGATCTGATGCAAAAAAAACCGTCGGATCAGGTCGTCATCAGCTTGGAAAAACTTCGCTTTGTAGGCTCTAGTGGCATCGGGCAATTCATCAACGTACTCAAAGGTTTTCACCGCAACCACAAAGCCAAAACAAAGTTATGCAATCTGTCTGCAGAATTCCAGCGGATGTTCAAAGTACACCAAACGTCCCGAAAACCTTTCGAAGTATTTAGCAACATCGATGAGGCCGTCGCAAGTTTTGATTCTACGCCCCGCCCCCGCAGTAAACGCCTAGACAATTAAAATCAATCCAAAATAATCCAACGGAACGTCAACTCGGCCGCACCGTACACTTCCAGTAGCGCTAAGTGCACGCTCTCTCGCATGCGCTGACACAAGCACTGTGCCGCATACTCCAGTCGTAGGATTTTTCTCCCACTGAGAGTTTCCACGGGCCTCCACTGCGCCGACGCGCGGCCACGTACCTCTACCAACCAGAGCCAGCCGCGCGGATCCCGAGCCAGACAATCCACCTCTACACCCGAAACTCGAAAATTGCGCGCAAGAACTCGGAAACGTTTTTGCTTAAGCCACGTGCAAGCAGCGCGCTCATACCGGCGTCCACTGGAAGGTTTTGCGGTGGATGGGCGAAGGCCCTTTGGACTGCAAAAATATCCGATGAGCTTTGCTGCCATAGCCTTTGTGGCTTGCAAAATCGTAACCAGGGTAATCGGTATCCATCTGAGTCATGAGGGCATCGCGGTATACCTTTGCGAGAATGGAAGCTGCCGCAATGGAAACAGATTTCTGATCTCCTTTGACGATGGGCACCTGTTCGGTATCCAAATCAATCCGAAAATTGCCGTCCAATAACAGGAGTGTGGGTACAGGTTGTAGCGTCTGCACGGCACGAACCATCGCCAGCTTCGAGGCATTCAGTATGTTGATGGTATCGATTTCCTCGACATGGCCAACTCCAATCGCAAAACTCACAGCGCTGTCTCGAATCATTGTGTCGAGGTGTTTGCGCTTGGCCGCGCTGAGTTTCTTGGAGTCATCAAGCCCCTCGGGAATGCGCTCCATATCTAGAATAACGGCGGCAGCAACGACAGGACCGGCCAAACAGCCCCGCCCTACTTCGTCCACGCCCGCAATGAAGCGATGACCATGCGCCACGTAGCGTTTTTCAAAAGATGCGTCCGGCCCCACTGTTGCCTTCCCGGGCGCAGAGCCAATCAACCCACGCCCCCAGTTGGATTAGAAATCACACCTCTCCACGGCTCTGTCAGCCCTGGAAAGTTCCTGATGTCAGCTAAAGCTACTTAGAGTTCTTTTGTGAATCTTTGGAAGGTTTGGCGTCTTTGGCTTCGGTTTGGGCTTCCGCTTTGGGAGCCTCTGTGTCGGCGGCAGCCTCTACAGTTTCCGTAACCAACTCTTCAGGCGCCGGAACAGTCGCCTCAGGGACGACCATTTCTGCAAAGCGCTCCATCTCTTTAAGGCGCGCCTTCTTCCCCCGCAGACCCCGCAGGAAGTACAGACGGGACTTGCGGATATCTGCTGAAGTTTCCACGTTGATCTTCTCAACAAAAGGCGAATGCAGCGGGAAAATCCTTTCCACGCCGATCCCCTCGGAAATCTTCCGCACCGTAAAAGTGGCTGCCGCTCCCCGACCAGACTTCGGACTCTTGGACAGAACCACGCCTCGGAAAGGCTGGACACGTTCCTTGTCGCCTTCCTTGAGCCTCACATAGACGGTCACGGTATCACCCACGTGGAAATTAGGCCGCTTCTTCTCAAATGACTTCGATATCTTGTCTAAAATGGGGTTCTGCACGTTAAAACTCCAGATGCCGCAGACTATTTAGATGGGAGCCCCACGTCAAGGCTTTTTAGGCTCCTTTGGGGTAGGGGGGCACAGGAGCAAGTGGGCTCTGCGGCAGCGCTATTTCGACACGGCTCCACGCTGGAGTCCCCTCACTGACCGTGCTAGGATACCGCGCAAGTTTATAGCCGCCAAAGAGGTAAAGATATGGAGAAAAACCCACAAGTAAAGTGTCAGATTCGACTCCGCCTCTCCCAGCACGACGCCCACTACGCCGGCGACCTGGTTTCTGGGGCCAGACTGCTAGAGTTTTTTGGCGACGTCGCAACCGAGTTGCTCATCCGCCAGGATGGGGACGAGGGGCTCTTCCGCGCTTACGAAAACGTCGAATTTCTTGCCCCCGTCTATGCAGGCGACTACCTAGAGGTCGAGGGCGAAATTACTAAAGTGGGCAACACCTCGCGGGCGATGCGTTTCGAAGCCCGAAAAGTTATTGCCGTGGATAGAAGTTCCGCGGGTGCCAGCAGCCGGGCCGATGTGCTAGATAGCCCCGTCGTTGTATGCCGCGCCAGCGGAACCTGCGTCGTTCCTTTGGAGCTTCAAAGAAAGAAGAAGTAATGGAGAAACTGACTTACCAAAAAGCGGGCGTAAACCCCGAGAAGGCAGCGGAACTGCTTCGTGGTTTTGGAGCTCGCCTTCGTGAGAACAACCAGGATCCGCGTGTGCTGTCGGGCGTTGGGCCGTTCGCCGCGTGTTTTGATATCAAAGGGGATGTCGCGGCACTAAACTCGCCGGTGCTTGTTTCTTCTTGTGATGGCGTCGGAACCAAGGCAATGCTAGCGCTCCAGTGGGACTCACTAGAAGGGCTTGGCCAGGATTTGGTCGCAATGAACGTGAACGATCTGCTTTGCGTGGGCGCTCCACCACTTATTTTCCTGGATTACTACGCCACTAGCCACTTGGTGGAAGAGCAAATGATGACGCTTCTGGAGAGTATTCGAAAAGCCTGCGACCTTGCCCAGTGTGCTTTGGTAGGCGGCGAAACGGCGGAAATGCCCGGTCTTTACAAGGAAAAAGAATTCGATTTAGCCGGATTTTGTGTCGGCGTAGCAGATCGAAAAAAGCTGCTCGGCCCGGATCGCGTGCAGGATGGTGACTTGCTACTCGCTATAGAATCCTCTGGCGTGCATTCAAACGGATACTCTCTTATCCGTCGATTAGTGGAGCAGGAAAAACTAAGTCCCCAAGCGGTAACGGGCTTTTCTGACGCTACTTGGGGCGCAACACTTCTGGCTCCCACGCACATTTTTGTCGCTGCACTAAAAGATGTCTTGTCGGAATTTAGTGCGCTAGCCCACATCACTGGGGGCGGGCTCTATGAAAACTTGCCGCGAGCGTTGCCTAAGAATTTGGCGGCCCAAGTAGATAGGGACGAGTGGGCTTTCCCACCCTTGTTTCAATGGATTCAGGAAAAAGCCAGGCTTTCCTCCACGGAAATGCTTTCTACCTTCAACTGCGGCGTGGGCATGATAGGAATCTGCAGACCTGACAAAGCTGAGAAACTCCTCAATCACGTACAATCAAAAGGCCTGCACTGCTGGCCTATCGGGCGCGTGGCTCCTCGTCAGAATGAAACCGTAGAGTGGCTGTGAAAAAGAAAAAGCGTTTAGTAGTCCTCGCCTCCGGCGAGGGCTCAAATTTTGAAGCCATTGCCTTGGCTGCGGCACACGCAGAGATCGCTGCGGAAGTGGTCGGCCTGCTCTGCAACAGAGCGGGAGCTCCCGTTCTAGAACGCGCGACCCGTCTGGGAATTGCCGCCCATTTGGTCGATCCGAATCATTACTTGAGGGACGGAAAGCCGGATCGGGAAGCGTATGAGTCGGCATTGCTAGAACGCTTAACGGCGCTTCGCCCCGATCTCATTTGCCTGGCTGGCTATATGCGAATTATTGGGGATGAAATTCTTGAGAAATTCGGGGATCGGATGTTGAACATCCACCCTTCGTTGCTTCCCAAATACCGCGGATTAAACGCCCTCAAGCAAGCTCTGGATGCGGGAGAGAAAAAAGCTGGTTGCACGGTACATTGGGTAATCCCCGCCGTAGACGCTGGCCCGATCGTGTTGCAGCGAGAACTCCCCATCCTGGACAACGATACCGAAGCGTCTTTGCGCGATCGCTTGCGTCCGCTTGAACACGCTACCTATATTGAAGCCCTAAAAAAACTCCTCTAGGTACCACGTTCCTTTTGGCTCAAGCCTGTGGATTGTTTGGCAGGGAATACTCCACAGGGGTGTAACAAAAGGAACGTGGTACATTTTTGTGTACACAGTTGGAGGGCTCCGATTTCAAGCACTTAGGCGTAGCCCGCGCGTATACACGTGTGGGACCGGCACCTATACACGCGGTAGACACTGCTAAGTAATCGAATTCATAGGCTTTTGCTAATTGAATACCCGCGTGATTTTGGCAAGCGGTGTGCAGTATTCCCTAAGTAGACTTAGGGGATTTATCGTGAACTTTCGAACCGGCATCGCAGCTTTCCTTACATTGGCGCTGGCTAGTTCTGCGTTCGCGGGCACGCCCACCCTTAGACAACAGGAAGAGGCAGCGCAGGCGCTCTATGCACGACTGAGTCTTGAACTAAAAAGAACGGGCAGTGACGTCATTCCCGATGCGGCAGGGTTTGCGAAGCTCCCAAGCAGCGAATACGCAAAAGGAATCTCTAGGCTTCAAGAATTAATCGACACGCAGTCGGATCCGATCACTCCGGGTCAGTCCTTTTTGTCGACTCAAACTCTGGGTACGCTCGGCCAGATAAAAACGGAACTATCAACATATAGAAGCAAGCAACAGCAGAACTTCACAGATACGATAACCAGAAACCAAACTGTGCTCTCCGATCTGTTCCGGCCAAACGACGGAGATTCTGAGCCTAGTGGAACTAAGACATACGAACACGTCCAGACAGCGCTCAAAACGCTTGCAGACACTAAAGCGACCCCGGAAGCAAGAGCGAAAGCCTTCCAAGAATTTAGCGACGAATTCAAAAAACTTCCAGAAGACAAACGCTGCAATTTCGACACGGTAATGCAGGATCTGCAGGGCTATCAGGACGAAATCAGCGGTACCGACAAGTCTTTGGCCAAAGTAGCGGAGAGCGAAAAGACACGCTCTGAGCAAGTCGACACGGCCGATCGAGCCGCTGCGCTAAGAGATCAAGCCAAGAGCACCCCTGCTGGAAAGGGCCCGGGGTCCGGTCCGGGAGCAGGCCCAGGTTCGGGACCTGGCGGGAGCTCCTCGCCTCCTTCTCCGACTCCCTCACCGTCCCCCAGTCCGCTTGCGGGCGGCGGAGGCGGCGGCAGCGGTGGTGGCGCAGGTGGTTCGGGCGGAGGTTCGGGCGGTTCTCAGATAGGCGAAGAAGTCGACATGCCCAACCCCTCTGACTTTCTTCCAAAAGAAGATAGCATTCGGGCGCTCGTCGAGTCCTTTTCACAAAGTAACGCCGACGATTTCATGCCGGCTATTCAAAAGCTAATCGAATCCGGCGCCAACTTCGCGACCGGCAACACGGCCACTGCGGCGATCAACTTAGGTCAAGCCGTGAGCGCCTTGCCGAGTTTTGATCAGTTACGTTCTGCGGCGGCTCAAGCTCTGGCGCAACCGACTATCACGCGCCCGCGCCAGGCCGCGGCTCAAACAACACAACGGGTACTGACGGCTGCAACGCAAAGTAATGTCGGCGGCAGCGCGCCCGCCCCGCGCACCACTTTCCGTCCCAAAGGCGCACCGTCAGCAAATCAAGCGGTCTTGCGACTTGCCGACGGACGTCGAGTTGTCAGCGGAGTGGCCACCAAAACAGAAGCATTGCACTTAACGCGAAAAGGACTTTTTGCCGTGCGCGAAGAGGCGCGTTACGTAACCGGTCCCGTGGATCCGCAACTCGCCGCGGAATTGGAACGCGCAGGCCTTCTTATCGCGGGCTCGGACAAAGCACGAGCAGTCGATAAAGTGCCGCCCACCGGTCGGGCCCTTGCGCCGCGGCCTCTTACCCCGCATGCCCCACGACGAACCATCCAAAACCCGCTCGGCGGTGGAACGCACTCCAAGTAGGAAGGTTCCAAAAGTAGATTGGCACCTTTTAGAACTCCAAAAGTAGATTGGCACCTTTTAGAACTGGTTTTCCCAGAGTTCTTTCAAACAGGTTTGAAACCCCGGGAGAATGGCATCCAACTTTTCGTGGCGCTGTTTTTTCACCTGCCACTTCCCGCGCGCGAAGGTACCGTAAAGCTGGCCCGAATCAAGAGCAAAGACCATTTGGGAAAGCCTGTGTTTTTGCGGGCCGGCGAGTAGCGGGGCCTGCGCATCCCACACCACCACTGAAAAGCTCTCTCCTACTCTCAGATCTGCCGTTGACAGGCCGCCCGCACTCGCCCCACCGCCGAGTGCTTCTTCAAAAAGTGTTTCGCCGCAATCATTCCCGATAGCGCAAAGCACATTGCGCCGCTGCTTCTGTAAGCGTGCACCGTACTCGAGCCAACGCAGTTCCTCAAAGACCTGCAGACCGATGTGGCTGTCGGTTCCTATGGCCCAACGTCCCCCGTTCTGCTGCCAATCGGTTGAATCAAAAAAACCATCGCCAAGATTGCCTTCGGTGGAAGGGCACAAAATCACACAGGCTTGTGTCGAAAGCAGCCGCTTAAGTTCGGCAGTAGATCCGTGCGTGCTGTGCACAAGGTGAAAGCGCGCATCAAGCGACACTTCCCCACAAAGCCACTCGATAGGTCGTTTCCCATAGTAGGACTCGCAGGCGCGCACTTCTTTTTCCTGTTCGGCAATGTGTAGGTGAATTGGCAAATTCGCTGGCGCGTCTTTAAGTAGGGCGTGCATCCGATCCTTGGGGCAGGCTCGCAGGGAATGCCACCCCCACCCCAAATTCGCCCCGTACGTGTTTGCCAGGCGCGCAGTCGCTTCCCACAGCTTCCAATAGGCTGCGGGATCCTTAGAAAGAAAGCGCCGCTGACCATCGCTCGCCGGCCGGCCGAAGTCTCCCGTTTCATAATAGATCGGTACCATCGTTATTCCGATTCCAACCACTTGCGCCGCGCGCATCAAGCTCTCCGCCATAGCGGCCGGCTCATCGTATGGCTTTCCGTTCGGATCGTGGTGCAGATAGTGAAACTCCACGACGTGGGTATAACCCAATCGGAGCATTTCTGCGTACAACATGGCCGCCACTCGAAACGCGCCATCGGGATCGAGGCTGAGAGCCAGTTGGTACATCTTCTCCCGCCAAGTCCAGAAAGAATCGTGCTCTGGAGTTAGGCTTTCGCTCATCCCGGCCATCGCGTACTGAAACGCATGAGAGTGCGAATTGATCATTCCCGGTAGAGCGTACCCTTCATGTTGTTCATATTCCCCCGGTAGAGCTTTTGCCTTGTCCCCAAGATAGAGGAGCTTCCCGGCAGCATCCACTTCAACATAGGCGGGCTCTAACCAGCGACCGTTTTCCCAGAGTCCGCTAAATCTCAATTTCATAGGTTTCCTCAAGCGACTGGACCGTCGTCAGTAGGTTCTCAATCAATTCCCGCAATAGGGCTCGCACAGTAGTGGCCTTGGCGGGATCTAGCGTCAACTTCGCGGGATCCATGTACACGTCCTGCGACATTTCTAACTGCAAACTATGAATGCCTGCCGAAGGCCTGCCAAAGTGGCGCGTGATATAGCCGCCCTTAAAAGGCACATTGTGGGAGACTTGAAAAGAGCTTGAATTCAACGTTTCTAGTGCGGATTGGATTAACTTTGGGTGTGCGGTCTTTCCATTTTGATCCCCGAGAATTAGATCTGCGAAGGGCTTCTCGCTAATTGTTTTCACCAGTCGGCGAATCGAATGCGCGTCCAAGAGCAAAACGTGGGAATACTGGCCCCGCATTTCGGCTAATAGGTCTTCAAGCTTTAGGTGGTAGGGGCGAAAGTAGTTTTCCAAACGGCGTTCCCGTTCCTTGCTATTCGGCACCTCGTCGCGGTAAAGAGGTTCGCCCGAAAACGTATGCGTCGGAACCAATGCCGTTTCTTTCCTGGAATCGGCATAGAGCGGCTGATTGGCGGGATCTCGATTGAGATCAATCACGTACCTCGAATACCTAGCGTGAATCGCAGTCACCCCCAGATGCGAAACAAAGTCGTACAGCTGGTGCACAAACCAATCCGTGTCTTCAGGCACTTCTACAAGCGAGGGGCGCATCGCCGCAGCGACGGACACCGGAATTTCAGTACCGCTATGGGGTGAGCTTAGGAGAACCGGAACGGGCGCAGTTTTCGGAGGAACAACGTAGTAAGGATCCTGGTTTGCCATACTTCTTAGCTTACTCTAGCCCAGAGGGCTGACAAGTCTTGACGCGGGGGCAACTTTCCAAACTTGCAAAAGCGGCTGCTTGGCTTGACTGTCCACTGTCATCTGCAGGCGCGCAGCACTCCCTAGTCGAGTCTGAATCAACTGTTCCAGCCGGCCGCCACGCCAGGAAACAGCATACCCCCCATGTTCAAGAAATTTTTCGACCTTATCCCACGGCAGTCCCCGCCCCAAATGGAACATCATTGCCATCTCGAGCTTATCGTTTCCTTGGGCCAAATAGCGGACCGGATGAAACACCCACCAATCCTCGGCGAGCACTCGCGTTTTTTGATCTAGACTTGCCTGCTTCAAGAACTCAAAAACTTGCTGTTTTGGCTCGACCTGAGCGGTTTGGTACAAAGTGTGGGACGTGCCACCGGTTTTTTGAAAGTGCCACAAAAATCCGTAGCCAAACAGTCCAAGAAAGATCCAGCTCATCGCAGTGGCCCCCCAAAGCAGCTGCTTTTCGCTGACCAAGGCTCGCCAACAAAGAACAAGCACCCAAATGGTGGGAACCATCAGAAATAGCGAGTGCCGCTGCAATCCTGGACGCACTCCAATGAAACCGCCTACCGCATAAAACAGAAACAAACTAAAGGCCCATGTACCGAGCAAAACCAAAGCTTTTGAATCCGCCCGCCGTATCAACCGCCGCGCCCCCAGGACACAACCAATGCCCGCTGTCCCAAAAACCAGAGTATCCATTACAAACCGCAATGCTGATGGCAAGGTACCCGAAACGTCCTCGATTGGTGTGACCCCCGAAAAAATACGCACAAACCAAAAAAGAAATGCAGGGAAGAGATCCAATCGGCGCAAGTGGTGCCACGTATCGCTAAACGCTTCGGATGGAACATACCAAATTATGGCGGCTACTCCAGTGAGTCCCGCAACACAAGCGCAAGCGCTTTTCGCGTACTTTTCCGCTCTACTTGCGTTGCTCTCGAAATGTAACTGATAGAAGTAGGCAGCCAAAATCATGGGAGTTACAAAAACGTCCACGGGGTGCAACAACAACGCGGCAACGTACCAGCCGAACGTTCCGATGCTGCGACCCTGAAGCGCATAGTAAAAGCTAAGTAGCACCGTGAGCCCCATCAGACTCTGTTCAATAAACAATCGCGAGTAAACGAGGTGCATCGGCAACGCAAAGGCGATGAGCCCCGTGGCCACTGCCACGAGAGTACCAAACAAGCGGCGGCTGAGATAAAAGCTAAGAAACGCGGTCAGAATCCCAAAGAACGCACCGGGAAGTCTTAACGTAAGAAAACTCTTTCGAAAGAGGATCTCAAAAGGAAATAGGGTAGCAATATAAAGAGGGCTGATGGACTTTCCGGTGGGACACTCCCAAGTAACGGGATTCCCGCGAATAAAATCGTACAGTCGCGCCCAAACATCCGCCTCGTCCCCGCTAATACCCGGGGCCGTCCCCAGAGCCCACGTACGCAGCCACAATCCAACTCCCACCAACAACAATGCCTGAACCAAGAAAAAAAAGCTGAACCAGGTTTGACGGATTTCTCTCACTCCATGCCCCCTTAACCGGAGCTGAGAATACCAAAGTTCAGTTCACTAAAGTAGTTGCGAGGGATAACGCCTAGTGGCGAATCAAAAAGTAGAGAATGAGCCCTAACAGAATAAGTTTGGGTAAGAACAACAGAACAATATGTTTTTTAGAAATCGGGCGGAAATTCTGCCGAAGGCCAAGACGGGTTACTGGGCCCTCCACAACGGGCCGCGAACCGCCCTTCACAAGATAGAGATGGCTGCTTGTTTTTTTCATCTTTGTCTCCAACCGAACGCCGCGCAGCTTAGCACAAAGACCCACACCACATCAACGCCATGAGTGCTAACACGCTGAAATAACTTGGTTTTATTTCCGTCTGAGGTAGGCAACACCGTCCGTAGTGATTTCGCCCGCAGGATTCTTGGCGCTCACAGCAACCTGCACCAAACCGTCCGGATCGATGTCACGCACGGTTCCGTCGCAGCTAAGCGCTTCACCAGGAAACGCGACTTTTCTGAAACGGGCTCTGAATCGGCACAGCTCCCACTCCGCCTCTGGAAAGTTTAGCGCTACGAGATCGGCCAGGAAGGCCATTGAGAGCATCCCGTGAACGATCACACCCGGAAGCCCGGCTTTGTCCCTAGCAAAACCATCATCAATATGAATGGGGTTTCTGTCTCGGGAACTCTCGGCGTAGGCCCTGAGTTGCTCGCGCGTCGGCGTCCGCGTAATGGGTTGAAGATCCTGACCCACTTCCATCACGCGTCCCCTACTGGCTCTCGAACCACGAAAGTCGAACGCCCTTTTGCGACGAGCTTGTCGTCGATAACGAAATCGGTTTCCGTCTTGATAAAACGCATGACTTCATCCCGACGGCGACGCTCTTTTTGATCCACAACTTTGGAATTGGCAATCGGTTCCTTATCCAAACTCAATGGGGCGAAGTACTCATACTCCTGTTCTGCATGCAGAAGGTAGCGCCAGTTGACCTTCAGATCATTTAATAGATCAAATTCACTTTTGCGGTAAATCGTAAGAAAGGTAGGCGGAATCCCCCGCAAATGCTCAGAATGCGTTGCAGCGATAAACCTGTCTACCTCGGCCTGACTGATTGCTATCCCGTCACTGTCGATCATGTTCGGGGGGGTTTCCATAGTATGCCTCAGCAAAAAACTCCGCTAGAATGTGCGTTAAGGCCCTCGAAGTCAAAGGAAACGATCATGTCTGGATTCGCAGCAGTACGCTGGTTTTTCTTTGCCGTTTATCTGGCGATCTTTTTCACGCTCCCCCCCTGGCTCCTGTGGGAGCACACTGGGCTGCTGGTCGGGCTATTTTTGACGGCGGTATTCATCTATTGGTTGCGAGTCCACGCAACAGAGCGCATCCAACGACGGCTCGCTGTACGAAAGCTTACCTTCGCGGAAGCCCCGCAAGTACACACTATTGTCGATGAGTATTGTCGCCGACTGAGGATCAGAAAACCCCAACTCGACTTGTTGGAGTCGCTCTCCGTTAATATCGCACAGTTCGGTTTCCGACGCGGGGCTACCCATCTCGTCTTAACTCGCGGCTTAGTCGATGCACTCCGCCCACCTGAGCTGGCAGCGATCCTTGCCCGTGAGCTGTGCCTATTGAAAGCGGGCGAAGTCCCCGGCCAAAGTTGGCTATCCCAGTTTCTGGCTGTCATAGATTGGTTTGTGGGCACGCCAGTCAAGATCTCCTCACACCACGTCCGGCGCGAATATTCGCTGAAGCTCGTCAGCCGCCAGGTGGTTTTCTACCCCCTTTCTCTCTTCCCCACTTTTCTCCTTAGGTCCCGCCGAGACCCGGGAAAGTTGGACCTTCAGTCCCTGGGGCTTTCCAAAAAGCCCGAAGCCCTGGCTGAGGCACTGCGTTTCATCGACGCGGTCAAGGATCGTCACCCTTTGGCGGTCCCTTTCAACGCCCGGCACCTCTTTCTTCTGCCTCCAACTACGAAAGATCCCCTTGCCCGCATATTTTTTGATAGCGAAGAGCTCCATCCTCGTATAGGTAGTCTAGAAAAACTTCGCAGGGTGCTAACTCTCTCATGACGACAAATTTCTGGCTGTACGCGGGTCTGACATTTATCACTGCCTTCATCGGCGGCATTTTGCCGGTTTTTTTCTCCTTTAAAGAGCGCTATTTGCGCATCATCGTGAGTCTTGGCGCTGGTCTACTACTCGGTATGTCGCTCAATCACATGCTACCGGAGGCCGCTGAACTCATCCCGGAAGAGTTCGGTGCATTCTTTCTTATCGGATTCGTGCTTCTGATGTTGCTCGAACGCTTCGTGATGATTCACAGCTGCGAAGAGCACGGCTGCGACTACCATACGATTGGGATTGCGGCCTTTGCCGGCCTCGCCGTCCACGCCGTCATAGAAGGCCTAGCTCTGGCCTCGACCCTGGTGGCGCTCGACATCGGCCCCCTCATTTTGCTGGCGGTACTTGTACACAAAGCGCCCGCTGCACTGACCCTGACATCCCTACTGAAACTTGGCGGCAAGTCAAAGCCCCAGATCGTCAAGTTTATTACTGGCATCGCTTTGGCAACACCGGCGGGAATGCTCCTAGCAAGCAATTTCTTCACACATGAATTGGTAGGCCGAACTGCGGGTATTCTCCTCTCCCTCTCGGGTGGAACTTTTCTTTATATTGCCTCTTGTGACCTTATCCCGGAGTTACACCGAAGTAATTTGGACAAATACCCACGCTTGTTCGCGTTCTTGGTTGGCTTAGCAGTAAGTTTTCTGGAGCTTCACTGAGGGTTCTAAAAGGAGATAGGCACCTTTTAGAACTTTTCTAGTCTTTTTTTTTCTCTGTGGACGGCGTACGCTCGTCGGTCTTGAGCGTGGCAAGCTTTCCCTTTACTTTATTGTTCAGTTCATCATCTCTATCGGAAGAATATTCGATGGCCTTTGTGTACATCTCTTGGGCGCGACCAAACTCTTTTTTATGAACGTATACGTCACCCAGGTGATCATAAATCACCGCTTCCTGGGGCTGGAGTTCGCTGGCTTTACGCAAGCGTTCCAGTGCTTGTTCTACTTTCCCCTTTTTGAAAAGGACCCAGCCAAGGGAGTCCTCGATAAAGCCATCATTGGGGCGTAATTTCAGCGCTTTCGAAACCAGTTCTTCTGCTTCATCTAAATTCTTGCCCATCTCGGCGTAGGTGTATCCGAGAAAATTCAGCGCATGGGCATTATTGTCGTTTATTTTCAAAATGGCTTTCATGTTCTGAATGCCTTGATCCCGCTTGCCGAGTTTGTCGTACATGGCGCCTTCAAAGTACATCAGCTTTTCGTTAGCAGGATGCCTTTTTAGGCCGGTTTGGATGACATCGAGCGCTTTCCCATAGTCCTTGGCCGCCTCATGAAAGGACGCATACATGTCATAAAACTCCGGAACATCGGGGTTCTTTTTCACAACCCCGCGGGCATAGCTGATCCCCTCTTTAATCCGTTTCTTATCTTTTAGAAGGAAGCCGACGTGCAATACTGACTGCGCGAAAAAGCTAGATTCCGAAGACACCTTCTTATATTCCACGATTGCCTTGTCTGGCTTCCCATCTTCCTCGTATACCGCCCCCAAGTAGAACCTGACGTTGTCAGATTTCGGTTCTTCTTTCAAAATGGCGTTGAATTTTTTGGCCGCGTTCGCGTAGTCCTTAAGCTCAAAGTAGATCAGCCCAATTTTCACCTTGGCGGTAAAATCGTCCGGCTCGCTATTCTCATACTCAACTAGTTGTTGGAGGGCTTCTTTGTACTTCTTCTGCTGGAGATAAAGCTGGGCAAGGCGCTTCTTATAACGGCCACTACCATCAATCTTTCGGTATACGTTTATGGCGTCTTCGATTTCTCCGAGGCGCTCGTGGAGCATCCCCAACGTCAGACCCGCTTCCACAAAACTGGGACGAAGGTTTAACGCAGCAGCCAAGTCTTTCTTGGCCTTCTCTACGTCATCCTTCTCGAGATATATTCGAGCGCGATAGAAATACCCTGTTTCACGGTCCGGATTCTCCTTTATAAAGGAGCTAAAAACATCTATCGACTCATCCAAATTTCCAAGTTCCGCTTCCACGATCCCGAGAAGCAACGGAAGTTTTCGATCGTTCGGATTTAGTTCGCGCGCTTTACGATAAAACGTTCTTGCCTCAGGATACTGCTTGGCTGAGGCGTAAACGGAAGCCAGCGAAGAGTGGTACGCTTCGTTCTTAGGATCGAGCTCCACGGCTCGTTTTCCAAGCTCAATGGCCCGATCGTTATCACCAAGTTTGAGGTAAACTTCGCTTAGCTGATTGAGGATGGAGGGGCTGTTTGCATCTTTCTTTAGAGCTTGTTCGAAGTAGCTCGCGGCTTGGCGGTACTTTCCATCTAGGGCCGCGCTCTTTCCTTTGAGGTAGAGAATCTCCGCTTCCGGGTTACTTTTCTCGGCACTGGTTTCATCCGCAAAGCCAGGGTTTTGAAGACAAAAGAATGCTGCCACTGCGGTAATGAAACAGAATACTTTTTGACTCCGACTCTTCACCAACTAACCGTTCGGTGCAGAGTGGCGCGGGCTTAATCCCAAACTAAATAATGAAGAAAATTCCCTGCTAGGCCAAAACCGGTAGCGCGGTTAGCTCTGACTTTGTGAGATTTCCAGCACAATCAAATCCGCGGAAGTCTGCGGGCTCTTTTGAATGGATTGGGCATACGCGATGTTTCCCACAAAGGAGTACGCGAAAAAAAGTAGGGAGATAAAAACTTTAACTACTTGGATCACCATGCCCCCTTTACTCCTGCTCCACGGTGCTTATGGATGCGAAAAAAATGCCAATCGATTTGAGCCTGAGCGGTGACAAACAAGTAGTCTCGATAGCCGTATTTTGTCACTCTGGGTGCCGATAATTCGCCTCCGGCCTGCGCCGGTAGACTATTAAAGGTCGGGGCCCGGTTCGCTCACGTCAAGCGAGAAGGCTTTTCCGTCGGTGAGACGGTCCCGTCCGGTCGGGTCCCGTTTGACCTGCAGGCGCGCTAGATCGGTATCCATAGGCAGGATGTAGACAATCATCGTACCCGACGTAAGGGCCAAGACTTTCGTACGGGGCTGGGGTTTGCGCATTAATTCTCCGCCATCGTTAGGTGCGAAACTATGGCCGGTCACGCGAAGAAGCCCGCTATTCTCGTTAAAGGCATCAACCGTCCCAACAAAAAAACGCGGCGAATCTTCCGCGTATAAACGCCTATGAACTACCAAGACTTTATAACCCGGCTCAAGAAACTCATAGGATAGCGTCTTCATCAATAATAAGTGTAACTCGAGGCGCGCAGAAAAGCACTCCTTCGGAATTTGACGACCTAGCGCCTAAACAGACGGAACGGGTTGTAAGTCTTCATTAGGCTTCGGGCTACAATCGGAGGGGCCATTTGGAACATTGAAAGATTTGGATCTAATGATTTCGCCACGCCTTCGATAATGAGAAAGGCGCGGAGCATGAGTACATAGCGGTTTGGGATGAGAATCCGGTGGCTGCGCGCAATACCCAATAGCTGATTCACCACTTTGTCCAATTTAGCTTTTTTTACGCCTGTGTTTTTCACTTCATCCATTAGGGCATAAATGTCCGCTTCGAATTTCTGGTAATCGGTCTTTGGGGACGGATCTCCCAGTTCATAGATCCCCTTGACCAATCCCGGCTTGTCGCGCTTGAGCACCGCCATCAGCACCCTTAGGAAGCGTCGTTTATCCTCTGGATTTAGTTGCCCCACCAACCCCAAATCGATGAACCCAATCTTACCCTCTTCCTCCATGAAGAAAAGATTTCCGGCGTGTGGGTCCGCGTGAAAAAAACCGTGATCAAAAATTTGCTCCAAAACGGCAGCCACACTCTGGGAGGCAGCCTGGCGAGCGACCGTGGAGCCCTGTTGAAGTTGGGAGATCTTTCGGCCGCGTAGCGGCTCCATCGTAAGGACCCGCTCAGTACTTAGCTCTGGGTAGTACCGCGGGAAAATAACATCGGCGGAAGTAAAAAACCCACGGTAGTTTTTCCTAAACTGGTCAATGTTCTTGGCTTCTTCTCTGTAATCGATTTCACGGATAGTCGCGTGATAAAAATCCTCATACATCTGGCGGATGCCATAGCGTGGGAAGGCAAGATCCGCCGATTTGGCGACACCCTCCAGAAGGCGTAAATCCATACGCACGAGTTTGGCAGCTCCCCGCTTTTGAACTTTCAAAATAACGGGGGTCCCATCTTTCAACTCTGCCTGGTGAACCTGCGCCAGACTTGCGCACCCCAGCGGCTTGGGTTCAATCCGCGAAAAGGCTTCTGACACAACTCTTTTCCCCAGTTCATTCTTTAGGATTCCCTTGATGACACCAAATCGAAGCGGGGGAACTTGATCAAATAGTACCCGCAATTCCGAAGCCACGGGATCTCCGATGAGGTCTGGCCGAAGGGCTAGCATTTGTCCCAACTTCACGAACGTCGGCCCGAGGCGGTAAAGCGCCACCGCCAGTTTTTTCCCAAAAACAGCGTCCAAGGGGATATTGGCTCGGCGCGGCCGCGAAAAGGCTAACCCACGTTTGCCCAATTCCAAGCCCAAAGCAAATAGCCCTTCCCACACCGCGTAACGTGAGAAAACGAACACAATTTGCTGGGATCGAAACGTCGCAGCCGCTACGTTGCGTGTCTTTCTAAACAGCCTCACCTCTCCCTTGTCGCGCGATGCCAACGCAAGCTTTAGCGCGCTGCGCCCAACTGTCCGCAAGGAAGTTTAAGTAGTCAACTTTCAATCGAAAATAGCCGATTCCATTCCTGGAGACTTGTGTGCTGAAACGCTTCTCTCAAATTCACGGCCGATGGTTCTGGATCGCGGGCATCCTTTTTCTTGGCTACCGAAGCTGGCACTGGTTTGCATTCGCGCCGCAAACGCAACCAAAGTTTTTCAGTCCAAGTTTTCCAGTGAGCGAAATTTTTCAATCTGAACTGACGCTTCTCCGGACCACAAATAGGCTCGACGCGGACACCGAGGGACGCATCCTGCACGCAACTGTTCAAACGGCGAAGGTACTCCAAATCCCGGCTGGGTTACTCTGGTGCTTACTCTTTCAGGAAAGCCGCTTGGATCACAGGCTTGGGATCGAAGGAAATATACCTAGTTATGGACTGGGGCAATTCACTCATTTTGGTTTTCAAGAAATCAACTACCAACTCAATCGCTACAGCTCAGCTAGTAGAAATCATTTGATACGCCTACTCGGAAAGGACGTCCGCCCTATTTCTGCTGATAGTGACCATCCGGATTCGCTCTCGTCCTATTTTTCAATCCCGACAGCGGTGGTCACAACGGGGCTGTATTTGAAAAATCGCTACCTTCACCTTGCCGCTTTGCTTGACCGAAGGGGGATTCGTTATGATCCCAACCTTCTTTGGCTATATGCCGTGATGGCATACAACAAAGGCACAAGAGGAATTCTAAATTTCTGGAACGCAGAAGAAAAGAAACACGGCACGGACCACCTTCGCAGGCTAGTTACGAATCCGGAAACTCTGCGCGATCTCGCTAAAAACAGAACTCTCTTTACTGCTGGGTTTGCACGCATCTGGAACAGAAGCCGCGCTCGAAGTTATTCAGAGGAGTTGTCCATCCACCTCTCCAACATCGCGGCCTGCGCCCTAAGCCCAATCGGGGAGGGCACATGAGAGGATTTTTTTCCAAATTGATGGAGTCGTTGCCTAGCGCACTCTCTATTTCTTATTTGAAAAAAGAATTTCGTTCATTCTTTAAGCCAGGAAGCCATCACCAATGGGCAACCTTTGCCATCA
>JAGQZV010000046.1 GCA_020435295.1 Bdellovibrionales bacterium | reverse complement strand
GCAGTATTGTACCCATAAAGTGGCTTGCGCGTATTTGCCGCGACAATTTCGGCCACAATACCCAAAGCAGGCAAAATGAGCACATACACTTCTGGGTGTGCCAGGAACCAAAAAAGGTGCTGCCACAGCAGCGGATTGCCGCCACCACTGACGTCAAGGGCCTGGCCGCTAACCACCAAACCGCTGGGCATGAAGAAGCTCGTTCCAAAAACGCGATCCATGAGCTGAAGCACGCCTGCTGCCTCCAAGGGAGGAAAGGCCAACAGCAAAAGGAAAGACGTCACGATTTGCGCCCAGACGAGAAACGGCAATCGAAAGAACGAAAGGCCGGGTACCCGCAACTGCACCGCTGTCACAATAATATTAACCGAGCCCAGTAGGGACGAGGTAATCAAGAAGACCATGCCGATGAGCCATGCCGTCTGACCCGTGGGGGCGATGTTGGAAAGCGGCGGATACGACGTCCAACCCGACTGCGCGGCCCCACCCGGAAGCAAAAAGCTGTAAAGCATTACAACGCCACCGACGAAGAACACCCAGAAACTAGCCATGTTCAACTTCGGAAAAGCCATGTCCTGGGCGCCTATTTGGAGAGGAAGCAGATAGTTCCCAAAAGCACCGACCGCCATCGGAACCACTCCCAAGAACACCATAATAGTCCCATGCATGGCGCCGAACTGGTTATAGAGTTCAGGACTCAGAATTCCATCTTGGGTAAGTAGCTTACCGATAAGCGGAATGGACTTTCCAGGAAACGCAATCTGCCAACGCATCAGCAGCATGAGCCCGAAACCCATCAAGAGAAAAAACATGGCACCCAGACCATATTGGATGCCGATCACCTTGTGATCCGTAGAAAAAATATATTTTCGGATAAACCCTTCTTCGTGATGGCTAGACATCGTTCTCATCCTCCCGCTGGCCCGCATCGCTGTACTCGTCTAGGTACTGCGCCTCATCCTGAAGCCACTTCTGAAACTCTTCTTCCGTATCCACGTGGATTTCACCGCGCATGCGCGTGTGCCCTACACCGCAAAGCTGCGCGCACATGATTTCAAATTTTCCCGTCTTGTTGGCTTCAAACCAAACTGGGACGACAGTGCCCGGAATAGCGTCCTGTTTTACACGCATGACGGGAATACCAAAACTATGGATCACGTCTTTTGACGTAAGGTACACCTTAATCTTCTTGTTTACCGGGAAGTGCATCACGTTGATGCTGATAAGATCGTCTTTGGCGTTGGGATCGTTTTCACGATCTAGGCCAATCGGATTGTTATCTTCCGGTGAGATCAACTCCGGGTTCGTTTGTCCAAAAATGCCATCCTTACCGGGATAGTGAATATTCCATGCAAACTGCTCTGCCGTTACGCGAACCACCATAGCTTCCTCATCTGATGGCATGTCGTTTTTGACTTTGCTCCAGATCGGGTAGCTGAGAAAAACGAGGAGGAAAACTTCAAACAGCGCGACACCCACTTCGAGGTAAGTCGGCAGGCGGAAATGTTTCGCAGAGGCATCCGCCTGATGACCGGGACGTGCCCGGAAACGCAACAGGCAGTAGAGATAAAAAATCCCCCAGCCCACAAAAAGAAGGACCATGAACCAGTGTAAGGTGGTGATCAACTGGTCTATGGGTGCCCCATTGGCAGAAATATTAATAGGAAGCCACCAGCCATAGGGTTCGTTCATTGAAGAGAACCTCCCAAAGTTCGCGATTTTCGACTTAGGTCACGATTAATACTGGAAAAATATTACCTGTCAAATCTTTAGCGATTCCAAAACACACGATAGAAGCCCTTTTCATCATGTTATGGGATTTTTTGGATCTAGTTTACGTAACTGTTCTATTTGGGTGCGGGTCACCCCAGCATCGCGCAAGTGTTCATCCGATGCCGCAAGAATGGAATCGAGATCACCGAACTCCTTTAGCAACTTTTCTTTTGTTTTCTTCCCGATGCCGCGTAGCGTTAACATGGGGGAGCTCTCCATCGCTTCTTTGTCTCGGCGCCGGCGGTGCCCCTTTACCCCGAAACGGTGAGCCTCGTCGCGGATTTGTTGCAGCAGCGCAAGGCCCGGGCTGTTCGCTTTTAGCGCCACCGGGTTTTTTCGGCCCGGCAGGAACACACGTTCTTCGCTGCGCTCAACCTGCTTGAGATGAAAACCGCGCTCGGTGCGCGCCTTGGCAAGTGAACAGATTGGAACTTCGATCTCCAAACTCTCTAAAGCCTTTGCCGCCGCGGCAAGCTGGCCTTTACCCCCGTCAATCATCAGGAGATCGGGCCGGGGATTCTCCACGTCTTGAAACCTGCGGAGCACCACCTCGTGAATCATTGCAAAATCGTTCTGCCCGTCGACCGTCTTGGGATAGTACAGACGGTAGCGGCTTTTAATGGGCACACCGTCCTCGAAATGCACCAACGAACCTACGGGCGCCTTGGACTGCAGGTTCGAAATATCAATACCTTCAATGGTAAGCGGAATTTCATTTAGACCCAGCGCTTGCTGCAGCGCCTCGCCCGCTTGTTGAGGCGTTCTTTTGTTTTCCCGCTCCTGGAAGATAAGTTTTGCGTTTTCGTGCGCCATCCCGAGCAGCCGGATGCCTTTTTCTGTTCGGCCGATTCGGATGCGCACTTTCTTTTTCGCCAGTTCAGTTAGCCACACCTCGAGATCTTTTCGATCGGAAAAATCCTCGGCCAACCAAATTTCGTCCGGAATCAAGGACTTCGCGTACACTTGAGGTAGGAACGTGGCCGTTGCGGTCTGTAGATCATCAATTCCGAGTGGCACGCGATAGGCTTTTCGCCCGGTAAGAAATCCACCGCGAATGTACAAGATTACCCACTGCACTACGGACTCGTCGCCTTGGCTGCCGAGGTGTCGCCCAATCACGTCAATATCCTGCTGCCGCTCAGCCAACACCGCGTCTTGCTTGGCAGAGATTTTCTTTAGCGCCGCTATCTTGTCACGCAGGATCCGGGCCTGCTCATACTGCAAGGAATTTGAGGCGCCTTTCATTTGTTCCTTTAAGGTCTTCTGCAGCTCTGTTTTTTTTCCGTTTAAGAACAAGATGGCTTCACGTACTTGCCCCCCGTAGTCCTGCTCAGACACGTAACCGACGCAAGGAGCTGTGCAGGTGCCAATCTCGTAGCTAAGACAAGGACGCGTTCGGTTTTTAAACTTCGCGTCGGAGCAATCCCGGATCTGAAAGGTTTTCAAAAGGAATCGGCTAATGTCCCGCACGCCGGCACTATACGGGCCGAAATACTTCAACTCTGGGGAAAGCTTCACCTTGCGTGTCACGCGAAACTGGGGAAACGGGTGCGTGAAATCTAGGACAAAATAAGGAAAGTTTTTGTCGTCTTTTAGACGTACATTGTAACGAGGTCGGTGTTTCTTAATCAGGTTGCATTCTAGTAGTAAAGCTTCCAGCTCCGTATTGGTGACGGTAAATTCCAAAGTCGCAATCTTGGTAACCAATACTCGGGTCTTGGGCGATAAACTGGATCCCTTTTGAAAGTAGCTGCGGATCCGGTTTCTCAGATTCTTGGCCTTGCCGACATAAAGGATCCGCTGGCCAGAGTCACGCATTACGTACACCCCTGGCTGTACGGGCCAGAGCTTAACCTCCTCCAAAAATTTCACTTGTCTGGAGCTTGGCTTGGATGCCATGCACACTCCTAAGGATGCTGTACCAACGTGTTTTCCTGGGGATTGTTCCCCAGCCCGAAATAGTAAAAGATCTGGAGGCAATCCAACAGGTTTTTAGTGTGGCGCTGAGCGAATCCCCAACTTCACGCGGTCGAGCAAACCTTGGACGCTGTCGCCGCTTTCCCCACGCCAGTACGCTGTCGGGTGGCAGGGATTGGCAGTGATTCCGCCTCCGCCTCACTGGATCTACTTTGGAAGTCGGTGGGTGAGACCCTACATCAGTCTAAGCTTCCTATGGAAAACCGGCAGTTGCGCCCACATATTTCGCTAGTCCGGCTCCACCGCCCTACCCGCCTGCCCAAAGGCCTCTTGGTCCCCTCACTGCGAGTGGCTGCATCCAGATACTACTTATTTGAAAGTCGTACGGGCGGATCCGGCCCAAAATATGAAATCATTGACGAATTTCCCCTTGCGGCTCCCCCTGGGCCGTGATACCCACTCTCAGGATTGAATACACACGCCCTCAACAACTCTGGTCTTTACCCCAACGGGTAGAGCACAACGGGGGCGGAGGCTAAACCGGAGGAATCATGCCTGAAATTTCCATGCGTAACATGTTGTCTGCTGGGGTTCACTATGGCCACCAAACCCATCGTTGGAATCCCAAAATGCGCCGTTACATTTTCGCTCCCCGTAACGGTATCTATATTATTGATTTGGAAAAAACCGTCACCCACGCTCGTGAAGCGTGCAACTTCCTGAAGAAGGTCGTCAGCGGTGGCGGAAAAGTCCTTTTTGTGGCCACCAAGAAGCAGGCCAAGTCCGTCTTGAAGGAAGCGGCCATACGCGCCGGTATGCCCTATGTATCGGAACGTTGGCTAGGTGGGACACTCACCAACTTCACCACCATTCGCAGCGGGATTGAGCGTCTTGAGAACATCGAGCGCATGAAGGAAGACGGTACCTACCAGATGCTCCCAAAGAAGGAAACCGTTCGGCTGGAGCGCAAGCGCAAGAAATTGGAACTGAACCTTGGTGGACTTCGCGATATGAAGGCCCACCCGGCGGCTCTTTTTGTGATCGATCCGCAAATGGAAAAGAATGCGGTACGCGAAGCCAACCGTCTCGGTATTCCTGTTGTGGCTCTAGTCGATACCAACTGTGATCCGGATCCCATCGACTATGTAATCCCAGGGAACGACGATGCCATCAAGTCGGTCACACTGTTTGCCAATTTGATCGCTGATGCTTGCGCCGAGGGTGGCGCTGCCTACGAACAAAGAATGCGCCAGCACGCTCCGGCACCCGCCGCACCGGCTAAGGAAGAAGAGACCGTCGAAGGCGCCGTCGAAGCGGTTCCCGCCGGACCTGTGGTCGAACGCGTCGTACGTCGTAACCTGAAGATCCCAACCGAAATCGACTACCGCGATGACACGGGCGAAGAGGAAGAAGTCGCCGCCGCACCCGTCGCGGAAGGCGAAGCAGAGCAAGCGGCTGAAGCCAAGGCAGGCGATGAAGCGAAAGTCGCCGAAGATAAAAAGCCGGCCAAGAAAAAGAAAAAAGCAAAGGATAAGGAGTAAGCCTGTGAGCATGGATTTAATCAAAGAACTGAGAGAGAAAACCGGCGCAGGAATGATGGACTGCAAAAAGGCGCTGCTCGAATGCTCTAACGACGTGGAAAAAGCGGCCGAGTACTTGCGCAAGCAGGGGATAGCAAAAGCTGCCAAGCGCTCCGGTCGCGCGGCTGCCGAAGGTTTGATTCAATCCTACATTCACGGCAACGGCAAAATTGGTGTCCTTCTTGAGCTGAACTGTGAAACCGATTTCGTTGCAAAGACGGACGATTTCCAAAAACTGGCCCACGAAATTTCGCTTCAGATTGCCGCCTCCAGCCCACAATTTCTCAATGCAGATTCGGTGCCTACCGATGTTGTTGAAAAGGAAAAAGCCGTGCTGCGAGAAGTGGCACTCAAGGAAGGTAAACCAGCACAGGTTATCGACAAGATTTTGGACGGCCAGATCAAGAAGTTCTTTCAGGACATTTGCTTAATGGAACAGCCTTACGTAAAAGAGCCAAAAAAGAACATTGAGACCTTGATTAAGGAACACATCGGTAAGCTCGGTGAAAATATTACTGTCCGCCGTTTTTCCCGCTTTCAAGTCGGTGAAAAACTCCCCGGACAAGAAGCCTGAGCCCTACCGGCTACTCGCCGAACGGCAGGAAGGAAAGAATGGGAGCCGAAGAAGTTCGCTATAAACGTATCCTGCTAAAACTAAGCGGCGAAGCGTTGGCGGGAGGAAAAGAATTCGGCATCGATGCCCCAACCATCGATCGCATCGCCAACGAAATTAAAGAAGTGCACGAATTGGGAGCCGAGGTCGCCATCGTAATTGGCGGCGGCAATATCTTCCGCGGTTTGGGAGAAACCGGCCGCCAAATGGAACGCAGCGCTGCCGATCAAATGGGGATGCTCGCAACTGTGATTAACAGCCTTGCCCTGCAGGACTGTCTGGAAAAACTGGGAGTCTATACCCGAGTAATGTCGGCGATCGAAATGCCGCAGGTCTGCGAACCCTACATCCGGCGCCGTGCGATTCGGCACCTGGAGAAACAACGGGTGATTATTTTCGCGGCTGGTACCGGTAGCCCTTATTTTACGACGGATACTGCCGCTGGCTTGCGCGCAACCGAAATAGGCTGCGAAGTGATTCTTAAAGCCACCAAAGTGGATGGGGTCTACACAGACGATCCCGTAACAAATAGCAGTGCAAAGCTTTTCAAAGAGTTGGACTACCTGGATGTGCTGCAAAAGAACCTCAAGGTAATGGATTCCACGGCGATTTCTCTCTGCATGGATAACGATTTGCCCATCTTAGTATTCAACCTGAACACTCCGGGCAACTTCAAGCGGGTCATCCTGGGAGACGATATCGGCACTATCGTAAGGAGAAAATCGTGAGCGCACTAACTGAGGGACAGGATCATATGGAAAAAGCGCTGCTCCACTTAAAGCAGGAGTTTTCCAAGCTCCGCGTTGGGCGCGCCGCTACCTCGATGGTAGATTCCGTGAAGGTAGACGCCTACGGCAGCACCATGTCGATAAAAGAAGTGGCGGCTCTCTCGACCCCGGATTCCCGGACGATCGCCATCCAACCGTGGGACATCAGCTTGATCAACGCCATTGAGAAGTCCATACTCGCCGCGAATCTGGGCCTAACGCCCATGAACGACGGCAAACTCATTCGCATCAATTTGCCTTCTCTCACGGAGGACCGAAGAAAGGACTTCGTAAAGCAAATCAAAGCGTCCGGAGAGGATTCCAAAGTTGCGATCCGCAACATACGCCGACAGATTCTCGACGCCCTTAAGGGTGACGACCTCACCGAGGACGAGAAAAAGAAGTCGCAGGAAGACATTCAAAAGCTTACGGACAAGTACATCAAGCAGGTAGACGATTTGGTCGGCAGCAAGTCTGATGAGCTGTTGACTCTATAAAAATGACTTTCCGTCCTCCCATTGTCGATCCAGCGCACGATCGTAGAATTTTCTCGCGCCTTCCGCGACACATCGCCATCATCATGGACGGAAACGGCCGGTGGGCAAAACAACGCGGCTACCATCGTATTCGGGGCCACTGGGAAGGGGCACGACGTGTTGACGAAATCACAACGGAGTGCGCCCGACTGGGTGTGGAGTACCTGACCCTCTACGCGTTTTCCACCGAGAATTGGAACAGACCAGAATCCGAAGTCAGCATGTTGATGCGCATTTTGGTCCACTACTTAAAAGCGATGGAAAAGAAGCTGGTAAACGAACGAGTGGCGCTTACAGCGCAGGGCACGCTGGACCGCCTGCCCGAACGGGTTCAGAAGTCACTTTACCATGTCATGCAACTTACTTCTGAGTTTCAGCCGCGCATGGTACTTAACTTGAGCCTTTCCTACGGTGGGCGCACTGAAATCATCGATACCGCGAAGCTTCTCGCCCGCCGGGTGCTTGCTGGCGAATTGAATCTGGACAAGCTGTCTGAACAAGAATTTAGAGACGCACTATACCAGCCTCACATCCCCGATCCGGATCTGCTAATCCGGTCCGGAGGAGAATTCCGCATCTCAAATTTTTTGTTGTGGCAAGCAGCCTACGCAGAACTGTATATTACCGATACTCTTTGGCCGGACTTCGGGCCAGCAGCGCTTCACAAAGCCATTACTGAGTTCGGTGAACGCGAACGTCGCTTTGGAAAAACTTCGGAACAGGTGGCCCCGTCACGTCCGGAACAGGGACTCTGATGAAGCAACGAATAATAACTGGTTTAGTGCTGATCGCCCTCTTTCTGCTGCTCCTCTTTAAGGGCTCAGCCGCCATCGTGCTGGCCGTCGTGATCTCTTTGTCGACTCTCGCTTACGTAGAATTCGATCGGCTTTTTTTTCGTGTTCAATCGCCTAGCCGCCGCGTACGCATGGCCCTACTTGTGGCACTCTCCGTTCTTGCTATTCGCCAAGGTGGCATTTGGGGGTGGATGTTTCTCTGGGGCAGTTTCGTCTTTTACTGTGTCGCGCAGATTCTTTACTGGCGCGATCAGTCCGACACGGAAAGTGCAGTACGCGCGATTGCACTAGAGTGGCTGGGGTATACCTATGTCGTGGGCTTATGCGGTTTTCTGACGCCTATCGTGGATCTCCCTCACGGACGTTATTTCCTGTTGTTACTCGCGCTCATCGTTTTCGGTGGAGACACCGCTGCCTACTTTGTCGGATCTCGTTTTGGAAAACACCGCCTCGCGCCAAAGATTAGCCCCAAGAAATCATGGGAAGGAAGTTTCGCCGCGATCATCGCGTCGGTGATCTTACCGTGCGTGTGGTATTACTGGGTGATCGACTTTCGCACAGAGTCGGGCATCCCCTGGCACCTAGTCGCAGTCGCACCTGCCATTAGTATCCTTGCCCAAGTGGGCGATCTCTTTGAATCGCTTCTCAAGCGCAGCCAGTCCATTAAAGATTCGGGTAGTTTTTTACCGGGCCACGGGGGCCTTCTCGACCGGGTGGATGGCCTCGCGCTGGCGTCGCCATTTTTTTATGGCTATCTACTCAAATTCTGGGGGGTGGGCCTGTGAAGTCACTTTGTGTGATGGGTTCAACCGGCTCCATTGGCACCCAAACGTTGCAGATCGTGGATCAGTTTCCGGAACACTTTGAGGTGCTGGCTCTAACGGCTGGCAAGAATTTGGACCTGCTCAAGCAGCAGGTGGCCCGCTACGAGCCACGTTACGTGGTAGTGTCCGAGGCGTCTGACGCCGAGATGATACAGATTTGGTACCCGGGTCTTAAGGTATTGTGCGGGCGCGAAGGCTTGGAGGCCGTCGCCGCCTTGGAGCAAGCGGATCTAATTGTAATGGGTATCTTGGGATTCGCTGCACTAGCCCCAACGCTTGCAGCGGTGCGCGCTGGCAAAGACGTCGCCCTGGCCAACAAAGAATCCATTATCACGGCGGGCTCATTACTTCAGAGCGAGATCGCCCGCTCTAAGGGACACTGCATCCCCGTCGATAGTGAGCACAATGCTCTGTACCAACTATTGCAGGGTCGTGAGCGCAAGGAAATCCGATCCCTCATCCTCACAGCCAGCGGGGGCCCACTTCTTAGCCAACCAGATTTACCTCTGGAAGCGGTAACACCCGAACTTGCGGTCAAGCACCCCAGGTGGAGCATGGGTCCGAAAATCTCGGTCGATTCGGCAACCTTGATGAACAAAGGCTTAGAACTCATTGAAGCGCACATACTCTTTAATTTCCCGGCCAAAGATATTGAGGTCTGGATACACCCGCAGAGTCTAGTCCATGGCGCGCTTTGCTTTCGCGACAACTCCTATATCGCCCAGTTCAATAAGCCGGACATGCGCTGTTCCATCGGGTACGCCATGGCGTACCCCGAGCGCTTGGACGAAGTCATTCCGTCTTTGAGCTTTAAGGACATGTCTTTCTGGAGCCGGACGAAGGGCGGTTCCCGTCACTCCGATTGGCCCGCGAAGCTCTCGCTAGTGGCCCAAGCCACCTGGTGGCTCTCAACGCACTGAATGAAATTGCCGTTCACGCTTTTTTGGAAAGAAAACTACTTTTCTCCGCAATCCCACGTCTTATTGAGAAAGGCCTGGACCTTCACCACGCCGTCCCCATTCTAAACATTGAGGATGTGTTTGCCGTGGACGCCCAAAGTCGTGCACTCGGCCAATCCTTGCTCTGATGGAGCGTCGAGTTAAAAATTGAGATTCTAGCTAGTTAGCCTGCCAAAGGATAGTTGGCGGGTTGGGAACTATATAATAAGATAAACGCCTAAGCTCGGAGGTTCTGTGATTACAGCGGTGGTCGGTGTCATTGTTCTACTTGGAGGGCTCATTTTTTTCCATGAGCTCGGCCATTTCTTGGTGGCCAAAAGCTTCGGTGTACGCGTCGAGGTATTCTCGCTAGGCTTTGGCAAGAAACTTTTCAAGAAGCAATGGGGGGAAACGGAGTACGCGCTATCCCTCTTCCCGCTGGGTGGCTACGTCAAGCTCATGGGGGACGATCCGTACAAAGAAATACCGGCCGCGGAAGCCCACCGCGCTTTCTCCACCCAAAAGCTCTATAAACGCTTCCTCATCGTCGCTGCTGGCCCGCTCGCAAACCTGCTCTTGGCTTATATCCTGTTCACGATAGTGTTTTGGGCCGGGCAGCCCACTGCTGCGGCACAGCTCGGTCAGGTAAAGGTTCACAGCACTGCATGGGACGCGGGACTGCGCCCCAAAGATACTGTAACGGCGATAGGCGGAACCGCGATTCAAAACTGGAAAGAAATTGAGTCCCGCCTGGATGGCCATGCGGGTGAGACCCTAGAAGTTACCGTCCGGCGTAGTGGCGCGGAATTGAAAATTCCCGTGCCGGTTAGCCGCGTGAAATCGCGCAATGAGTACGGCGAAGAGGTGATGGTGGCAGGCTTTGACGGCATTTCCTTGCTGCCCCTGGCTTCAAAGATCGGTGTGACGGAAGCCTCGCCAGCGTATGAGGCCGGGCTTCGAACGGGCGATTTGCTGACGCGCATCGAGAGCGAGAATGTAACCCTCTACGAAGACCTTGATGAGGTGCTTGAGAGAGTCTGGGAGCCGGGCAAGGCGATCACGCTGGCGTACCGCCGCCCGACCTCGTTTGAGTCACAGGAAGATCCATCCACGCTTCCGGAAATGACCGCAACACTGAATCTTCCCAAAACTAAATCGGAGGCCTTGGGCACTTGGGGCCGCCCGGAGGCTTTGGGAATTTTCCCCTCGGAAGTTTTCGTCGCAAAAATTCACCCCGATAGCCCGGCAGAGGCGGGCGGTATGCAGGCCGGGGATCGCATTTTGAAAGTCGGCGACAAGCCCGTGTACCATTTCGACAATATTGTCGACTACGTTCAGGAACAAGGCAAAGCCGGTGCCCAGGCCGTCCTTACCATCCAACGAAACGGCAAAGTTGAAGAACTCAAATTAACCCCTAAAGAGACGGTCCGAGAAGATCCTCTGACCCGTTCTCCTGTCACGCAATTCCTGGTTGGTTTTTCGCCAATGACAGCTTTCTATGAGCCAGCATCTACGGAAATACGCATCCGATCGGTCGGCCCCCTGCTCGCGCGCTCGGTGGGGGAAGTCAACGAGCTGGCCGAACGCATGCTCGTCAGCCTTGGAAAACTGGTGATGGGCAAGATCTCCATGAAAAATCTGGGCGGCCCAGTTCTTATCGCTTCCGTTGCTGGCAAGAGCTTGCACGCCGGGATTATTCCCTTCTTACAGATGATGGCACTCATTAGCATCAATCTGTTTCTTCTTAACCTCTTTCCGATCCCGATCTTGGATGGCGGACATTTGCTATTTTTCACCATCGAGGCGGTCCAGAGAAAACCCGTATCGATCCGAACGATGGAGATTGCCAATCAAATGGGAATGGTATTCATTCTTTTATTGGTGGGATTGACCCTATTTAACGACATCTCTCGGATGATCTTACATTGAGCAAAATATTCGTTCTCGACACCAGTGTTATTCTCTACGATCCGCAGTGCCTATTCAAATTCGCGGACAATACAATTGTGGTTCCCATTACCGTCTTGGAGGAAATGGACCGCTTCAAAAAGGACCTAACAGAAACCGGTCGCAACGCCCGTCACTTTTCTCGATTCCTCGATGATTTGAGAACCCGCGGTTCACTCGCTACCGGAGTGGCTATCGCAAAGGGCGGGAAACTGATTGTGGATCTCTTTGAAGGCGCAGAGAAAATGTTGCCTTCAAACCTAAAGACCACCATTAACGACCATCGGATCCTGGCTGTCGCCCTCAAGCTGCACAAGGACGATCCGAAAACTCCGGTCATTTTTGTCACCAAAGACGTTAACCTGCGCGTGAAGGCGGACGCCCTTGGGATTACGTCGGTAGACTTCGAACCCAGTCGAGTCACTATTGAAGAGCTTTACAGCGGTATCGCACACTTTGAAGTCCCCGGTGATGTCATCGAACACTTCAAGGGCCAAAAGCGCTTCCCAATGGAGGACAAAGCACTTTTCCCAAATTCTTACGTCGAACTTAAGGATCAGAAAAACCCTAATAATAAGGCTTTCGGGCGCTATAATTCCGCCACCAAAGAGGTCGTCGCCATCCGCAGCGTGGACAACGGCGTTTGGGGGATCAAGCCGCGGAACATGGAACAGGCTTTCGCGCTGGACGCGTTGCTGGACGAAGACGTTCCGCTCGTGAGTCTGGTAGGCAAAGCGGGAACGGGCAAAACCTTGATGGCCATCGCCTGCGGCCTACAAAAGACCATCGACGAGGGAAAATACCAGAAGCTCCTCGTCTCTCGTCCAGTGTTTCCGTTAGGTAAGGATATCGGTTATCTACCTGGCGAAATCGAAGAGAAGTTAAACCCTTGGATGCAGCCCATTTTCGACAACATAGACTATATTGTTTCCTTCGCTGGCACCGATCGCCCAGAGAAAAAGCGCTCCGGCAAAGCGTGGCAGGAACTTATGCGCCAAGGCATGTTGCACATTGAGCCGCTCACCTACATTCGCGGTCGCAGCCTCGCGTACCAGTACCTGATTGTGGATGAGGCACAGAACCTTACCCCGCACGAGATTAAAACAATCATTACGCGAGCGGGAGAGGGCACGAAAGTGGTACTTACGGGCGACTGTTATCAGATCGACAACCCGTATGTGGATTCCTCAAGCAACGGCCTGTCGTATATCGTTGAGCGTTTTAAGAACGAGCCCCTAGCGGCGCACACCACCTTGATGAAAGGTGAACGTTCGCAGCTTGCTGAACTCGCGACGAATTTGCTTTAGTGCTTTGCGCGAAAGAGGGTGCCTAGTTTCTTTTAGAACCTCTCAGCAGGTTCTAAAAGAAACTAGGCACCTTTTTGTCCGAGAAAAGAGCTGCGGCAATTGTCGCATAGCGTCACCACTAAAGCATTATTTTTGAAAAGTTTTTCTGCTAAGTTTTGGAATGCATTCAGGTTTATTGACATAGGTATATGGTCATGTATCGTGAGCGTCAGGGTCATCGGGTGATTTAGAGGGGTTGTATGGAAAGCCGAAAAAAGATTTCGACGACAGTGTATATTACGAGCGAACAAAACAGGTTGCTGAAGCTTTTGAACCAAAAGACCAAGGTTCCTATTGCTGAATATATTCGCGAAGGAATTGATCTCATCCTTGAAAAACACAAACACCTTCTGCCGGGACAGATGATGTTGATTCAAGATGACGGTCCTAAATCCGGAGGCCGGCGGTTACCCCTGGATAACTGAGCAGTACTCTTCGTTGGCAGACTCGCAGCGCATTCGTAATTTCAGCATCGTTGCCCATATAGATCACGGGAAATCTACGCTCGCCGATCGCCTGTTACAAATTACCGGCGCGCTCACTCAGCGCGAAATGCGGTCGCAGTTCTTAGATCAAATGGATATTGAGCGGGAGCGTGGAATCACTATCAAAGCGCAGTCCGCCCGCTTGAATTACCGCGCGAGCGACGGCCAAATTTACATCCTCAACCTCATCGATACGCCAGGACATGTTGATTTTGGCTACGAAGTGTCGCGAAGTTTGGCTGCCTGTGAAGGAGCCGTGCTGGTAGTGGATGCCTCGCAAGGAGTCGAAGCCCAAACACTAGCCAACGTGTATCAGGCTTTGGACAACAATCTGGAGATTCTTCCCGTCTTGAATAAGATTGATCTTCCAGGTTCCGATATTGAGAAGACAAAACGAGAGATTGAAGATTTGATCGGCATCTCGGCGGAGAATGCGGTTTGCATTAGCGCCAAAGAAGGAAAGAACATCGCAGAAGTCCTTGAGGGGGTAGTAAAATACTTCCCACCCCCGCGCGGCCGAGTTGAGGACCCACTACAAGGTCTTATTTTTGATGCGTGGTTTGACCCCTACCAGGGGGTCATACTGCTCTGTAGGATTGTGAACGGCTCACTTGCAACCGGTCAGAAAATCCTGATGATGCATTCGAAAAAGGAGTACGAAGTCCTTAAGTTGGGGGTTTTTGCTCCCAAGGGAGTGGAAGTAAAAAGTCTTGAAGCAGGCGAGGTGGGGTTCATCGTTGCGGGTGTTAAGGATATTCGGGACATCAAGGTTGGAGACACCATCACTCTAAGCGCCAAGGCAGCCGCAAAACCGCTTCCGGGCTTCAAAGAAGTCAAACCCATGGTGTTTAGCGGTATCTATCCGGTGGACAGTGCCGACTACCCGGATTTAAAGGCCGCCATGGAAAAACTTAGTTTAAACGATAGTTCCGTGACCTTCGAACCGGAAAGTTCAGACGCCTTGGGTTTTGGTCTACGCTGCGGCTTCCTCGGTCTGTTGCACATGGAAATCATCCAGGAGAGACTAGAGCGCGAATTTGGCCTGACCTTGGTCACTACCGCTCCAACAGTCGTATACCGTGTTCGCACCACAAAGGGAGAAACGCTAGAGATTCACAACCCCTCTCAATTGCCCCCGGTTCAACATGTGGAAGCCATCGCCGAACCCATCGTACACGTTTCCATCCATACACCGGAAAAATTTCTCGGAAATCTGATCAAGCTTTGCGAAGATCGCCGAGGAAAACAAACCAAGCTCTTTTATCATTCCCCGACGCACATCTTGCTTGAATACGATATTCCCTTCAACGAAGTGGTCATGTCGTTTTACGATCGTATCAAGAGTCTCAGTAAAGGGTACGCAAGCCTGGACTATGAGTTCTCGCGATTTGAAGAAGCGCCGCTAGTGAAGATGGACCTACTTATCAACGGTGAGCCGGTCGATGCGCTCAGCTGGATCGTTCCCAAAGAAAAGGCTTACTATCGCGGCAAAGAACTCGTCACCAAAATGAAGGGGTTTATCGAGCGGCAAATGTTCGAAGTTGTGCTCCAGGCAGCGATTGGAAGCAAAATAATTTCCCGGGAGAGGATAGCCCCTCTGCGAAAAAACGTGACCGCCAAGTGCTACGGCGGCGACATCACTCGCAAGCGAAAGCTACTCGAAAAGCAGAAGGAGGGGAAAAAGCGAATGAAGCAAGTCGGTAAGGTGGATATTCCACAGGAAGCTTTCCTTGCCGCACTCTCAATCGACTAAGATGCGCGCTTTTCTCGACAAGCTATGGAATCGCATGCCCCCAGCGATACGCCTTCTCGCAGTTTCAACGCTCGCCGCGCTCCTGCTGCGCGGTTTCATCCTTGAAGTCTACCGGGTCCGATCTAATTCCATGTTTCCCACTATCCCTAAGGACAGCTTGGTCGTATCCTCTCGTGCCCGATACAATGTATACCTTCCCATGACGAACTTTTCGTTGATCAACATCGGAGAACCCGCTCGAGCGGATGTCGTCGCCTTTACGCTGCCAGACACCCCAGGAACTACTTTTGTAAAGCGCGTGGTGGCCATTGGGGGCGACCGGCTCGAGATAAAAGAAGGGAAACTTTGGATTAACGATGTTGCGCTCGAGTACGCGCCAGTAAAAGATTCAGCGTATTTCTACGAAACCCTCTCGGCCTCCATCAAATACACGGTAAGCCTCGATGAGGCTCAGAATTACGGCCCTATCGATGTACCGGAAGGGCATTTCTTTGCGTTGGGGGACAACCGCGAAAAGAGTGTCGACAGCCGGGAGTGGGGACCAATTCCCTACCGTTACCTTAAGGGCAAGATTTCCGTGCTTTGGGGCGCTTAACTCTTAGGGGTTATCACGATGTCCCAAGTGCTCGTGTCCCCCGCGTCTCGAACTTCTACTCCTTTTTCGAGCAGTTCGTCTCGAATGGCATCGGCTCGGGAGAAATCTCTGGACTGGCGGGCCTCACGCCGTTGAGCGATTTTTTCAAGCACCATTTCTTCCGTTATGGCATTAGCTTCTAGGTACCGAAGCCGCAAATCCCTCAAGAAGGTCTCGGAGTTTTCACCAAGCACATTCATTACACTCGAGTAGTCTTTCATAGCGGAGACAAATGCCTGGCAAAGTTCCAACGCCTTTTCGTTCGATTTGAACTTTTTACGATCGAGATACGCATTTACGGCACGGACATATTCAAATACATACCCCGAGGCCTTGGCCGTATTAAAGTCGTCGTCCATGGCCTCCTGCCAAAGTTTGGGAAAATCCTGGGAGAAAGCGGCGAGCTTGTTTTCCTCTGTAGAACCCTCTCCGCCCGGAGCCAAACCTTCAGAAGGAAAAGTTTCACATTTCAGTCGCGCGGAATAGATTCGGTGAAGAGCCGCATCTACGTCCTTAATGTGTTTCTCTGAAAAGTCGATCGGGGAGCGGTAGTGCCCCGAAAGGAGCATGAACTTCAACGTCTCGGCGGAATATTTTTTCACAAAATCGCGCGTGAGAAAAATGTTCCCGAGAGACTTCGACATCTTTTCCGATTCCATCGTGAGCAAATTGTTATGCATCCAGTAACGCACGAAGGGTTTGCCGGTTAGCCCTTCTGATTGGGCTATCTCGTTCTCATGGTGTGGGTGAATCAAGTCCATTCCGCCACCATGAATGTCAAACGTCTCACCACAGTACTGCATAGCCATCGCGGAGCATTCAATGTGCCAGCCCGGGCGTCCCATCCCCCACGGACTTTCCCAAGCAGGTTCATCTGCGGCTTTCTGAGGCTTCCAAAGACTGAAGTCGAGCGGATCCCGCTTGAGCTCATTCGGATCGACTCGGGCACCCACTTGGAGATCGTCTATCTTCTTTTTTGATAGCTTCCCATAGTCCTTAAAGTGTCGAACCGAAAAAAACACCTCGCCGTTGTCAGCTACGTAAGCGGATCCGTTTTTTACAAGCCCAGCAATAAACTCGATAATCTGAGGGATGAACTCCGTTACTTTGGGTGCGCTATCCGGACGGCGAAGGCCCAGCGATTCTACATCCTGGATAAACTCAATCGTATACTTCTCCGAGATCTCGGAGGCCGAAACTTTTTGCTCTCTCGCCTTATTAATGATCTTGTCATCGACATCTGTAAAATTGGAAACGTAGGTTACCTTATACCCCTTGCGCTCCAAGTAGTTTCGCACAACATTAAAAAACACGACAGGGCGAAAGTTCCCGATGTGCGTTAGGCCGTAAACTGTGGGCCCACACACATACATCTTTACCTCGCCAGCATGAATAGGTTGAAAATCTTCTTTTTCGCCGGTCAGCGTATTGGTAATTCGCAACATAGCATCTAGCTTCTTTCCACTAGCACAACGTAGGCTTGGGCTGCCAGCGCGTTGCGCGTCCCTACAGGTCCCAGCCCTTCTCCGCTTTTCGCCTTCACACTCGTGCGATCCAGTTCAATATTGAGCAGTTTCGCAAGGTTTTCTCGAATACTATCTATATGCGTTGCCAGACGCGGTGTCTCAAGATGGACGATAGAGTCGAGCTGTTTCACCACCCAACCCATCTCGTGCGCCTTTTTCAGCACAACCTCCAAAAACTCGTGGCTCGGGCGGGCCCTATTTTCTGGTTCATTGTCCGGAAACCAACGCCCGATATCACCCAAGGCTAGCGAACCCAGAATGGCGTCAACCACCGCGTGCAACAAAACATCACCGTCTGAATGCGACTCAATTTTTAGCGAACACGGTATTTGCACGCCACCAATCGGAATGTGAGAGGGCTCTTTAGAAGCCATCAGGCGGTGAATGTCGTAGCCGATTCCGAATCGCATCCCGCCTCCAAAGAAGATTGAGTTTGCCCCTGAAAAAGAATTCGCAGCATCTCCATTTCAAAACTGTAAGTCAACTTGATATTTCTCTCATCACCACCGAATACTCCGACGGGAATTCCATAGTACTCACAAATTGATGCATCATCCGTAAAATGAAGCGAGCAATCATTTTCCAAGTTTTCAAAAAGGGAGCGCAGGACGCCGTATTCAAATATTTGGGGGGTCTGCACGCGGTGGAGCGAGCTCCGATCGATAGTTTCCACAACCTGTTTGCTTCGCACCGATTTAATTGTTTCCACTACAGGAACAGTTGGAATCCACGCTCCATACGATCTGTCCACAAGAGCGGCTTCCATTCGTTCCATAAACTCTGGCGACAAGTATGGTCTACAAGCGTCGTGAATAACGACTCGTGTGGGAAGCGGATCTTGAGTCGCTAGTGCCCTCACGCCGAGGCGCGAGGAATCTTGACGCTGCTCTCCACCGGAGACAAAAATGCACCGAGTACGCAGCGCAGGCGAGGCATACTCGTTCACAGCCGTGCGCGCCTCTTCCAGGAACGCTTGCGGAAAAACTAAGACAAATGTTCGAAACAGGCCTGTAGACTCCAGCGCCTTTAGGGCGTGCACGAAAACGGGTATGCCCTTGAGAAGTTCGAATTGTTTGGGTACGGAGGATTTTCCGTTACAGGAATCCGAATACCGCTTTCCCACTCCGCCGCCCAACAGCACGGCGTCCGAAATCAACATGCTTTAGGTACCAAAGATGGTTTCTAATTCTTTCTCGACTTCTTTTTCTTCCACGTTTTGAGCCAGCGAAAGCTCTTTTACGAGCAAACTCTTGGCTTGATCGAGTAACTTCCGCTCGCCAAAGGATAGATCTTTGTCGTGCTTCAGCAAGAATAAGGCGCGCAGAACTTCAGCGATCTCTTGGACCTGACCGGTATGGATTTTCTCCATGTACTCCCTATAACGACGGTTCCAGGTTTGGTGATCCACTTCATTGGGCTTCTTTTTGCGAAGGATCTTGTAGACCTCTTCCACTTCTTTCTTCTTGATGATGGGGCGCAGACGCTGACCCGAACCATCAATGGGGACGAACACTTTTTTTGGGGCCCCGCTATCGTGAATCTCAAGGATATAAAACCGTTGCTTGCCACCGGAACTAAAAGTACGCTCTTCTATTCCTTTGACTACTCCAACGCCGTGTGAGAGATGAACCGCATTATCACCAACTTTGAAATGATGCATTTAAGATTTCCTCTGTATTCGAGTAACAACTATCCCGGTCAACGCCTTATACCACATTTCGGGTCATTTTGCACCACGGCCAGGCCGCAGCTACGCACGCGAAGATGATCGGCACCACAGAAAAACATAGTAAATACAATGACTTCAAGCATCCGCCACTGGTGCTCGCCTCTGGCTCACCGCGTCGGCACTCACTTCTAAAATCATTGGGTTTTTTATTCCATGTGGAGGTTTCCGGCGCGGAAGAAAAACAAAGTGGACTGGGGCCAGCGGAGCTCGCCCTAGCCAACGCGAAGTTGAAGGCCACGGAAGTACTGGAGCGATCGGTGCGGGCGAGCCATTCTTGGGTCATCGGCGCTGACACGGTAGTTTCACTTGACGAGCGCCTACTGGGTAAACCTCGCAGCCGCGAGGAAGTCTGTTCTCACCTGCGTGCGCTCTCAGGAAAAACCCATAAGGTCATTACCGGACTCGCGCTCTTAAGTAGAGGCAAGACCCCGCTGCTGGAAGCCACGACC
>JAGQZV010000045.1 GCA_020435295.1 Bdellovibrionales bacterium | reverse complement strand
GGAATCCAAAAAGGCGTTTATCTGAAAGATGTCCCCAAGCATCACCAAATTAGACAGTGCCGAGTTGACGGCACCTAGCACAGTCTGGATTTCACTCCTAAGGTTCGCAAACCAAACAACTGGCCAGCCGACAATAATCATAAAACCGAGAAGGAGTGCGAACCGCATCGCCACACGGCGGGAGACTCTCTCCACCTCGTTGGAAATTGAGGTGTTTCCGTGGCTACTCATCCAAGAGCTCTTTTCCCCGTAGCGCGTTCTGATCGTGAATCATGTACCAGCCTCCGCTCTGCCGCTTCTTGAAGACAAAGCTGATATACAGGGTCAACCGAAAACGCGCCCCGTCCGTCCCCACATCTTCATAGGTAGCGTCAATGCTCCCGAACCCCATTTCCCCGGACTCTTCTACTTTGCGCACCTTGTACGTAAAGACCCCGGTCTTTCCGGAAAAGTAGCCCTTTTGTGTTTCCAAAAATGCCGTGTAGCCAGTGTGAACCTTCCCATCCGGCAGCACGGCGATAATGTCCGTGCCAGGCTCCAAGTATTCAATAAATACGTCCCAATCACGAGTCCTTACAGACTCCAAGAATCGGCTGAAATGTGTCTCAAACGGTCCCACGACTTCCTCCCGACAACGTGTATCGCTTTCGCCTTCTACCGCGTGCAACACCAACGGCAACGATAAGCACACCAAGAAAAAGAACATCTTCATCACTCACTCCGCTCGCTCTTCCCTGCGGCAGCAACCCGCACGGTGGTCACATCTAACCCCACGCCCTGCTGTTTTCCAAGACTAGTAATACGCCCCGGCCGAACCCAGAAAGCCAGACGCTTTTCATAAAGTGGTACGGCATAGCGATTCTCAAGAAAATACCGGGAGATGGCCTGCACGCGCTGCGCTTTCTCGCCGAGGCCCGAGGCAGCACTCGCCGCGGCCAACAATTTTCCAAACTGGAATTCCGATTTGGGAAAAAGACGCGCCAAATAGCCCGAGTAAAACGCATAGAAAACCGGCAAGGGATCGGCAAACCCGGTACCACGTTCATCGACTCGGAACACCGTATCCCTGTCGTTTACCGCAAAAAGAGGGTCAGTGGAACGTGCGAACTCCACCCGCAAGCCCGCCGCTTTCCATTGTGTGCGAAGCCTGTCGAGCACCGCCGCTTCAAATCCAGTTACCTCGGCACGGGCCGAAAACCCAAAGGCGCGTAAAGGTTGGGCGAGCAACTCCTTTGGCACCTGTGCCAGCAGTCGCTTTGTTTCCTCTACCTGCTGCAATTCGGTGAGCTTTACGCGGCCAATGAAGTTGGATGTCAGTATCTCGTAAAGCGGCGTAATGCCGAACTCCCCATTCACAAGGCCCGCGCGGTCAATAGACAACGCCAGCGCCTTTCTGAAGTTTGGGTCTTTTGCGAGCGGCGACTCATAATTGAAGAAAATACCGGTAAAACCCACTGGCCCTTCACCAAAAATTTTTTCATACTGCCCGGTCGGTGACGGCGTAAACCCAACTACGTCCACTTGTACCTGCGGATCTGAGACAAACTCCACCGTTTCGGGACCCGAAAAACCACTTCCAGCATGCGCCTTCAATCGCAGGCAACTCTTGCCGCAACCGGACACTACCACGTACGGCCCCGCACCCACAGGGTGGTTCTTCCACGTCACGTAATCCTCGGCGAGGGCCTCCTTGGGAACCAAGGAGACCCAACCGAGTGTCAACCCAAACATAAAAGAAGGGTCGCGGTCCTTTAGACGCACCGAAACGGTTCGCTCGTCTACTTTGGTGATTCCCGCCACCTGCCAGGGCGTGTACGCGGCCCCTTTCTTGAGCGCCTCCACCCCGACGATCCCGCGCAAAAAGGCAATCGGATCGGCTCTCCCCGTCGTCAAAAAAAACCTAGTCAGGCTAAAGTCCAAGTCCTCAGCAACGGCGCTACCATTTGAGAATGTCAAACGGGCCGGCAGGCGAAGCACGTAGGCCTTAGCCCCATAATCCCAATACGCTTGCTCCAAAAGGACTGGGACCATTTGATGCTGGTCATTCAGACGAAGTAGCCGGCCCAAGACAGCGTTTTGGAAACTGATCTGCGCAAATCCTTTGGTATCGGGATCGTAGGGAAGACGGCCGTCGCAAGAGACGCGCACCTTTAAGGGAACCGCTTGCACAGCTGCCGACACAAGAAGGATCAGGCAAAAGAATCTAGACATACGCTACGCTTTCCCGAGCGCTGCCAGCGTCGTTGCTCCCCTTTGCAAAGATGTCGTTCGCGTGTGTTTCAAGTTCAGAAAGAATGCCCTCGCCCACTTTGGTAAACCGTGCACCAGCACGCAAGGATTGCAAGCCCAAGGGCTGGTGTTTGGAAAACATAGAGAGGCTGCCGCTAGCATATTTTTTTTCCTTAGTGGTCGTTTCGGAGCTAGAGAGAATACCGCGGCAAGCTTCCATCATGCACGCCATCGCCATAGCTGCATGCAACGCCATAATGGCTGGACGCAGCGTCTGACGAACGGAGGAATAGATTGGCGTATGGGCGTCTCCGTCAACAAGCGCATCGGAGTGCTGGTAAATCATCATAATCTGGTGGCCAATTTCGTGGGCCAAATCCACCGCTAACTCCGCGCGAGCGTGCCCTAGGGAAACCGCGTTCTCAAACCGGTACTGAAAGCTAAGGAAAATCGCCCCGAGGTAATCAATGTGGGAGAATCCACGTTTCCACGCTTTCCCGTCCCGATAGTGGCTAATCGGAATCACCTCAAACCCCAACTCACTAACAATGCCCGCGAGCCACGGCAGGATTTGCAAAAGAAGGTCCGCGCTGGCTGGGACTAGCGTGGCAATCGATGCATTCAGTGTCGGATCCACCAAGATATCGGAGGCGATGTCGACGTGAGTGATACGTCCTAAAGCACGATCGGTTCCCTCACGCAACTTGCTGGATAAAAGAGTGAGGTAATGCCGATCCACAACCGGCTGAATTCTCGGCCCACGGTTCTGCACTGACAAAGAGTGCAGCTCCGCACCGCCCGGTTCATTCGCCAACGAGAGCCACGGCGAGTACGTGACCGCCGCGCTCCCCTTCTTGTTGGCGTTTTTAATTTTGAGGGGCAGTAGGAGCGAAGCTAGAACGCCAAAGCGTTTGGAAGCTTCGTTTCCCAGCACCCACTGTGATCTCAACACAAATACCGCCTACAGAACTGCGTCCTTAAACGATATCTCCACCGGTGCTTCCGGCTTCAGGTTGGCGATCAAGTAGATCATGTCGGCGGAAACATCCGCGCGGCTCGCCACCGAATCGACAACCGAACGTGCCGGTGCCGACGCAATCGCCACTGCCTCAGCGGTACACACCACTGAAAGACTCATCGCAGAGATTCCGACTAACCAGTTTTTTGGATCCATTTTACCTCCCTCAATAGGCAAGTATTTCCTATTCAATATTGATACCAGAGTTGCCCACAGGCCTAAGTCGTTGATAACAAAGAGAGGGAGGGATTCTCAAGCCCGATGTTTCTCACTACCGGTGTTTCAAAGCTGAGAACAAAAGCAAACATCTCAAAGTTGAGACGGTTTTTGTGTGTGGAGCAGTGGAATGTTAGGGAGAATTCGGCGAAGGCAGGTTCCGCGCGCCGCGCATATTGATGTTGCGGACGAAAGCAGAACTAAGCCCGCCCTGTTGGGTAGCGATAAACTGGAGCGCCCTCAGTTGGCCCTTCATTATGGGAACCCCGCCATGCGGCCGCATGAGTTGGTAGGTTGCACCCTTGTAGTGTCGAATCGCCCCATACCGTTTGAAGAGCGGTATCAAATCGACCTGGTATCGATTCCATTTGTCGGCCTGGTACGCGCCACTATACCCGATGGGTGTCACTTTCATCACACTCGTATCGCTATGAACGGTACACACCGAACGATCGAACTCGTTGTGTTGGCAATCCTTGTCGTAGAGGCGCACTTCCGGAAGCGGGGGAAACACTTCGCCAGGCCCGTGGTAGGTGCCACCGATGGGCGCCAGATTAAAAATAAGCGCATTCATTCCCACCAGGGTCCCGGTGTTGTCGTAATAATCGACCAGAACAGAGGGCTTGAAGATGGCTATTTGATCTGAAGCCTTGGCGCACTTCGATTTTCGCGTCACGACCCGTGCTTCGAAGGTCAAGTGGAGTGCCGTGTAGTCTTGCAGCCGATACGGTTCCCCATTTCGGTCCGTCACAAACTGACTGCTGAGTGGCGCTTCAAAAAACGACACACTCAGCTCTGACTGCCTACGGCAGCTTTCCGCAAGATCGCGATCGCCGCGTCCGTCATTGTGCAACCTAAAAGTCGGAATCCCTGCCCGTGGACGGATATCAAAATCAAAGGTCGCTCGATTGCGAGGCCTTCGTCGCTTGCTCGGGTGAATATTGGCGGACTGAAAGTAATAGGTAGGGCACAGGCCATCCACCGCCTGCTGAAATGAAAAGCGGCAAACATCGGTATCGCGCCTTGGATCCTCTCGACACCCCCCCGCGTCCTCTGCCTCCTCCACAGTGTGCAGGTTCCCATTTCCCCCCCCGTACGCCGCCACCCACCTGTAGCAAGCCGCATAGTTATCGTAGTACGCCCACAGCAGGGAGCGCCCGGGACCACGAGGCGGGAGCTCCGCGAAAGCGAAATCGCTGGCGAGATAAAGGGCCAAAAGAACCGACCAGAGAAATGACGTTCGATAGGTTTTCATGAATAGCCTTCACTTTATTAGAGAATTGTGGGGGAAATATGGGACTCCTTACACTCTCTAACCACCTATAATTACTTGTCTATCTGGCGTGCTAGACGCTCGGACGGCAAAGCACCCGCAACGCTTTCGCTAGTTTGCGAGTAGTGGGGGATTCGAGGTCCGTCTTCCTTTTGATGAGATAGACGGCGTGTTTGGTATCAGTGAGCTTTGGCGGCAGCGGCATGGGTTGCAGACAAAATTCCGGTCTTGCCGTGCGGTTGTGCAGCTCGACCACAAAGCGCGGAAGATAAGCCGCGGCAAGACCCTGCCGGCAAAGCTCCATGGCAGTTTCCATCATGTCCACCCGGTAGCGAACGAAACGTGGGACCTTATCTTCGGGCCAACCGTCGAGCCCCTTCACCCTGTTGGGCGATCCTTGAACAGGGTGCGCGGGAATGGCGAACGGAAGTTCTTGAAAGGCCACCCCCTTAAATTGCCCGCTTTTTGAGTACAGACCCATTTCTAGCGCCGTTACTTTCAAGAAATCAAGGTGCGGGCTGGGTATGGGGACATACGTGATTGCGAGATCCACTTCGTGGTTCTCAACCGCCCGCTCCATTTCACCCGGCACGAGCTCGCGTACAAGCAAGGGGACACCGGGCAGGAAATCCTTGGCGAGTACTCCCGCAAAGTACGTCGTAAAAACCTCGAAAGAGCCGATGCGGACGGGGACTTCCGTTTCGCGATCCGCCCGCAAGTCGTCAGAAAGACGTTCCAAGGTTTCCAAAAGTGGACTGGCCTTGCGCGCCAGTTCTCGTCCGCGATCGGTCAACATCACGCCTCGGCCCGCGGGCGCGAGAAGCGGCACGCCCACTTCGTATTCGAGAAGTTTTATCGCTTTGGAGAGAGCCGCCGGCGATAAGTGCAAGAGTTCGGACGCTGCTCTTAGGCTTCCGGCCTGTGCCACCGTGGTAAAATATTTGAGACGCGTCGCATCCATCAGTTAACGATAATCCAAGATCATCTTCTTTTATTCAACGATAAACTGCGCTTCGCGCCATCACGCTTTAGCAGCCGAATACGTTCTTCTCGGGTATATTTGAAGAGTAATCGCACGCGACGCTGGTAGAGGGCCAAAAAAGGGGCAATCCCGCGTTGACTGAAGTGTAGGAGCGGCTATATTTCCTAAGGATCACAGTGAAGTGCGCTTGCCCCGCAGCCTCGGAGGAATCTTAAAATGCAGCACACAGAAACCGCAAAATTGCCCTGGTACAAAAAAACAAATTGGCCCAACGCGCTCTTCCTTGTTGGAACCCCACTCGCAGCCTTCACCCTGACACCCATTCACGTTTCGCTGCACGGATTGAGCTCAGGATTGGTAATCTTCTTCTTTTCATACGCTATGATAACCAACCTTGCCGTCACGGCAGGGTACCACCGTCTTTTCGCGCACCGAAGTTACGACGTTAGCCCCGTTATCAAGTGGCTTTACCTTATTGTCGGGGCCGGCGCCGTGCAAGGATCCGTCCTCCAGTGGGCGTCCGATCACCGGCGCCACCACCGCGAAGTCGATACGTACGCCGATCCGTACAGCATCAAACGCGGTTTTTTCTTCGCGCACATTGGGTGGCTATTTGTAAAAGACGATCCCATTTATAAGGACAAGTTTTCTCCCGACCTGCTCGCCGACAAAGCGATCCTGTGGCAGCATGAACACTACTACCCACTTGCGATGTTCATGAGCTTTGGATTCCCGACCTTGGTAGGCTGGGCGATGGGCAACCCTTGGGGGGGCCTTATTATCGGCGGCATTCTGCGGATCGTATTCACCCAGCACTGCACGTTCTTTATCAATTCGCTGTGCCACATGATCGGAAATCAGCCGTACAATGACAAGAATTCGGCGAAAGACAATTTCTTCATGGCGCTTTTTACTTGCGGCGAGGGTTACCACAATTTCCACCACCGTTTCGCCTCCGATTACCGCAACGGCGTGCGCTGGTGGCAGTGGGATCCCACCAAGTGGTGGATCCAATCGTTAGCGTTTCTTGGGCTAGCGTACCGTTTGAAGCGCGTATCAAGCTGGGAAATCCTCCGCGCTCGTATGGCCCAGCAGCAGAAACAACTTCTAAGTCGCGGGGTACCCGCCGAAACTATTAACGCGCGGAAAACCAAGATCGAAACCGCGCAAGCACGCATGCGTGCGCTTAAAGAAGACTACGGCAAGCTCAAAGCCAGCATGCAGGCCCAATCCCGGCGACGCCTCCTGCAACTGAAAGCGGAATTGAAAGTTGCGAAGTTGGAGTTTAGAATGGCACGCGCACAGTGGGGAGCTTATTTCAAAACTTTCAAGGCCGTTCCGGCGGTCAGTACCGCGGGCTATTAGCCCTCAGCGCCTTCTTGTATTGCGGGTTGTTAATTGCGGCGGTGCGTGATCGTGCCGAGCTGTTTTCGCCTGCCGCTCGCACAAAAATAGAAGTCCAGAACAAAACACTCCTGCGGTACTACAAAGCAGGAATAGCGGTTGAAACGTTTGCCAGCGCGCCGGGACTGAGTGAACAACCAGGTGGCGCCCAACAGAGCACCACCGAGTTCAACACCTGGCTAAAAAGCCGGGCCGAAAAAGCCGGCCGAGACAATGTTTACATCCTCGTTGTTAAGAATCCCCCGTACCTGCTGGTTTCAGTCGGAGAACGGCTGAGAGAACGCGATGTTTTTCCGCGCATCGATCGCGACATGTTGATGCGGCTCCTGGCCGGCCGTTTCCAGCAAAAGAGCTTTGATAAAGGGCTTTTGGAAGGCGCAGCGCTCGTACGCGACACCCTCTCCAATCGAATCGAGGGTACCGAAATCCCCACCTACACGATGCTGCTCACCCAACGAGCGGCGGCGGCCCAACAACAACAGCGTGAAAATAGCATGGATCCCCCCGGCTCCTACCTACACTGGATTGGATTGATCTTGGTCGCTGTTTTCGGAGCCTGGCTAGCCTTTAACATCTACCAAACGCTCGCTGCCAAAGGAAAATCCGGTCGGCCTGTACAGGACGGAACCTGATGCACGCGATTCTGGACGCCCTATCGAATAAAGAGCATGTGATTTGGGATTGGAACGGCACGCTGCTTGATGACGTCCATCTATGCGTCCGTATCATCAGCGAATTGTTGGTCGAACAGGGTAAAGCCCCGCTCAGCGTTGAACAATACCGCAGTAAATTCGGGTTCCCCGTGGTCGACTATTACGCACGGCTCGGGTTTGACTTCGACCGAGCCCCTTTTGAGACCGTCGCGACAGAATTTGTGAAGCGGTATAACGAACGTGTCCATCAGTGCGCGCTATTTGACGGAGTGGAGGAAGTCTTGGAAAACCTGCGTGACGGGGGCTTAGATCAATCCATTCTCTCTGCTGCCAAGGAATCCGATCTCCATCTACTGACCGACTCCCATGGAATCGCTGATTTCTTCGCCCACCGATTCGGAATCGACGATCACTACGCGTCCGGAAAAGTCTCGCGCGGCCAAGACCTCATCGCTCAGCTTGGGGGCGACAAGAGTACCTTCATTCTCATCGGTGACACCGATCACGACGCAGCGGTGGCCCGCACGCTCGGCGTCGACGCCCTACTTCTCACCGGCGGGCACCACCCGGCCGCGCGCCTGGAAGCCACTGGCGCTCCAGTGCTAACTTTCCGTTTTTAAAAGATTTTTCGTTGGTTTGACTTTTCTAGGGGCTTTTCCTATATTGCGCGCCGTCAACACCTATCCGAGTTGGTGCCAAAAGAGAGGGATGAGATGCGCCGCTATCGCCTGCGACTAGTTGTCTGTTTGCTTGGTTTCTTGTGCAGCACGAGCTGGGCGACGACCGCCGCTCGCTCATCGGCCCGATTCATGGCTGGCGGCCACGTCATCCTAGGCCCCCAAAAACTAACCGGCACGGCAGCGACACTGAGCTATACGGAGTTTTTTGCCCCCGCCCGGCCAGCGTGGCTCACCGATCTCGTCCAACGTTACGCGAACGACGCTGCAGATCGTTTCCAGAAAACCCTCGAAACACCGAAGTCTGCATCCTATTGGACGGCGGCGGATCTGCACTTCCTCGTTATCGACCCCAATGCCATGTACGATCATGTCGAAATAGATTTTGACGTTTGGTCCGATGCCAAAACGATAAAGAGCTTGCGAATGATGGCCCCGGAACACGAGGCGTTTAGATTCGATGCCCCGCACTTTGAACGCGAGCACCTAGTAGCAAAAGCTCGCGTACACATAAACCCCAAGAACCTGGCGCCGGGAAACTACCCGTTGCTTTTTGTAGCACGAGAGGATCACTGCAAGACATGCTTATCCGAAGAACACCTTCTGGTAATTCGCGTCCCGTTGCCCTGCCGCCAACACCCAGTCAACCTGGCATGCCGCCCGCAGTTCCTAGAACGTAGCCGACAGGATCTCAAGGCCGCCGCAATTTTTGAGCGCCAGCACAGTTTGGCCGGCCCCAATCTTTCTGCCGCCACCGAGGCGGCCCGTCGTTGTACGCGGGAACGCAACTGCACAGAAGAAACGCTGGGCGCTTGCCCGGATCTAGCGATAGGAGTCGGAGCCGCCGCCTGCAATAAGCTTCGCGAACTCGAAGGAGAAAAGGCGCGCCTCTTTGCTGCACGAGAAGAAGTGGATCAGTTTTTTGCAAGCACCGACTGCTGCAAAGACTAGTGACGGGGGCTGGTCAAAGCGTCTTTCAAAAAGCTGAGGGCCGTCGCTCCAGCCACGGATTGCGAGCGTTCCGGCAAATACGCCACACTGATTTGATTGGAAAGAGCCTTTTTGTTCCCACTGAAACGGTACACATTGTGGCCCTGGTTCTCCAGACTCTTCAAGTGGTACCCAGGCAAAATTCCCGCCCCCATTCCACACAAAATGAGCTTGGAAACTCCCTGACAATCTCCTACGTAAGCCCGAACATCGAGATCCATCTTCTTGCGCGGTAAATGGTGGGAAAACCACTTATGCAAGACGGGGGCGTCTTCCAAGTAGGCAATATACGGGAGCTTCTCGTAATAGTCTTTGGTGTGCGAGACTGCGCCCAAACTCTCTATCAGCTCCGGCGAGGCACACAGCTCCAGCGTTTCGTCATACACCCGCTCCGTGCGCACACGCGGATCCATTGAAAAATCGTCCACGAACGCGAAGTCCAGATCCCCGTTTAGGAGCTTCCCGTTCATTTCAGCAGCGAGCCCGATCTCAGCCTTAACGATGACCCGGGGATGCTCCTGGTGAAAGGCGGCAATCAGCGGCAGCAGCACATTGTACGCAAACTCAGGGGGCATCCCTATCGTTACCCGCCCCTTCAGTTCCGTGCCTGATAGCTGCCAAAAGGCACGCTCCAGCTCGTACATCCCGCGGGCACAGCCCTCATATAGAGTCTTCGCCGCCGCAGTCGGCACCAGGCGCTGGTGAACCCGGTCAAACAGCTTTTGGTCGAGCACGTCTTCAAGCGACCTTACGTGTTGGGAGACCCCAGACTGGGTCAAATGCAGCTCCTTTGCCGCATGCGTCATGCTACGGTGCCGGAAAACAACCGCAAACACTCTTAGTTGGTTCAGGTTCAGTTGCTCCACCATAGGAAAGATACCTCCGAAGGCCCCGCCAGAGCCGGAGCACAGAGGGGATTTAGCATCATTAGATTTACTAATCAATCAAAATAAAAACTAATAATTTTTCCTTATTCACCGGAAGCCGTACAACCCCCTTGGTGACATTTTTTTTGAGCAAAGGAGTCTCACAATGAAACCGAACACAAAACAGTGGCTACTGGGCACATTGCTCATCGCCGCAACACAAGTCAGCGTCGCAGAGGAAGTATCCCTTAAGTGGCGCTACCAAGAAGCCGAATCCATGAACCTTGTGAAAGGCCAAGCCAGCCTTTCCTACGACGCGGGCACCGACTCGGTGAACGATTCGCGAATCGAAAAAAGTCTATTTGCGATTGAATTGGGAAGTGCACTGACCGCAAGCCTTAAAGATTTCGCAGAAACGTGCAAGGTAGAGCCAATCATCGAACCACCCATCCGCCCGCTCGGCGTGCCCCGCGGACTGCCCATTCTTCCCCCCGGCCCGGTGCCTGTTCCGCAGCCAGATAAAGAGTGCGTCAGAAAGCGCGCTGCCGTTGCCGATAAGCTTCTAGCCTCGGTCGCGAGCCTGCAGCAAAAGCTCGATGCCAGCCGCGAAATCCAAGATCAAAAACTGTATGAAGTGTTGGATCTGGGCCGCAGCTTAGTAAAAAACATGAGGGAGTACAAAGACCGACCCATCTTCAAATTCAACGAAGGCATCATGCGCAGCCTTGCTGCCGGACCCGCTGGTGTTGGCGGGGGCCTGAATGTAACAGCTGGCGGCGCCCAGGACTTTGGGTACTTCCGCAAACTGGTAACGGACGGCGAAGTGCCTCACTTCGAAAGCCTCACCATGGAAGGTTTTCTGAGCGAATTTGACCTCTCTCTCACCCCACAGGCCTGCGACGCGTTGATTTGTGTCCAACCCGGACTGAAGGTCGATACGGCAACCAAGAAGGCGTTCCTGCAAATTGGAATGAACTCCAATGTGCAAAAAGCGAACTTCCACCGCAAGCCATTGAACCTGTCCATCGTTCTGGACATTTCGGGCTCGATGAGCGCTACCGATAACACGGAAAAGTCCCGCTTGGACTGGGCAAAGGATGCTATTGCAAAAACAATCGCCGAGCTCAACGAACAGGACGTTCTTTCCATCGTTCTCTTCGACACCAACAGTGAAGTGCTGGTACCGGCAGCAAACGTGACCGATAAGGCAGCACTACTCGAAAAGGTGAATGCCTTGAAGACCAAGGGTAGCACGAACCTCGAAGCCGGCCTCGTGGACGGCTACGAACAGCTCAGCGAGCGCGCGCTCGATCTGCAAGGGTACGAAAGCCGCCTCATTCTCATCTCGGACGCCGGGTTGAACACGGGCGTCACCGACGAAGCGGCAGTACTCAAACAGATCACCGACTACGCCAATGAGGGCATCGGTCTCACCGCGATTGGCCTTGGACTGAACTTCAACCAAAAGTTTGTCCATGGAATCACGCAGAGCCGTGGCGGCAACTACCTCTTTGTCCACTCTGGCAAAGACATGTTCCGTTACTTTGAGTCCTTTGACTTCCTAGTTACCCCGGTCGCCTACAACTTCAAAGTGGCGCTGGAGTTCCCGGGAGCAAAGCTCGTGAAAGCCTACGGCGTGCCGCAAAACGCCGACGCCCCGGTGCAGGAGCTCATCAACGTCCAAACGTTGTTCTTCAGCGAAGCCGGTGGCGCGATCGTACTGGAGTACGATCTCAACTAAAGTAGCAAAGAAAACGCGACTGAAAAGCAGCTAGTACGACGCATCCGGAGGGGCCCCCGATTGGGTTGGGGGGGCCCCTCTTTTATTTTTTGCCTGCGCCTGCTATGTTGCGTCCCATCTTTTTTATTTGTGGGAGGCAAAAGATGAAGACACGTGCGGCCGTCGCTTGGGCACCAGGGCAACCGCTGGAGGTTGAAGAGCTCGACCTGCAAGGCCCTCAAAAGGGTGAAGTCTTGGTGCAAATCGTCGCCACTGGCGTTTGCCATACAGACGCGTACACGCTTTCGGGTGCTGATCCCGAGGGAATTTTTCCAGCCGTCCTCGGCCACGAAGGCGCTGGAATAGTTCGAGAGGTGGGCCCGGGTGTCACATCCGTCTCGGTGGGGGATCACGTCATCCCGCTCTACATTCCGGAGTGCGGCGCCTGCAAATTCTGCCTATCCGGGAAAACCAATCTCTGCCAAGCTGTCCGAGCCACCCAAGGCAAGGGTCTTATGCCCGACGGCACCACGCGGTTTTCGAAAAATGGAAAGCCCATCTACCACTATATGGGGACATCCACCTTTTCCGAGTACACGGTCGTGCCAGAAATTTCTCTCGCCAAGATCAGTAAGGACGCCCCACTGAACAAGGTAGGGCTACTGGGTTGTGGGATCACCACCGGAATCGGAGCCGTTCTAAACACCGCAAAAGTACCAGCGGGAGCTTCCGTGGCAGTATTCGGACTGGGTGGCATAGGGCTTTCAGTCATCCAGGGCGCTGTCATGGCAAAAGCGGGACGCATTTACGCTGTTGACATCAATGACGACAAATTTGAGTTCGCAAAACAGCTGGGCGCGACGGACTTTGTGAACCCGAAAAAACATGACCGGCCTCTGGCAGAAGTGCTCGTTGAACTTAGCGACGGCGGCTTGGACTACACTTTTGAATGCGTCGGCAACACACAGCTGATGCGTACCGCGCTAGAGTGCTGCCATAAGGGCTGGGGCGAATCTATCATCATTGGAGTAGCCGGCTCGGGACAAGAGATCTCCACCCGTCCGTTCCAACTCGTTACAGGGCGAGTGTGGCGCGGTACCGCTTTTGGAGGAGTGAAGGGCCGAAGCCAGCTCCCCGGTTACGTGGATCGCTACCTAAAGGGCGAAATCAAGGTGGACGAAATGATCACCCACCGCGTAGCCCATAGAGATATCAATCAGGCCTTTGAATACATGCACGGCGGAAAGTGCATCCGATCGATGGTGGACTACTAATTATGATGGTGATGGAACTCGCGTCTCTTAGCAAAAAATGCAAGTCCTTTGGAGGCTGGGTGGAATATTACCAGCACGCCTCCAGACAAACAAAAACCACGATGCGGTTTTCGATCTTCCGTCCGCCTCAGGCTGAATCCGGTCCGGTTCCAGTCTTATACTGGCTTTCTGGCCTGACGTGCACGGAGGAAAACTTCACCACAAAATCCTACGTCCAAAAATACGCGGCGGAACATGGCCTTCTCGTTGTCGCTCCAGACACAAGCCCTCGCGGCGCAAATATCCCAGGCGAAGATAAAGATTGGGATTTTGGAACGGGAGCGGGTTTCTACGTCAACGCCACCGAGGAACCTTGGGCTGCCCATTACCGAATGGACAGTTACATCAACGAGGAACTTCATGCGCTCATTGAAAAACAGTTTCCGATCCTGGCAAACCGTGCGGCCATCAGCGGGCATTCGATGGGTGGGCACGGGGCGCTAGTAAGTGCTCTTAGAAACCCTGGACGCTTTCGTAGCATTTCAGCCTTTGCGCCGATCTGTGCCGCTTCCAAAGTACCTTGGGGCGAAAAGGCCTTTAGCCACTACTTGGGCGCCGACAAAGAAAAATGGAAGGAGTACGATGCGTGCGAATTGATCGCAAAAGCAAAAGAAAAGCTTCCACTACTCGTTGATCAAGGCACACACGACTCGTTCCTAAAAGACCAGCTCAAACCCGAGCTTCTTAAAGAAGCGTGTGAAAAAGCTGGCTACCCCCTGGAACTACGGATGCAAGAAGACTACGATCACAGCTACTTCTTTATTTCTACGTTCATTGGGGAGCACATCGCTTTCCACGCCAAGCACTTAAAGGCGTAGAAGCCGATAAGAACGCGGAGCCCTCCGCCCAGAAGTGTGGCATAATGGGCCCAGTTTTTGTGAGGAGGCCGTTATTTCTTCCGCCTGGGGAGCCGAAACCAAATACTTCTACGCGATTACGCCAGAGAAGATCCTAGATGCCGTTGAGGCAGAGGGGGTGCTCTGCACCGGCCGCTGTTTGCCTCTTAACAGCATGGAGAACCGCGTCTACGAAGTTGAAATCGAGCTGGACGAAGCGCCGGAAAACCCGAGCGACCGCTTTAGAATCGCCAAGTTTTATCGACCTGGCCGCTGGACGAAAGAGCAACTCCTTGAGGAACACCAGTTCCTCCAAGACCTAGAAGAAGCTGAAATTCCGGTTGTTGCTCCCTTGAAGTTTGAGAACGGCGAAACCTTGCGCAAGCTGGACGATATCGACATTTGGTACACGCTTTTCCCCAAGAAGGGGGGGCGCAATCCGGATGAACTGACAAATTTTCAGGTGGACCAGATTGGCCGGTTACTTGCTCGTCTTCACGCCGTGGGCGCTTCGCGCAAGGCGCCTCATCGCCTGCAACTTTCTCCACAGACCTACGGGATCGAAAATCTGAAATACCTCATCGATTCCAGAGCCCTGCCGGCACACATCGAACAGAGCTACAAGCAGACGGTAGAAACCATCTGTCAAATCACGGCGCCTTGGTTTGAAGGAGCAGAATGCCAACGTATTCACGGGGACAGTCATCTAGGGAACTTGCTTCTCGGAAGCGCGGGCTTATTCTGGGTAGACTTTGACGATATGGTGCGTGGCCCCTGCGTACAGGATGTCTGGTTGCTGCTTCCTGGAAGGGACGAATACACCTTGCGGCAGCGTGACCAAATGCTAGAGGCTTATTGCCAGATGCGGGACTTCAACTATTCCACGTTGCGCCTGATCGAACCTTTGCGTGCCCTACGCTTTGTGCATTTCTCCGCGTGGATTTCCAAGCGCTGGGAAGATCCGGCGTTCCCGCGCGCGTTTCCGCAATACGGGGATGCCCGGTACTGGGAACAGCAATTGATGGATTTGCGTGAACAGTTAGCGTTGATTCAGCAAGAAGCTTAAGTGACGGGTGTTTTCCAAATCGCGACGAATTTCTGCAAAACGTCTTCCAGCGTATCGCCCGGCTCTAAGTACATGTAAAGAAAAGCCACAATGCGCGCGTCAATCTGAGAAAGCTGCGTGACGACTCCGGAGACTCCGTTCTTTTCGTAATAAACACTATCTTCGTACAAGGCTTGATCCCGCATCGGGCCCATTACTTGGGTGAGCTCTTCAAGCAGTGTATGACGGAGAACAAGATCGGATCCGATGTCTGATTGAATCAAAACGACGCCGTCAAGTATGCGGCCAACGGCGTCATTGTGAGTCCAGAAAAATCCTGAGTTCCCTTCTACGTAGTCGATTCCAAAGTAGTCGCCCATCTGCGACATTTGGGAGGCGGGCCCAAACGCTACTTTAATATCTGCACTCATCTGGTTGTCCGCCACGACCTGGACCTGGATGCCCGAATACCGGATTGCATAATTCACTTGGGCTAGCGCGGCGTTTGCGTATTGCTTTTGCAAAGACGTGGCGTTGAAAAAAGATAGCGTGGGAGAATGCGTCCAGCGCACGACTGTATTGCCCCCGCCATACTCGGCTCCGAGCACGACTCCTGATAGCAGTGCGAAGTCGGACTGCAAAGCGGGGCTGACCGATTGAATGCCCGACACCGGAACGGAGCTCCCTCCTCCGCACCCGGAAGCAAGCAAGCAGTTGGCCGGGCGCCCAGCGCCGCAGGCAGAGAGCAGCAGCAAGAATGCCGCCGTAATATATGTCGTAGGGGTGCGCATGTTGTCGTCTCAAAGCTGTCGTACTGCCTTTTTGAAATGCAAAGCCCGTACCGCAGCCTGGGCGCAAAGGTGACTTTTTTTGGGTGTGATTACAGAGGTTTAGCAATCGCTCCGAAACGGCCGCATACGAGCTGTATACACCTTTTTGACAGCTGTCGGACAAGCTGCCGGCATGGGTGAATCTCCCGCCCGCCCGTGCTATGCTAAAAAGCAACTAGGCTCTTTTCCGAACCCTACACCCTATGCCCAAAGACAAAGCGCCCTCACTTTACTTCGTAAACGCGCCCATCGACTTTCTATTCATTGGCGGGCTTTCGCTTCTGACCTTCGCCTTTTTCAATCTGCCCTGGAGCGGGGTGAGTCACGACTCTGTTATCGGCCTTGCGACGTTTTTGCTTTGGGTGGGGAACTGGCCACACTTCGCAGCGAGTAACTATCGTTTATATTCCAATCGTAACAACATACGGCAGTACCCAATCACTTCACTTGTGGTGCCGTTTGTTATCCTGGCCGGGGTGGTCGGTTCGTTTCTATCTCCACAAACCGTGGCACCCTTCTGGGTAAAGCTCTTTTTACTATGGTCGCCGTTTCACTTCAGCGGACAAACTGTTGGGGTCACTTTGCTTTATGCGCGGCGGGCCGGCATTGTCCTCAGCCCCTGGGAACGCTACTCCTTTGCCGCTTTCATCTTTCTCACCTTCCTCTTTCCAAACTGGGCTGCGGACGTAAACCCGGTAGGCGGCGGCTACTACGGGATTGAATACCCGGGACTCGGGGTACCGAATTGGTTTAGTTTCACAGCGGAAGGTCTTATTGTTGTCATGGCAATCGTTCTAGCGGTGAACTTCGCAAGACGCTACCAAGACAAGAAAGCACGCCTCCCTTGGGTGGTATTGCTCCCAGCCGTTAGCCAGTATGTGTGGTTTGTGCAGGGCCGATCGACACAGAACTTCTACATTCTGGTTCCTTTTTTCCATAGCATTCAGTACTTGTTTATCGCTTGGGTTCTACAACTCAAACTAAAGAAAGACGAGCAAAGAATTTCAGGTTCGCGCCGCTACGTCACCTTAGAATCACTGCGGTGGGGTGCGGTTAATGTTCTGGGCGGCATAACACTTTTTTATCTGTTCCCGATCTTCTGCACTTGGTTCGGTTATTCGCTGGACTTCGCAACTGGTGTCGCCATCGTCGGTGTGCAAGTGCACCATTTCTTTGTGGACGGGGTTATTTGGAAATTACGCAACCCTGCGGTTTCGGCCCCTTTGATGGGAAACTTCGCTGACTTGCTAAAACCCACCCGTTCCCGACGTACCCTAAGGAGCGCTGCATGAAGTCATTCCTTTTGCTGTTTCTCGCATGCGTATGCCTTGCGGCCCACGGGAAAAGCCCGTTTGGGGAAGAGCGAGTGGTCTTGCACACTATCGCTGGCGACATCGTATTGGGGCTCTTTCCGGATAAGGCCCCTCGCCACGTAGAACAATTTCTTCGGCTCGTAAAACTGGGCGCCTACGACACCACTCATTTCTATCGCCTGGAACCTGGCTTTGTTCTTCAAACGTCACTGATTGAGGACCGGATCGTTCCGGCTCACCCCGATCTACTAGCCCAAGCCAGGCCCTTGCCGCTTGAGACGAGCGATCTCAAGCACGAGCAGTGGGTACTCTCAATGGCCCGCGAGGACAACGATCCGAATAGCGCTACGAGTTCCTTTTCCATTCTCCTAGGCAACGCCCCGCACCTGGATGGTAAGTATACGGTGTTTGGGCAAGTCATTGACGGTTTTGATGTCGTAGCAGAACTCCTAAAAGCGCCGCTAAACCAGGAAAAAAAACCCGGTGTGCGCTTGAACATTCAAAAGGCAGAGGTATTTACCTCCCGGCAACTAGCCAGTAAAACTTTGGCCCCCGCCATGGAGCTCTTTAGAGAACCTCCAATTCCCAAGCCCCTATTGATAGGAATCGGATTTATTCTCATTGTTTCCCTCGCTGCCTTCGTTGGAAGGGCACACCTTAGCCCGCAACAGTTTGTTAGTCTTCACATCCTTAATGTTCTTATCGCGATCTTTCTCCTCTTTAGTACACTGACGCGTCACTTCAATACGCATGCTTGGTTGGGTGGCGCCCTATCGATACTCATGTACCTTACCTTCTGGCTGATGGGCCGTTTCGAAGGCCCGCGTCCCACAAATCAGGCCCGCCCCTCCTAAGTCATTGTGTTAAAGTATTGGAATGAAAATCTTCGCAGGCCTTGCTGTTCTTTATTCTCTTGGATCCCCATCAGCGCTCTCGGCCGACAGAACGGATCCACATAAAGGGAGCGTTGATCGCGCCCCCTCCCCGTCGGAAAGCTGCACGGTCGAAGCCCTCACACGCAATTGCGAGGTTTTCTCCCCCGATGGCCCACTCTCTATAGAGCTAAGCGACGGCACTATCATTCCCAATTATGCTGCGCGCGGAAAGCTCCGCGAAGCAAGCCCGGAGCAAGCTGCGGAAGAGGCCATCGATCAGCGCAAAAAGAACGTAGCGTTCACCAAAGAACAGCTGACGAAAAAAGCGAAATGGAACACCGAAGCACTTGCGTGGCTAAAAAAGGTTAATGGCGGGGAAAAGAAACCGTTTTCGAGCACCTTCCACGACTACCTCGCGGCACACATGGACGGCGCGGCGCTGGCCGTTTTCGACGATCGCCCTGAAGGCATAGTCTTTTTGCCCTGGCCACCCGACAAAGAGGGAGCAGACGTAGAGGCCGTTCCTTCTAAAGAAGCGTTTCAGAAACTCAAAGAACTTCTAGGAGACGAGTTCGAAACTTTCGATCGGCTGACTCTCGACGCTGAAAACATCGCACGCCTCAAACCGGAACCCGCCGTCACCGCTAGGAGTAAAGACATCGACAAGATGATGGAAGAAAACCGCAACCGCATCGGAAGCCGGTTAGCCCACGGCAAAGACTTGTTTGCAAAAGTCCAAGCCGAAATGGAGAAAAAGCTACTGAATGGGCGCCAGTACGGCGACCTGAGTGACCATGAAAAGAGTCTAGTAGATCGCATCAAGTCCGTTACTTTTCAATACACAGAAGATCCAGGCAGCTGCTCGGCGATGCCTAATGCCTTTTATCGAAAGCACGACCACACCATTAACGTGTGTACGGACTTTTTGCTGGATCCCGATACCAGCCTCCTGCTTATCTTCGGGCACGAGCTAGCCCACGCGATTGACCCGTGCACGAGCCAATTTCCCCTTCTTAAAGCCAAGAAGGACGCCTACTTGAAATGGGTGGACACCAAGAACGGTGTTTTCAATGCCGATGCGATCGCCAAACCTGAGTTTCTCCCTGTTCTTCGTTACCTAGACACGGGATTCGGACAACAAGGAGCAGACTACTTAAGCTCTTACCCCCTAGCGCTAGACTTCGGAGAAGAAGCAGTACAGTACTTTATTCAGCATCCGGACAAGGCACCCCTAGAACCGCAAGCAGCCGGCGTACCGGCGGCCGCGTACCCATTCAAGAGTGTCCTTGCCTGTTTGGCGGACGAAAAACACGATTTTAAGTCGACCAAAAGCTCTACTCATGCCGACGCGCTAGCGCGCGTAAAACAATACCGCAGGGACTTTCTGGGAATCGATGACCCCAAAGGCGAGCAGCGCATTCTCTCAGTTCTTAAAAAACACCCCGAATGTGGCGTGGGCGGCGCACACAGTGAAATGGGAGAAGCTTTTGCCGACTGGATGGGTGCAGAAATTCTAAGTGGCT
>JAGQZV010000044.1 GCA_020435295.1 Bdellovibrionales bacterium | reverse complement strand
GAATCGGCCTGCCGATGAAGCGCGGAAGTGGCTCGACGGGAAGGGCTTCCTCAGCCAAATCCGAGACGAGGTCCTCACCGACCAAGTATTTGATTTTCTTCTTAAGAACGCTGCTTTAACCGAGACGAGTCCGAAGAAAGCTGGTTGAAACACTGGGTTTTCGACGGGCCTTGTCAGCCTGCGGTACATCGAGTTAAATGAGCAAGGAGCGCAGTATGTCAGATGTCTTCTCCATAGCAAGAGGCAACAAAATGGCAAAGCAAGTCGAAACGCCTTCTAATTATCTAGTCCCTATCGTCATTGAACAGACTTCCCGCGGGGAGCGCAGCTTTGACATTTATTCGCGTCTATTGAAGGAGCGAATTATCTTTATTGGGACGGCTATTGACGATGCGCTGGCCAATTTGGTTTTGGCGCAGCTTCTGTTTCTCGAGTCTGAGGACCCAGCAGCGGACATCCATATTTACATCAATTCTCCGGGGGGCAGCGTTTCCGCCGGGCTCGGCATTTACGACATGATGCAGTTTGTCAAACCGGATATCTGCACTTATTGCACAGGCTTAGCGGCCAGCATGGGAGCCGTGCTCCTAGCAGCCGGGACCGCGGGCAAGCGGTTTTCCCTGCCCAACGCACAGGTCATGATCCACCAGCCGTTAGGCGGTGTCCAAGGGCAGGCTTCAGATATCGCCATCCAGGCCAAGCAGATTTTGTACCTCAAGGAGAAGCTCAATAATATCCTTGTTGACCATACCGGCCAGCCTTACGAGAAAATCGAAAAGGACACAGACCGTGATAATTATCTTTCTGCTGCGGAAGCGAAGGAGTATGGTCTGATTGACCAGGTGGTGGAACAGCGCACTGGGAAGGAAACAAAGAAGAAAAAGTAAGCACGAGAAAGGCAATACGTGAGTCGAAGGGATAGTGACAGTTTTGGCAATCTGGTTTGCAGCTTCTGCGGCAAGAGCCAGCGCGAAGTAAAAAAGCTCATTGCTGGGCCGACCGTCCATATTTGTGATGAGTGTATCGAACTCTGCAACGACATCATTGCGGAAGAAGCGGAAAAAGAAGAGCGCAAGTCGGGTGGCGGCAAGATTCCCAAGCCGATGGAGATCAAGTCCATCCTGGACGACTATGTAATTGGCCAGACCCGAGCGAAGAAGACCCTTTCTGTGGCGGTCCACAATCACTACAAGCGTGTCGCCGGTGGGAAAGTTCCCAATTCTGCGCACGGTGAAGTGGAGCTCACCAAGAGCAACATTCTGCTGATCGGGCCAACCGGTAGTGGGAAAACACTATTGGCCCAAACCTTAGCGCGCTTGCTTAACGTGCCTTTCGCCATTGTCGATGCCACAACGCTGACTGAGGCCGGCTATGTCGGTGAGGATGTTGAGAACATCATCCTCTATCTCCTCCAAAACGCGGATTATGACATTGAATCTGCGCAGCGGGGCATTGTGTACATCGATGAGATCGATAAGATTTCACGCAAAGGTGAAAACCCTTCCATTACCCGCGATGTTTCGGGTGAAGGCGTGCAGCAGGCGCTACTAAAGATTTTTGAAGGTACTCGCGCGAGCGTCCCGCCTAAGGGGGGGCGCAAGCACCCGCAGCAGGAATTTCTGCAGATTGATACGACCAACATCCTATTCATCTGCGGTGGCGCATTCGTGGGCTTGGATAAGATTGTAGAGTCTCGGCAACATAAGCGAAGCATTGGCATCTCGGCAGAGGTTGTGTCGAAGGAGAAGAAGGGTATTTCCGCGATCCATGATGCCCGTCCCGAAGATCTACTTAAGTTTGGTCTCATTCCCGAATTTGTGGGCCGTCTGCCAGTCATCGCCACTCTGAATGAGCTTGACGAGGATGCCTTGGTGAAGATCCTTACGGAGCCCAAGAATGCTCTCATCAAGCAGTACCAAAAACTCTTTGACTACGAGAATGTGTCATTGACCTTCACTGAAGAGGCGTTGACTACGGTCGCGCAGGAAGCAATGAAAACCAGTACCGGAGCTCGTGGATTGAGAGCAATCCTTGAGCAGGCGATGCTCGAAATCATGTATGAGCTACCTTCCATTCCTAATCTTAAGGAATGTGTGATTGATCAGGATGTGGTGCTGAAAAAATCCAAACCTAAGCTCATTTACAAGACGGCTGAGGAAGTAGAAAAGTCTAAAGCAGCAGCGGAACAGTCGGGCAAGAAAATCGGTTCAGCTTCCTAAGTAATCGCAAGACTTTTGTCAAGATGCGAGCTGCTCTCTCTAACGCGCCCCCCTGCCAGTTCATTCGACAAACACCTGTGTCCCGCTTGATTTCCGGGTATAATAAATATTAAGAGCCGGGCCTTTCGGTTCGGCGCGTTCTTTAAGCGAAAAACCAAAAATATGTCGGCACGGGCAAGTCTCGGTCGAACCAAGTAACTCTGTTGCAGGAGTCCATCATGAAAAAGTCTGATGAGTTGGTGAGTTATCCTCTGCTGCCGTTAAGAGACATTATTGTCTTTCCGCACATGGTGGTTCCTTTGTTTGTCGGGCGTGAAAAGTCTATCCATGCCTTGGAAGAGGCGATGGCGGGCAGCAAGCAGATTGTGCTCTGCGCACAGAAGAAAGCGCAAAATAATAGCCCCGGTGAAGGGGACATTTACGACTTTGGAACGTTGGCCAATATCATACAGCTTCTGCGCCTCCCGGATGGCACCTTAAAGGTGCTTGTGGAGGGGATGCACCGGGTCAAGGTGACCAAGTACATGGAGCACGACTCTTTCTTCCGTGTCGAAGCGGAAATATTGGAGGAGAGCGTACCGTCAAAAGTTGAAGCAGAAGCTTTTGTTCGAAGCATCAAAGAAACCTTCGAAGCGTACCTGAAACTAAATAAGCGCATTCCTTCGGAACTCTTGATGTCAGTGACGTCGATTGAGGATCCCGGAAAGCTTGCCGACACGATTGTCCCGCATCTCAACATTAAGGTTGAGGAGAAGCAGGAGTTACTTGAAATTGTAGACGCTTGCAAGCGGCTGGAACGTCTCTACCGGCTCCTTGAGGGAGAGATAGAAATTCTTCAGGTCGAAAAAAGGATCCGCTCGCGTGTAAAAAAACAGATGGAGCGGTCGCAAAAGGAGTACTACCTGAATGAGCAAATGCAGGCCATTCAGAAAGAGCTCGGTGAACGAGACGAGTTTAAGAATGAAATCTACGAGATGGAAAAGGCCATCAAACGGAAGAAGATGACGGAAGAGGCCACGAAGAAGGCCAAATCTGAACTGAAAAAGCTGAAGATGATGTCTCCGATGTCGGCTGAGTCTGCTGTTGTTCGCAACTATATGGACTGGTTACTAAGTATTCCTTGGCACGAGAAAACCGAGGAAAAGATTGATGTAGATGCTGCGGAGAAAATCCTAGACGAAGATCACTATGGACTAAAGTCGGTAAAAGAGCGCATTCTTGAACACCTTGCCGTTCAGGCTCTAGTGGACAAGATGCAAGGGCCCATTCTGTGTCTTGTGGGGCCTCCGGGAGTTGGGAAGACTTCTCTGGCCCGCTCCATTGCGCGATCCATTGGGCGGGAGTTTGTGAAGTTATCTTTGGGAGGCGTGCGGGATGAAGCCGAAATTCGCGGACACCGCCGGACCTACATAGGCGCCCTTCCAGGCAAGATCATTCAATCCATGAAAAAGGCGGGAACGATTAATCCTGTTATCCTCATGGACGAAATTGACAAAATGAGCACAGACTTTAGGGGAGATCCGAGCAGTGCTTTGCTTGAGGTTTTGGATCCGGAGCAGAATCAGTTTTTCTCGGATCACTACCTGGAAGTGGAATACGATCTATCGCACGTGATGTTCGTAACTACGGCTAATTCTATGCATTCCATTCCCGGACCGTTGCTAGACCGCCTCGAGGTCATCCAGCTTTCTGGGTACACGGAAGAAGAGAAGACCCAGATCTGCATTCGCCATCTAATTCCTAAGCAGGTTACCCGTCATGGCATGAATGAAAAACAGATCACCATTCCGAATGCTACGATTCTCTCGCTTATACACCATTACACGAGAGAAGCAGGCGTACGTAACTTGGAGCGCGAGATCGCCTCATTGTGTCGCAAAACGGCGCGTCTGTACGCAAGTGCGAAGGAAAAAAACAACGACACGAAGTATGTGATTTCGCCAAAGAAGCTGGAAAAGTACCTGGGTCCGCAGAAATATCGTTACAACCGCCGAGAAGAAACTTCAGAGATTGGTCTTTGCAACGGGCTGGCGTACACCGAGGCAGGCGGTGACTTGCTCCGCATCGAAGTGGCCAAGCTCCCGGGTAAAGGTAAATTGACTGTAACGGGCAAGCTCGGCGATGTGATGCAGGAATCCGCTCAGGCCGCGATGAGCTATGTGCGTTCGCGTGCCAAGCTTCTGGGACTGAAGGAAGACTTCTACCAAAATCTAGACATTCACATCCACGTGCCCGAAGGGGCTACGCCCAAAGACGGCCCGTCCGCGGGTATTACCATGGCCACTGCTTTGGTGAGTGCGCTGACGCACATTCCGGTAAGCAAGGACGTTGCGATGACGGGCGAAATTACGTTGCGCGGCGATGTCCTTCCCATTGGCGGGCTGAAAGAAAAGCTTTTTGCCGCCTACCGTGGACACGTGAAGACCGTACTTATCCCTCGTGAGAATAAAAAAGACCTATACGGGATACCGAAAAATATCCTCTCCGCGCTCAACGTGGTTGAGGTGGACCATTGCGACCAGGTGCTGCGGTACGCGCTTGAGGCGAACAATGTGTTTGTGAGTGAGCCCGAGGCCAAGCTGCCTGAGGTACCGCCCGAAGCGGCACTTGAGGTCAGCGAACCGACAGTTGCCTCGCACTAACTTTGCTAAGTCATCGGGATCCTAGAAATTTTCCAACCCCTGTATTCTCAGAGAATACAAAAAATGCATTGATTTCAACGCCTTAGGATTGCTATTTCTTCTGACGCACAGTACAATAAGACTGTTTCTTAGATTTCAATCAACAGCATTCCAGTTCAAAATCGGCAACTCGGTAGTTTTTTGGGGAACTACACGTTAGCTCGTGTGTAGTACGTAGGAGGTACGTAATGAGTCAGTGTAAGATCTGCAAGCGGCAGACTGCCAAATTTATTCTGAACAATAAACCCGCCTGTATGCGTTGCGATGTGCTTCTGTTCGATTTGGAAATCGAATTGGAAGAAGAGCGCCAACAGAACGCTGCAAAGAGTTTGCGAACCGGAAAAACCAAGCACACGGAAGTGCCCAAGTTTAACTAAAGCGTAAAGCTTCTACGGCTTTGGCTTAGATTTCCGTCCCGAGGGCCGTGACTAGGGCATCTCTCTGGGGAGGTTTGCTCCTGGTTCCACAGGGAGAGACGCAGGACTTTCGCCCTGGTTGCGGCCCCACTTTCTCGCTTAGTTCTTGGCGAGGGACTTCAGATCATCCACACGGTTTAGGTTTTCCCACGTGAAACCTTTTGCGGAGGTACGTCCAAAGTGTCCGTACGCCGCAGTTTCTTCGTATATGGGCCGGCAAAGATCCAAGGTTTTGATTATCTCCGCCGGCTTCAACCCAAACATTTCCCGAACGGCTGAAGAAATTTTTTCAGGCGAAGTTGTGCCCGTGTCGTAATCATACACGTACAAGCTTACTGGCTCGGCAACGCCAATGGCGTACGCAAGCTGGACCAGGCAACGACGGGATATGCCGGCTGCGACAATGTTCTTTGCGATGTAGCGAGCCATGTAGGATGCAGATCGGTCAACCTTGCTCGGATCTTTTCCGGAGAAGGCACCACCGCCGTGAGCGCCATGCCCACCGTATGTGTCGACGATAATCTTGCGGCCGGTTAACCCACAATCTCCCATTGGACCACCAACTACAAAGCGGCCGGTGGGGTTCACGTAAATTTTTGTTTTGGAGTCAATAAGCTTCGCTGGAACTGCTTTCATGATGACTTCTTCGCGGACAGCGGTTTCCAATTCTTCCTGCGAAACCTCTGCACTGTGCTGGGTAGAAACGACAATAGCTTCAACCCGCTTCATGGCGCCCGTTTCGTCGTACTGCACTGTCACCTGGGCCTTGCCGTCGGGTCTTAGGAAACCCAAAATACCTTCTTTGCGGCAATCGGCTAGCCGCTTAGTAAGGCGATGTGAGTACGCCACGGTAGCCGGCATGAACTCCGGGGTTTCGTCGCACGCGTAGCCAAACATAATTCCTTGATCGCCTGCGCCCTGTTCTTTGAATTTCCCCTGGCCCTCGGATACTCCCTGTGCAATGTCCGGGGACTGCTTGTCGAGCGTCGTGATGACGCCGCAGGTTTTGTAATCAAAACCCATGTCGTCCGCTTCGTACCCTATCCTCTTGATCGTCTCTCGTGCTAAGGCCGGGATGTCGATCACAGCCGATGTGGAAATTTCACCTGCCACCATTACCAAGCCGGTGGTGACCAGGGTTTCTGCGGCGACTCGGCCGCGCGGGTCTTGCGTGAGAACCGCATCCAAAATAGAATCCGAAATCTGATCCGCGATCTTATCGGGGTGACCTTCGGTAACCGACTCAGAGGTGAAAAGGCAGTCTTTTAATATCATCTTTTATGACCCTGTTTTCTTAGAGGTTCGCAATTCTGTTCGCAATGCTAAGCAAAAGTATCCCTACATGCGCACGATTTTCAGACTTCCCAGAAAATGGCCTCTAGAGGAGTAGTTGTCAACGGCTCATGAGGGACGCCTAGCGGCGCCCGGCGCGGGGAGGGGCAAAACCTTCATCGAGAAGATCGTCTTGACGCATCGCGGAACCCTTCCTGCGTTTGTTTACCACATACAGGGCGATGAGTAGTACGACCACGATTCCAGAGATCGCTAGCGCAAACAAATTCTGTTGAATGAGGCGCGCCGTGCTAAATCGCTGACGTCCATTATTCATCACGGGAGGGGGCGGAGGGTTGTAGACCGGTGGCGGCGGCGTTTGGGCTACGGGCGGAGGCACCGCCGCTTGTGGTGCTGTATCAAAGCCAGAGTAATCCTCGTCCTGCGGGCCTGCGTCCTGGGTGATCGGGGCCGCGGGTTCTGGCTCGGGCGTGGATGGCATCGGCTCGGCTTGCGCTACGGTTGGCGAATAGCTGGATCCGCTCGTTCCGGGATAAAGCATCAACTCAGTCCCCACTTTCACGGCGTCCGGTGCCGTGATGCGGTTTAGACCCGCGATCTCCTTCCAACTGCGGCCATCGCCGTATTGGCGCTGGGCTACGATGGAGAGCGTTTCCCCTTTCCGCAAAGCGTAGGTCTCCGGCCGGATTCCTCTCTCTTCGTAGTATGAAACCATGCTGGAATCATTCCGGTTCGACGGGGATTCGTAAAAAACGAGCTTACCCGGGCGCAGTCGGCGACCGTTCCAGGTTTGAAGTGAGAGGCTTTTTTCACCGGATCCGTATAGGGTCTGCGAGATGGAGCCCCAACTATCGCCCTTGCGAGCGAAGTAATAGCGGTTTAGCAGCGCGCCGCCTTTTTCAAAGGCCTCCGACGGAATTTGCGGAGTATTTGATGAGACGGCCGATCGCGGGCCGTTCCCTACAGGAACGTTGTCCCAACTGCTTGTGGCGGTGTTCTCTTCTTTATAGGTCTCAGGACTGGCTTCACCGCCCCCTTCCAGCAGGTTGTCGAGATCTGTGTCTCCGGAATTGTCTGGAGCCTCGAGTTCTTCTGGGGCGCCGTTTTCTGCGATCTTCGGAGAGTCTTCTTCTACGCCCAAGTCTTCAAACTCGTTTTCAAGCTCGGACATGTCCTCCGAGGCGCCGGCGAGTTCAAGATCGTCGGCATTCATGGCATCGAGGTCCGAGGCCGTTTCTTCCTCTCCCAAGGTGGCAAAGCCACTGTCATTATTATTCTTGTTGTTATCATTCGATGCGCAAGACAGTAGCCAAACGGGTGCCGTGAGCACCAATAAATAGAAAGCGCTAGAAATGAAAGACTGCAGTTTCATAATCCAAACGAGGGCGAGAACGCAAGTTGGTCCTTGTCCTTCAGTTCCCTTTTCGGAGCAAACCTTGAAGAAATTTAGCGATCTTTCACAAAATTAAGGGACGGAAAAGGGCTTTTATTTTAAGCATTAGCAAGGTTTAATCGGCCTATGACCAAGAAAAAGCTGCGTTTGTTGCCTTTGGGCGGGCTAGGAGAGATCGGTCTAAATTGTCTCGTATTGGAATGGGAAGACAATCTGGTGTTACTGGATTGCGGGATCCAGTTTCCGGACGCCTCCCACCCGGGGGTAGAGCTCTTCGTGCCCGACTTGAGCTACGTCATGGATCGGCTCGATCATCTCAAAGGTGTGGTCGTGACTCACGGTCATGACGATCACATTGGGGCTATCCCGTATTTGGCGCGACGTACGGCTTTGGATGTGTATTGCACCAAATTTCCAAGAGGTCTTATTGCTCACAAACTGGCTGAGCATGAGCACGCAAAAAAAGTAAACTTTATTGAAATCGAACCGGGAAAGAGTTTTCAGGTTGGGCCGTTCGGCTTTACTGCGGTTGCGGTTCAACATTCCATTATCGAAGCCTTGGCTTTTGGTATTCAAACTCCTGTTGGTCTTGTTGTTCATTCAGGGGACTTCAAACACGATCCGACACCCTTTGAAGGTCAAACGATTGGTTTGGAGGCCTTTGAGGCTTTTGGGAAAAAGGGAGTGCACCTGCTATTTGCCGATAGTACGAACGCTGAAAAAGCCGGTCACACCGTTTCTGAGGAAGACATCGCCAAGTCTTTTTCCCAACTTTTCAAAGAACAAGATACAAGAATTATCATTGCTCTTTTTGCTTCTAATATTCGGCGCATCGGAAACTTATTGCGATTGGCACATGAGCAGGGGAAGAAAGTAGTTCTTCTTGGAAGGAGCATGCACTCGTACACTCGGCTGGCGCACGAACAATCGTCACTCAACATTCCGGAGGACACTCTCATTCTACCGGAAAACGCCGACAAATATCCCGATGACAAAGTAGTTATTCTGGCGACGGGGAGTCAGGCTGAACCACAGTCTGCACTCCTACGTGTTGCTCATGGGACCCACCGGGACCTGCAGCTAAGGCCCGGGGATAGGGTCATGCTTTCCAGTCGGTTTATTCCGGGTAACGAGCGCGCGATTTCCGGAATGATCAGCCAGCTTGCTCGTCAGGGAGCGGAAATTCTGTATGAATCGGTCCATCAGATTCATGTTTCGGGCCATGGTTTTCAGGAAGAGCTACGGTTGCTACACCAAGCGTGCAAACCAAAGTATTTTGTACCGGTACACGGAGAGTACCGGCATATGGCGAAGCACGCAGATTTGGCTTCCGAATCTGATATTTCTAAAGAAAACATTTTTATTATTGAAGATGGTCAGGTGCTCGAGACGGACGGAGTGCAGCTTGCGCGCGCTGAGAAGGTGAATCTGAAAAAAGTTCCAATCGTTCAAGGTTGGGTCATGGAGCAGCGTCCGATTGTCTTTACTCAGCGTAGTGGTATGGCAAAGGCCGGGATTGTATACTCCGTCTTAATGCGCGACGCACATACACGGGAGCTCGTCGGGCGTCCCGTGGTAAATAGCTACGGCGTCTTGTTTAAAGACGGGGAAGAGGAAGATACGGTCAAGCTTGAGGCGGTAGATCTCGTAGAAAGCGTCTACGAAGAAGAGTGTATGGATCCGGCTTCCGACCACGAGGCCGCCGAAATAATTCGTTTGCAGCTGCGGCGCTACTATCGGGATCACGCCTGCTACAAACCCATTGTAATTACACAAGTTTTCGACGTGTGAGTCGAGCTATTGGTAAAAATCGCCGGGATTCCGATAAGATCGCGAGTTTCGGTGAGCCGCTAGTGATACCCAAAGAACAAAAAGAATTGACCATCGATCGGTTTTTCAAGGTGCGCATCACCTCCGTTCCGGTCGATATCCCACTCCACTTCGATATGTTTCTGTTGGTAGGCGACAAGCCGGTGCACTTTAGAAAGCCCGGTGACTGTCTTTCCAAAGATCGCTTGCGTTCGCTCTCAAAACACGGTGCGACAGAATTTCTTATTCCCACTGAGCAGCGCGAGGCGTACCTCGAAATTCTCCGCAACAGTGTTGCGGATCCGGACATGGACAGATCCCAGAAGGCACGCATTATTAAGGAGTCTGCCTTCGTACATGTTGAGGACCTATTTACCAAAAAAGATATCCGGCATGTCGTTGAGAGCTCCAAGAACTTAGTTCAGGAAATGGTGAGTTTTGTAAGCGAAGATGTGGAGTCTGCAGTATCGCTAATGCGACTGTCGATGCATGACTATTACACGTACAATCACTGTGTCGACGTTGCCGTATACGCTATTGCATTAGCCAAAAAACTTTTTGGGGATGACAAAGCCTTGCTCTTTCACGCTGGCTTTGGTGGCTTGTTGCATGACCTCGGTAAAAGAAAGTTAGACAAGAAAATCATAAATAAGACAACTCCGTTGACGACAGAAGAGTGGGAAGAAATCAAGAAGCATCCCGACTACGGTTTGGAATTCTTGAAAGATGTAAAAGCCATACCTGAGGCTGCAAAGCAGATAGTGCACCAACATCACGAGAATTTCGATGGTAGCGGTTACCCGCGTGGCCTTAGTGGTGAAGAGATCTCAAAACTAAGTCGTGTTGTGATGATTGCCGACGTTTTTGACGCTCTAACGACCGATCGTTCCTATCACAAGGCTGTGACGCCCACCGAGGCTTTGAACACAATGTTTGCCATGCAGCCAGGAAAGTTTGATCCCTACTTGTTCAAGACCTTTAACAAGAATTTTGAACAGAGAGGAAATCTTGAGCTGCCAAAAGACTTTGATCCATGCCAAGCACGGCACATGGTGAGCCAAGAAGATCCAGAAGATTAACTAAACGGTCGGTTTGAACCAATCCACTCGCCGCGCAAAGTGAACCGTTACATTCTTGAAATTTGGTTCTTCGCGGTAGAACTCGGCGTCTACCACCCCAGGTGGCGGAGCGAAATCCTGTGCGCGGTGTACTTTATAAACAATACTAGCGTAAAGCAGCCCGAAAAAGACAAGCGCACCTGAAACGATCAGAACGGCGAGTGCCGGGATGGCAGCAAAAAGCCATGCCGAGGCCAGCAGCAAGGCGGCGGGTATGTAATGTTTCCAGCGCTGAACGGACATGAGCACCTCCATCGCGTCCAGTGGCTAGATTGCGCACGATTCGCCCCAAGTCAAGAGCCAGGCTAGCCGTGTGCCTCCATTACGAAAACCGCACTCTTTCGGCGCCTTCGGTACCAGTGAAAATGATTCGCCCTCACGAAACCTCTCCTATCCCTTACCCAAGGAGCCTCTCCCGTTACTTAGTACATTGTCAAACTGTATTTAGACAATTGTATAAGACAAGAATGAACGGGGTCCCCCGAGGCGTTAGCTAAGGCATTGAATTTATAGGGATAAAAAATATCCCCAGCCCCTGTGAATTGTTTCCCCTGAATACTCCACAGGGGAAACAAAACCTGTGGGTTTCGTATATAATGCGCCGGATGAGAACCCCTGAACTCTCGGATGCGGTCTACTATCAAATTTTTGATTTTAAGCGCGGCCGGGGCGAGAAACGCAAAATTCAGATTGTCGAGGCCCTGATTGAGTGCCTGGCCACCCGAGGGCTAGATAACACGAGCTTTGAGACGCTGGGAAAAATGGTCGGAATGAACCGGACCCATGTCGCCTATTATTTTCAAAGCCGCGATGATCTCGTCCGAACAGCGGTTCGCTATGTGTTTGTGGTTGGCCAACAGGATACTATCACGCGCATCGAAAAGGCTGCAGCTGGGCGGGCGCGATTTCAGGCCTCCATTGAGGGATGGTTTGAGTGGTTACACAGGCATCCGAAGTACGCCAGTGTAGTGGGGCTCTTTTATTACCTCGCTTCATACGACAAGAGTTACCGATCGATCCAAAACAGCATTCGTTCTATGGGAGAAGAAAGAATTCTCTCGACGCTTACCCCCTTTATCGAAAAAGGGAGAATTACACCTGCCAAAGCCCGCACCGTTGCAAGAAGCGCGCAGGTACTTATTACCGGAGCTCTTTTTAATTTTTACGCGTCGGACTACCCGCTTAACTTGCGTCAACTGCAAAAGCAAACGGTTAAAGATGCTCTTTTCTTGTTGGAAGCTAATTCGCAAGTCTAGCTGTCAGGGAGAAGATCAGCAAACGCGTTCAACATCCGGTTGGTTTGTTGCGCCTCCTCAATTGCGGAGAGGCGGTTAACCAATGGCTTCATTTGGTTTAGCAGGTAGGCGCTTACGTAGAGTCCGCGGTAAATGCGTTTTGAAGAACCCCGCGTGATCCCGCGCTTGGCGACTTGAGCGTCAGAGGCGGTCCATCCCCACATCTTGTTGGAGCGCATGGCGACCAGAGCGCGGGGCAAGTCCGTTACTTCGTAGTTTTCAGAGAGTCGGCGAAGTAGCTCTACAAAGAGCTTTTTCGGGCCGTAGTCGCTCATATAGGCGGTTACCCCGAAATCTTTTTTGGCGCGTCCGGCGAGAACGGCCAAGGCTCCATCCTCCGGTTCTCGGAAAGCTGCTTCAACCGCTGGCGTAAAGTAGGGAATGTCCATTCCAAGCTGTACCCAGTCAAAGAAGCGCTCCATTTCAGCGGCTTCGTTCAACTTTTCAAGGTCAATGTTTGCGTTGGGCTCCACCTTGTTTACAAACTGAGCAATGCTGCATAGAGCACGGAAGTAGGTGCGCGTATGATTCGGCGAATTCTCCACGATGCGGGCGCCGGTCTTGGTGTTCCAACCCCAAACGCTCTTATCCCTTAGGTTCTTTAGAATGTTTGCCCGTTCCTGCAATAAGTCGGCGCGGTTATCGGGAATCTGAATCTGTTGAACTATTTTTGCCAGCAATTGTGGCGCCTGTCGGGAAAAATTTTGTGCACCAAACGAGGGCGCGCGCTCGATCAAGATAGAAATACCGCCTGTTTCTCTGTCCAGGAAGGTGGCTAGGCCGCTCTCACCGAGGTTTGTATTGACCCTGTCCGGCCGAATTAACGAGAACAAGAGTTCCATTTGATCTCGTTCTTGCAGGTGGCTTAGATCGAGCCCCGCCGCTTCAGGGTGCTGTTTCATGATTTGAGCGATACAATACAAGACTCGATAGATCCGTTGGAACGCTTCCCGATTTCGGGCGCGATTCTGTTCGCCGTTCATCCGATTACGGTATTCGTTGGGCGTGGCGATTCCACTATCTGATTTCTTAAGCTGCAGATCGTTCGGATCTTTTACACGCTTGAGTAGCGCTTCTCTCTGCGCGGCGAATTCGTCGGGAATGGATCGAACAAGTGCCTCTATCAGCTTTTGCGACGCCCAGGCATCGGAAAAGGTGCCGATCCCCCGATCCCTGCATTCATCATACAGAGCTCCCCAGGCGCCATCCACTCGATCGATGAAGCGTAGCTTGTCTTCAATGTGCAGCAATGATCGTGGGCGATCCGGATCCAGCCGGTGCATGAATTCCTGAAAGCCCTCTTCGGTGTGCACCCGCTCCAGATCCAGGTCCTCTCCTTCGGGGAACGACTTCATGATAGCCGCCATCTCAAAAACGGCCTCGTAGATGCTTCGAACCGCTTGCGAGTCGGCGGACTTCGCCGTCTTTGCGGCCGTACCGTCACCCTTCGACCATTTCCACTCCGTCTCGAAACGAGAGAGCAAATCTTCCGCTTCTGGGCACGGGAAACGTTCGGTAAGAACCTTAGCAAGTTTAGTCAGGACTTCTTGTGCTCCGTCTCCGTTGCCGAATAGTTTGACGGAGTAGTTGTATGCTTCCTCATGTAAACTTCGAAGAGCTCCGTGCTGGAATACCCCGAGATCAAAAAACGGAAATTTGGTGGCATAGGTTTCGTTCTCACGAAAAAGATCGTAGTACTTTCCGCGGAATTGTAGCGGCGTTAGATTTTCCTCGTTGACGACGATCCGCGGGATTCCACCAGGCCCATCACTCGATGGGTCGAAGGACTCAACGATAATAGATTCAATACCCTCCACTAGGACGCGGGCAAAGCCCGTATAATCATACAACCTAAAATACGGTTTGCGTTCGAAAGGCCTCCCAGCTCGACCGCCGTTTTGGACCAGACTGCCAAAACCGGAGGGCGAATAACCATACGGTTTCAGTAATACGATCTGATTGGCGGCCCGTGTATCAGAACCCTGGTGCAGCATTCTTATGACGACGACGTACTTGTGTTGATCCCGATCTTTTTTTGTCGCGAACGTGTTTTGATCGTTAAACCATTCGTAGGTACTGGGATCGCTGGTACTTCCCCCGTGGTAAACGCGCACCTCTTCTTTCAAATACCCGGACAAAATTGGCGCGTAGGCGTCCGCGTGTGCGATTGAGGGGACAAACAGAATACCCCGATCCGGTACTCCCGAGATACGCGTGCGGAGGATGCGATTAGAAACATCTTTTAAAAGCCCGCGGTGGATGGTGACTTTGCGTTCGTGAGCCTCCGTCATGGCGCGGTTGTAGTCGAGAATCTCTGACATGGGCGTGTTACCTAGGCTGGTGATGATGTGGAGATCGGCTAGAGGCGGCGAATAGCCCTGTTGAATGGATCTAAACCATGCGGTTCTACATAGCACCTGCAAGTCGAGAATGTTTCCCCCCCGAAGGCGCTCCTGCTCCTCGTCAGTAAGAAATCCCCCATGAATGTTCCCTCGCAGATAGTCTTTGATGAGGACTCGGTCTCGGTGCCAGAGGGTGGCAGTCAACAGCAAGATACGATGACGCTCGTCCAGGACCTCTTCTAGGTCGTTTCGGATGGTGTGGAATTGTGCTTCCTGAAGGACCTTGCTTTTTACTTTCATGTACTCATGGCCTTCGTCGAATACAATTACCCAGGGCTGCTCAGGGTCTTTGGCGAGCATGCGGTGAATGTCGTCCCTTCTTGCGAAATAACCCGATCGTGAAACAGCAATCATCTCCACGTTCCGGGGGAGTGGCGCTGCTGATTCCGGACCGTACAGCCTCGCGATGCGCTTAAGACCCAGCTCGGTTTCGTAAGTTTTGGTTGCTTCGTCCAAGATGTTGTTACTCTGAACGACAAACAAGATTTTAGGTTTCTTTTTCCATTGCGGTACCTTTTGCCGGAGGCGTGCGTGCAGGCGGGTCACGTAGTGGGCTGACACAACAGTCTTGCCACTACCGGGTGGCATGACCAACGCCCTCTTGAGGCCCGCCTTGCCCGGCACGCGGTTTTCCATCGCCACAAGAGCGTCGACTGCCTGGTCTTGAGGGTTACTTAAGATGGCCTTCCCGCCGTTCCATTCGGGAAAGGGTCGCAGCTGGCAGTGTGCGTACGGATCGGCGCGCAGACTGGATCGAAGAACTCCCTGGGCGCGTTCCAAATCAAAAGGTGTCTTTGCCGGGCTACGAGGCCAGAGAAATTGGACTCGGCTCTTTACAAGATCGGGATCGACCAAGACTTCCGGCATTCCCTTTGCCGGCCGCGCTTCAGCAGGATTTTCCGTAAAAGAATAATGGTGAAACCCGTGGGGAGTGCGAAAAAAAACGTCGTCGTTGTCCCGGCTAAACTCGACATCGACCAAGTCCAGGCGGTGCCCTTCCATGAGGACGGGAACGGCGGCAAGGTAGTAAAACGCCTGTTGCATCGGGCTGGCGTTTGCAAGCTCGGAGTGAAGCGCGTCCGGCGCTTCCGCAGCGACGATGCGGCTACACTTGGGGGATTCTGCCTGGCAAACCGAGCAGAGCAGAAGCCAGCCGAACCAGGTCAGAATGGATTTGAGAGGCTTTCGCATAAGGGGCCAAAAAAGGTCTTATACCACACCGCATCAATTTGGGGGCTGCAATTTAACATGCTGAAATAAAAGCATTTCTTGCCGGGCCGTCGCGCCACCTTGTGGGCGACCCGGAATCTCTATATAAGGCGGGTGTGGCTCTCAGGCTAAAAATCGGCGCCCTTCTCTTGGCTGGCCTCGCCATGCCCGCGTGGGGGGATTTTGTTATCCCCTATGAACTTAGGATCCACAACCGAAACGGGAGCCTTTCTCGCTACTCCATGATTGTGAGTTTGGCGGATCATTTTCGTCATTATTTTGGGCCTCAGGATCAGCTAGCCCATTTTCTGGCCGGCAATGAGTATAGGGGGCAGCACGAGTATCTCAACTATGTGTTCGAGTGGTACTTGGACTATGTAATGGCGTCGCAGAGCATTTATGCAGAAGGCGCTCGCACGATCGCCGACGGTCGACGCCTACACGAGTCCATCATGGATGGCTTGTCTTCGGCCGTCGTCTTAACCGAGTACCGAAAACCGGAGAAGATTTTAGGTTTGTTGCGTGCTTCTGCTCCGGATGAAACCGGGCGTGTGCCGGTGGAACGACACTATTGGGAGTTGGGGCTTGGCGGAGAGGGCTTTCCCGTGCCGGAGCCGAAATTTGAGATGTACGAAGAAGTGGAATTCTCCCGCAGCCGTTTCAATCGCAACGCCATTCCTCTCGATGTGGATCTAAAAAAGCATTCCGGCCTTTGGGTAGGCGGCGGAAAAGTGGAACTTAAGAATTTCGGAATTCCCGAAGGGTTGTTTCGCCGTGTCTTCCCTTTTTTGTACCTGACCGGACGTATTCATAAAATGTACTCCTTCGATGGCCGCCCCATTCCGGATTCCATCAAGACTTGGCCAGATGGTTTTCCGATTTCTGACACGGTCCGAAAGATCCTTGGGCGGCGGGTTACGAGCGTTTGTCTGGAGGCGACAGGAGAAAGGCTGGAGAGTCTTTACGAAAGTCTCTTGGGCGTGACAACGTGGCGCAAAATCCAAAACGAGCACACGGGAGGCCAGCTAATGCATTTCATGCACGCGGCCTTAGCTGACGCTGATAAGAAAGTCGCGGACAATATTCGCGCCATGACCCGAACGTACCGGAAAGTCTGGCTTTACTATGACGTCGAATTGGCGCAGCGAATTCATACTTGCCGACAGCGCTTTGTCTGGGCGGGACAATGAAGTGTAAGGGGACGGAATTCTTTTCACCTGAGCGTTTGCTCCTGTGCTTAGTTGTTGCGTGTTTTTCCAGTGCAGCCTTCGCCGCCGGGTTGCTGCCAGGGTGTTTGCGTCCGATTTATGAGGCCGTGGTGCCAAGCCGGTTCAGTCGTTGGGTGAAGCAGTCGGTATCAAGTCGCCCGTTAGCACCCACTCAGTCTCGGCTCCCCATTCTTGTTATTGGCGCTGGGCCAGCTGGTCTGGCGACGATGGACGCGCTAAAGCGACTACCCATTTGGGTATGGAGCATGAGCCAGGAACGCCAGCGTTTCTCACTCACGAGCAAGCGCTCGCTTACCTGCAGCGCTTTGCAGCCACTCGATTGGGCGGCAGTCGAATTGCTTTCAACACACGTGTGGAATCGCTCCAGTATGATGAGCGCGACGGTAACTGGAACGTGCGTTTTGGCGGCGGTTCTTCAATGCGATACCGAGCGGTGGTGATTGCGACGGGTCATAACAATCCCGTAAACGCCGTGATTCCAAGTCGTCTACAGAAGGAAACTGAGGCAGCGGGGGTTTACTACCTCCATTCGTCCGCCTACCGAAATCCAGCAGAGTATTCGCAGGGGCCCACTCTCGTTGTTGGCTTTGGAAACTCGGGAGCGGAAATCGCAACCGCCATTTCTGAGCTAAACCCAGAGACATACGTCTCGATCCGATCGCCACGGTGGTTGGTTCCGGATTATGTAGGGCGTACTCCCGCCGATGAATTCGCAAACTCCGGCTTTCCGCTTCCGCACTGGTTGGAGATGCTAGGGTTCCACTTGATCCAACGAATTACCGTCGGACATCCAGCGCGCATTGGAATAGGAGCGCCGGATCACGGACTCTTGGATCGCTTGCCCGTTGCGGATAGGGGAATTTCGCAGGCGATACGGGACAAGCGGGTGCACGTGCGGTCGAACATAAAAGCCATTGCCACGGATGGGAGCGTGATTTTTGAAAACCCGGCTGAGGCACCAATTACTCCAGCCCGTATTATTTTTGCAACTGGCTATAGGCGAGCGTATCCGTTTCTGGAAAGTCGCTATGGTGATTTTGAGGATCCAAGTTTTTATCTTTCTTTTTCAGTCTTTCACCCCGATCACCGCGGGATTTCTTTCTTGCCCGAACTGATCGTACCACAAGGTGCTTGGCCGCTTTTTGTGGAACAGGCGAATGCCGTGGCGGCGTATTATGAAGCCGAAGCACGGGGCGGGCGGAATGTGGAATTATTTGACTCACTCCGCGGTCTGCCCAACCCAGATTTCAAGGGGCATATTTTTAGTCGCGCGGATCAGTGGCACGTAGACCCCAAGAGGGTCACAGAACTACTTCGTGCCTATGCGCAGTGGATCTCGGAGCCTTAGGGCGACCGAGGACTTCTGGGAAGTTTCACGACCAGTGGTGGGCGAGCAGGGACTCGAACCCCGGACCTACGGCGTGTAAAGCCGCCGCTCTAACCAACTGAGCTACTCGCCCTTCTACACACTAATGTGCCTGTATACGCCAAATCGAAACAATTTGCGAGCCCTGACGGGGGCTTGTTAATATATTCCACTAATACGCCTATTGGCCGTTCGGAGGCCCCTTGACCCATCGTGTTCGTTTTCCGGTATTCACTCTGATTTTCAGTTGGGGCGTTGGGGCGTTTGCTTACGTCCCCGTAATAGTGGGAAAAACACCAGAGAGACTTTTTAGTGGCGCGTCCCAAGTTGTGATTGCCCGCGAAGGAAAGCGCACCGCTGTAACCGTGGCGAGTACGTATCGGGGGGGACAAAAGGAGTTTGTCCTAATTATTCCGGTACCGACGCTTTTAACACCGGAGCAGGTGAGTGTGGGGGAACTTCAAAGCGTTCAGCGCCTGGATGCCTTTTCCGCGCCCCGCATCGTTGAATCTTCGGACCAGGATCCATGTGAACCCCAAAGTACCAAGAAATCCTCCAAGATCATCGAAGGGCTGGCCCCGGGAGCGAGTTTGGGCTTTGGCAGAGACGCTGCTGCAGACGCCGGTGACTATAAGCTCATTACCCTTAACGCAGCGGATACCGACAGTTTGGAAGACTGGTTGGGGCGACGGGGCTATCAAGTTCCGAAAAACATTGGGGCCGCAATCAAAGAAAGCCTGCTAAAGGGCATGAAGTTTCTTCTGGTCGAGATCACTCTGTCAGGCACGGATGCCACTGCTTATAGGTTTCTTCGCCCCATTCAATTTGCTTTTGAAGCCGATGATCTTTCAATCCCGCTGACGTTGGGGAAGGCGGGTGTGGAAAAAGAGCAGGAAGTTTCCTTTTATTTTGTGACTCGACGAGGCCGCGTGCTCCCGCAGGATCTTAAACTGGTCTCTCTGCCGGCGGGTGTTGAAATACCTGAGTTCGTGAAAGAAAAATTCCCAGCCTTTTACCGTGCCGTATTTAGCAAGCAGTTCGAAAAGGATGATTCAAAGGCCCTGGTGCTCGAGTACGCATGGAACATGGGTTGGTGCGATCCTTGTGCTACCGATCCATTGAATACCGAAGAGCTACGACAGCTCGGCGTGTTTTGGCTCGATGAAGGCGACTCCACAAAAAAGAGCCAGATGATTTGGCCTCCGGGTGGAGGGCCGGTGGAAGCCTTCGTGACGCGTATTCATGCTCGGCAAGGCGCGGAGGAGCGTCTCCTATTTCGCGAGGCTAAGACCGCCGAAAACTTCCAAGCCAAGTTCGCGATCCGCCACCCGTGGATACCTCCGCAGCGGGCCTGTGCTCAGGCAACAGACTATATGCGCAGGGCCAAAGGCCGTCGCGAGAGCGAGGCGCAAACTCTGGTGGGGCTCACCGGTTGGGCCATCGAAGACGTCTACAAGCAGATGGGAGCCCAATCAGTCCTTCTTGATCAGGAACGGAAGTGGTACGAAAAGATATTCAAATGAAAAACAGTCTTGGAAAATTTGGCCTTATTGGGTTGGGGAGAATGGGACGGTGTTTGGTCGAAGGGGCCTCCAAAGCCGGCCTGCTCCGCAAGGAAGAACTCAGTTTTACCACCCGGCATGCGGACACAGCCAAGAGGTTAGCAAAGGATCTCGCGGTACAGGCGGTTTCCTCAAACCGAGATCTCTTCGAAAGCTGCGACACGATCGTGCTTGCCGTGAAACCCCAAAACGTTGGGGATGTACTCGGTGAACTAAAGGGAGTTAGCACGAAAGGAAAAACGCTAATTTCCATCGTCGCAAGTGTCCGAACGGAGCAAATCGAGCAGGCGTTGGGCGCCAAAGTGGCAGTAATCCGAGCGATGCCCAATACTCCTGCTTTTGTGGGCGCTGGCATGACGGCCATTTGCGCTGGGGCGTACGCATCGCAGCCAGACTTAGACCGGGCCCGAGCTTTGTTTGAGCCGCTGGGCCGCGTGGCGGAAGTCGATGAGCGGCACATGGACGCGGTGACAGGCTTAAGCGGGTGTGGCCCGGCCTACATCTACCTGATTCTGGATGCTCTCACGGAGGGCGGGATAAAAG
>JAGQZV010000043.1 GCA_020435295.1 Bdellovibrionales bacterium | reverse complement strand
CCGGAATCTGAACACCCACACTCAAATTTTGAACTGCCTAAGCTCACTCCTTCAATTCAAAGCAAGGCTCAGGCCAACAAAACAATACTCTAAAACTCAAACCCACCAAGGTAGGCCAGTTTCTACTCTTCTAGCAAACTGCGAAGCATCCACGCGGTTTTTTCGTGGTGGTCAATCCGCTGGGTCAACAAGTCAGCGGTCACCGCATCCTTGCTTTCTTCTGCGCGCGGCAAAAGTTCCCGCGCCGTGCGAATCACCGCTTCGTTGCCTTCCACAAGCGCGCGTACCATTCCGTCAGCATGCGGCAACTTGTCTGCTTCCGGAATAGACGTCAATTTGGAAAACTGCGCATAACTACCGGGGGCTGCGAATCCCAACGCCCGGATGCGCTCGGCGATCAAGTCCACCGCCTGAAATAGCTCGGTGTATTGTGCCTCGAACATGACGTGCAGGCTGTTGAATTGCGGACCTTTTACATTCCAGTGATAGTTGTGGGTTTTTAGAAAAAGCGTGTAGCTATCAGCAAGGACCCGGCCGAGCCCCTCCGCCAAGTTCTTTCGATTTCCTTCATCAATTCCAGTATTTACTTGCATTCAATGACTCCTTTATAAGTTCTATTTCTAGTATCGCCAAGCCCGAGCAATTGATCAAATCGATAATTTCTAGTATCTTATAGAGCTTATCGATATGCTCAATTTTACGCTCACACAGCTTCGTTACCTGGTTGCCGTAGATCAATACCGCCATTTTGCCAAAGCCGCAAAGCACTGCGCTATTTCGCAGCCAACCCTCAGCATGCAACTCCAGAAGCTGGAGGACTGCTTGGGGGCCCCGCTGTTTGATCGCTCCAAACAGCCAGTCGTCCCCACACCAATAGGGTGTGTCGTCATTGCCCAAGCACGCACCGTCTTGCGCGAAGCCGATCGGATCGTAGAAGTCATAGAAAGCGAAAAAGAGGGCCTGCGCGGAGAATACCGTTTGGGAATTATCCCCACACTGACAAACGGTGTCCTGCCGTTATTCGTGCCTGCGTTCGCACGCTCCTACCCCGAAGTAACCCTTATCATCGAAGAAATGAAAACCGAGCATCTCTTGGAAGCCCTAAAGGATGATAGAATCGACGGCGCCTTGGCAGCTACTCCCCTGGACGATCCGCAAATAGAAGAACAACCCGTATTGTACGAACGTTTTTTTGCCTATCTTTCCAAGGGGCACCCTCTTCTTGAAAAAAAATCCGTGCAGGAGTCGGATCTGGAAAAGCACTCCGTGTGGCTGCTTGGGGAGGGACACTGTTTCCGCAATCAGGTAACCCAGCTTTGTGGGAAGAAAAGAGTACAAAATCATGTCGTTTTTGAAAGTGGGACTTTTGAGACACTAGTATCGCTCGTGGACCAAGGCATGGGAATGACGCTCCTGCCGGAACTGCTAATCAGTAAGATCTCAAACAAGAAACAACTTCGCGAACTCGGTACACGGCACGCGTTTCGAGAAGTGAGCTTGATTCGTCACCGTCACATGGTTCGTGCCGCCATTACAAAAGCATTGCAAGAATGCATCCAGAAAAACCTTCCGAAAGGGATCCAAACCCAATTGCAAAACGGCCTGGTATTAGACCCACTGGCGTCGTGACGCGACACAGCAGCACTTTGTTAACCTTTGGACTCGTTTCATCGACCCAACAGTTGCCGCCTACGACCATTGTAGGTAGTCTGCAGTGAGTTGGGGGTAAGTTATGTTTTTACGTTTGGGATTTCTTCTTGCACTGATCTGTCTCGCGCCGACAATCGCTGGCGAACGCCGTCCACCCACAGAAGCGGTAGATCGTTTGGCTGAACTAATCGAGTGCGAACATCAAGGGATTGGGGCCGGAAAACTTGATTCAGACAATCCGCTGGTTCTAGAGGCAAAGATCAAAGAGGCGCAGGCAGATGTCGAGTACTACAAAGCGCGCATCCAATCTGTGCAGTGGCTGCACTCCAAAGCGCAAGTAGATACTAAATACGATCGGTACACTCTAGAACGATCGCAAAAGCTCCATGCCAAAAGTGCGGTGTCCAAAGCCGAGCTGGAAGATGCCGAGCGAAATTTCGAGCACAGCCAGCTTAACGAGCGTTACATCCAAGCTCGTGTGGAAGAGCTGAAAGCCGAACTCAAGGCGGCGGAAGCCCGGCTCACACAGGTTTCGGCTGCCGTCAATTAGCACGCGCCTTGCCGTACCCGCTTAATTGCTCTAGCGTGAATTCCACTTAAGGGGCCTTCATGTCTACGAAACCGGTGCGCGCGATCATTTTGGATCTGGGAAATGTCGTTTTGGAGGTTTCCCACGCAAAAATGGCTGCCGCTTTCTCCGCGTTGGATCCTGGGAAGATACACCCGGTAGACGGAATGGAAAACTGGCCGGAATTTGATGCCTTTGAGCGTGGGGCTATGGATGAAGATCAGTTTACGCAGTTCTTGAGTCGGCATTGGGGCGTGCCGCTCACTAGGAAAAGCTTCAGAGAAGCGTGGAATGCAGTTTTTGTGGGCCCAGTACCTGGAATTGAAGCGGTGCTGGAGTACGCGGGAAAGAGCGTCCCCACTTTTGCTCTATCCAATACGAGTCCCGTCCATATTGAATACGCGTCGGCGGCATACCCCTTTCTGTCCAATTTTGAAAAAATTTTCACCAGCTATGAATTGCGGTGTCGAAAGCCCGAGAAAGTCATTTATGAACGGACCCGGGACGCGGTGGGCCTCCCGGCGGAGGAAATGATCTTCGTGGACGATCGCCCGGAAAATGTTTCCGCAGCAAAGACCGTTGGTTTTCAAGCTTTTTGCTGCACCAACAACGCGAGCGAATTACAACGTCTTTTAAAAACGCTGCTAGCCGTAAATATTAGTTTTGATAAGCGGATATAGCGGTGTTGTTTCCTTTTTTCTGTCCACCCATGCTTTGAGCGATTCCACATCGGGAATTTCATTTTTTAGCAAATCCAGCATTAGATCATGCACTAGCACGTTGTTGAATGGTGCCTCATAATCATAAGCTTGCTGTTGGCGGGGTAGCTTCACCATGAGTGGAACACGATAATCCAGTGTGCCATCTGGCCGGTATATCTGGTTGGTAGGTTCGCCGTGCCACCACCAGTGGTCCGACGTCAGAATTACGGCGCTGGTATCCCAGACCCCTGACCTCTCCATGGCCTGACGAATCTCCCCAAGCGCCAGATCAGAGAGAGCTAAGTTCCCCCAAAAGTGCTCCTCCGAACTAGGAGCCTCCCCTCTGTATGCCAATTTATGTGTTTTTCTATCGTAAATCCCGGGAAGGTGTGGCACCGGAAAATGCAAGAAGACCAAGTTAAATTCCGCATTGGCCGCGTCTTGTTTTCCCTGTTGAAGAATACGTTCGTACGCTCCCACCACAGGGTGGTATTTCGGGTGAGTACCTAGAATTCGTGACCCAAACATGGCGAGGTTTGCGCCCAAACTTTTTCTAGGACGCATCTCATCGGGTTCATTGGCCGAGAAATAATGACAAGAAGTCAACGAATAGCCGAGCATCCGGCAATACGGATGGTACCAGCCGACCAACGCCGTTCGCATTCCCAGGCCATGCGCATCCGTAAAAACCGTGGGTAAGTTGCTAAACCGTTCTGCCTGATCTTGGCCTTCAAAAGTTACCCATAGGTCATTGCCGCTCTCCGGAACCGCTTTTTCGATCCTCCTGCCGGTAATAAACGCCGTGAGGGAATATTGGGTCCTGGCCCCTGGAGAATACACGTTCGTGCCGTAAAATGCCCTTTTACGAAAGGCATCAAAGTTCGGCAACTCCAAGCCAGCCGGTCTATGGGAAAATGACGATCGCTCCTCCATGGTGTCAAAGACCACGAAAACCACCCGGTGGTTCGATTGCGATGCGGTTACGCTTTCCAGGTTTTTGGCCGGCCCGTAATCATCGGTAACTAATTTATAGCCGACCCAACCGGCGTGAAAAACCGCAACCGGAAACATGAGATGGAGAAAAAATCGGGCGGTGCTCAACACAGGCTGGCGGTAGCGGCCCACTCCGTACAGGACCGCACCGGCAATCGCAAAAAGTATCGGGATCCCTCCCCAACCCAGCTTCGACTTTAAGTGCGAAAAAGAAAACACCTCAAGTCCGGTCTTGGTGCGGAGCAGTTGCCGAAGCGTATTCAAAACAAAAAGACACCCAGCCGTAACGATGATTTTCCCAATGGCACGTTTCCCAATGTGACGGCTTTGCGCCAACCCCAAGGACTTTTGAAAGACAAACGTAAACGCCAAAAGATAGACCAACATCGCTACGTAGGTGGCGGGATACGGACTTTCATTCTCGTACTGGGATAGCAAAGAGTTCGTATGTATCTCAAGAAACGTCCACAAAGAATACAGGGCGAGGTTTGCCATCGAAAAAGCTATGACAAGGTTCGGCCAGAGCTTTCTTTTTGGTTTGTCTATGAACATTCTCTATCCCCTTAGTTTGCCACACACGCTACGTTCGCGCTGGGTAAGCCCGAATGCTTCTAGCGGCAGTTCCGTCTGACGAATGCACTCACGTAATTCGGCGGCAGCCCGGCTGGAAGCGGCAAAGTGACTCTCCGCAGACGTATACGATTGATAGTGCAGAGGAAGTTGCACCAAATTAAGCAACACAGTCACCCCCAAAAAATAAGCAGCTACCGATCCAGAAATGAGTTTTCGCTTGAGCAAATCCCCCACCAACACACTGGTCCCAAACAGCAGAAGCGAATTAGTAGGAATCCAATAGTACACAAGCTTGTGCTCGACCCACAGGAGGTAGGGCGCCCTAAATACCAAGATAAGCGCCATCACAACTATTAATCCCATCCCAAGAAGTGAAATCCATCCTTCGCGTACGTTGCCTTTTTTGAAAAGGTAAACCAGAACACCACCCATTAGACCCAGTCCCCAAAAGGTTCCAATGGACCCGAAGTAGTAGGAGACGGTTTCCCCAAGCAGCAAAAGGCTTTTTATCATCCTCGCGGCAATCGTACGCGCGGAGAGCCCTTCGAAAGAGTATAAGAACCGCATGTTCTGAAACGAAAAGTCCGGATAATAGCCGTTGATGCTAAATATCAGGGCGGGGCCCAAGTAAAGGTTGTAGATCGTATTGAGGGCACTAGCAGTGAGCGCAACGGCACACAACCAACCCCACCTTGGCTCCCGATAAAGCCAAGCGGCAGCCCCGAAGACGAGTGCAAGGGCACAACAAAAAAAGAACCCTTGGCGATCGGCTAACGTCATCAGCAAGAAGAGCACAAACATCCCAAGAAGGGACAGCGCCAAACGCTTCCAATTCTGTTTTCGCCAATCCCAGCTTGCCGATTCAAGAAATGACAGCCAAAGAAGAACGTATAGAAAAAAGCCAACCAATATCTTAGAAGACCTAAAGAAGCTTGCGATCATGGAGCTCGGCGTGGTGAAGTAGGCAAGCAAAAGACCCAAAGAAGCCCAAAGCGGTACCTGAGGAAAATGGCGCTTCATGAAAAAGAAATGCAACCACCCGATGGCAAAAAGAAGAAGATAGTGCGACAGCGATAAGAAATGCAGTACGCCTATTGCTGCTGACGCCTGGATAAACTTGGCGTCCAACAGATCCACGGCGTAGCTCAACTCGCGGGCCTGGTAACAGTTCCAGTCATTACGAGCCACGTCGAAAATCCGCTCAAGTAACGTCTTCCCGGATGTGTAGTTAAGGAGAAAAGCCTGGGATTCAACATCTAGAAAACCGCCCTTTTGGCAAGCAAAGCCAAAAAGTACGACCCCAATAAGTGCGGTGGCAACAAACAGAACCGAAAAAAACCGACGGGAATCCAGGATGAGTGTGCGCATATGCGCGTATGATCCTAACTCCACTTTCGCGGCCCGGCATGGAACTGTGCAGGGCGAATTCCGCTAGCGGCCGAAGGTACAGCCCCCCACATCGCGGTCCACTTCGCCGTTGGGATCACTGTAGGCCGTGTAACGCACATTGGCGGTGAACAGTTCCTTCAGGTACTCGTCCCGATACGCAAGATAGGTGGATTGGGAAAATATGTAGCTGTTCATGACGCTCTCCTTGCGCCCGTCGCTGTAAGATGTATTGGTGTGGCCTCTACCTAGCAAGCAGTGGCCTAACTCGTGGAATACGAGCATCTCTTTAAAGGTGCCAGAGCCTCTTCCCCATGCCGACGAAGAAAAGTCCACATAGTTGGTGCTTCCACCACGGTAGGTACACATGCCAACCACACTGCTGAACCAAAAGTTGGTGAACGAAAAAATGATTCGATCCGCAATGAAGCTTGCCCCGTAAGTCTGAGCCAAATCTTGAAAACTTTGGTAGTAAGGGGCCACCTCCTGATCGACTGAGAGGTTTGGACGGCGTGGGGCCATCCCGTGGGCCTGAGAGCAAAGTAGGGCAATGAATAACAAGATGACACGCATGTAGCCTCCTCCATGAGATGCGTTGCCCTCTATTATTCAACTAGATTGTGTCATAAAAACGGGAAGAGTCTGTTGCTTTCGACAAATTTCACTTTTGGCCCATGGACAGGGCTGTCAGTGACTTCTCCTTGAGCACACCGCAGATATGTGTGTGGTAGTTAGAGAAAACCCAGTCATTGTGGAAACTGTACTGAAGCAGATCCTCGTCCCCATCTTTCACCATGGATTCGAGTAGCGGATAGAGCAGATAGCTAAGCCCAAAGGGCCCAGGCCCATTAAAAGAATACGAAACAAGCTGAGGGGTACTCGCGGTAGACCAACGGCTCATGTCAATCCCGTTGCCTTCCACAAGATAGCGCATCCAAGTTACCGTCCGTAAATTGCTTTCCGTAAGATCTAAGGTTGAAGCCGAAGCAACGGCGGCTTCTTCTTCCTTCGGCCCGGCATAGAATGGGTAGGCGGGAACCGTCTCTGCCCCGGGGTGCTCTTTTTGCCAACTGGCCTGCCAGGCGCGGGCGATGATGCCATCTTCCCAGTGCCGGCGCCGGTAATCATTTTGGATATGGTTCTTGGTATCCTCTCGAAGATCTTTGATGCTCCTTCCCCGTTTCTTTTCAATCGTTGCGCGTTCTTCTGCTGGTAAAAATGTTGCCACGCCCCCTTTCTCCTCGAGCAGCTCGTCGCAAGTCATTAGGGTACCTAACAACACATATTTGTAGCGGCTAAACCACGGCTCGCTTGCGCGCAGCTCCTTTAGCATTTTCTCAAACGAAAGCTGCATGACGAAAATACCAAATCGATCGTCCCGCGCAAAAGGTCCAGTCCCTTCCCCGTAAGTTCCGATGGGCTCAAAAAATCTCATGCGGCTGGGTTCTTCACCCCGCCCTTCAGACTCGCGCCACGCCCCGGGGCGGTAACTATAAGTAGGCCAACGCAAAAAGGGTGGGTTCCCGTGACAAGCGGCGCAATTGGAAACACCCTCGTGCTTCTTTCGGATTTGCGGATCGAGCGGCCGGTCAATAAATACCGGTCTTCCATCGGAAAAATCCAAAACATGGACGCTAAACATTTCTTGAGCTTTAGCGGCGTGATCGATCTCCACGATTTCAATGCGTTCGGTACGGAGTCCGTCCAGAGGAATCCCCAAAATCAGGTTCTGACTTCCCGCAAGCAGGCGTTTGCCTTTTTGGGTGCTTAGGCTGTGGTGCATCCGGGTATGGAGGTAGTAGAACGACTCCAACCTCGGGTCCATGGCAAAGAGTTTTAGGAGCGCATCCACGTCGGTGAGGCCATGCTGCTCGTGTAGGCCCTGGATGATGCCTTTGAAATCTGCGTAGCTCTTTGGTTCACCGTAAGTCGGAGTATCCCAGTGGTAGGTCCGGTAATATTTTTCCAAGATATCGGCGATCGCAAAAGTTTTTGTGCCGGGGCAATATTCTTCTTTAATGGTCAGGACTTTCAGGCCATTTGGGCAAATGCACTCGATGAGTCCGTGCGGTCGTTCGCTGCCTCTTTCTTTACAAAGAGCCCGGTGCTCGTCGGATGCCGCAAAAAGCAGCCCACCACTAAAAAAAAGAACAGCAAGCAAGACATAACGCATAGCGTTCGTATCTTAGCTACGGTTTCGCCTAGATGACAAGAACGCTCCCAACAAGACCAAAGGAAGGTATATCCAGCAGACGGTTTGGAACCCTCTGGAGAACGAGAGCCCCACTTCCGTAGGAAGGCGGCCGCCGGACGGCAGGGCGCTGAGGACGCGGGCAAGACCGTGCCCCTCGAGGCTCGCGGTACTTGTATGGCGGAGGCTGACGTTGAAGATGACGCCTGCTATTACCACCCCCAGGCTCTGACCCGTATAGCGAAACATCGCCAACAGGCCTGAAGCAATCCCCCTTCTATCGTCGGCAACCGAGGACATGATGGAGTTGTTGTTGGGCGCCATAAACATCCCGAGGCTAATGCCGAGCACGAAAACGCGCCAAATCGCCGAAAAGATGGGAGTGTCGGCGTCCAGCGCGGTCAAGAGCCATAGGCTAAACCCCACCAGCGTGAGACCCAACGTCGAAATTCCACGAGAACCAAAAACATCCGAGAAGCGACCGGAAAGAGGGCTAATCACCATGAACGCCACCGGAAGCGGCAGCATCAAAAACCCCGCTGTTTGCGCATCCAACCCGCGTAGGCTCTGCCAATAGAACGGCATGAGAAACTGCACGCCAGACAGTGTGATCATGGCGAGCACGCCCGCCAGCTGACCAAAGGCAAACTCTCGGTTCGAAAACAGCGTCAGATCGACCAGCGGGTGCGAACGGCGGCCCTGCGTCCAAACAAAGACGGCTGTGGCCAATACGCCAAAAAGCAACAGTGCCATTGGTAGCGCACTCCACCCTTCTTCCGCTCCCTCGGTGAGTCCGAGGAAAAGAGCCCCCAACCCAAAAACACAGAGCAACGCCCCTATCCAGTCTAGCCGCTCGCCTTTTTTTCTCACCTGATGGTCAGGGAGGAGACGATAGCTTAAGCCAGCGCCCAGAATTCCAATGGGAATATTGATAAAAAATATCGACGGCCAGCCAAAATGCGTAACGAGAAACCCCCCAAGGGACGGCCCCACCGCAGCCCCACCGCTAATCAGGATGGCTTGGATACCCATGGCAACCCCGCGCCGCCCGCGCGGAAACGTATCGGAAATAATGGCCAGCGTGTTGCTTGAAATCAGCGAGGCGCCGAAGGCCTGAACTACTCTGCTGAAAATCAAAAACTCCACGGTACGAGATTGCGCGGCAAGCAGACTACTGGCCGCAAATACAAGCTGGCCCGCAATAAAGAGTTTCTTGCGTCCTAAAATGTCGCTAAGACGCCCCGCTACCGGTACCAAGCCGATGAGCATCAGGGTGTAGGAGATCACCACCCACTGAACGGTCGCAAACGGAGCCTGCAGCTCACGCGACAGAGAAGGGAGCGCGATGTTTACGATGGTGACATCAATGACGACAATGAATAGGCCCAGTCCTACACATAGAAGGACAAGCGCCTCTTCCAAACGACTTCTGGACATTTCCCAACCCTTGTCCCTTCCCATGCTTGAAGAGACCCTCACAGCATGCGACGGAATGCGGTTAAAGACAAGATCTGCCGTTCAAGCGTGCACGGGTTTACCAGTCCTCGCCTCTAGAGTAGGTTGGCCCGATGAGTTTGATCGCCGTGCACAAATTAAAGAAATCTTTCGGAGCACGGACACTTTTTGAAGGCATTGATTTTGCCGTCGAAGCGGGAGAGCGCGTCGGGCTCATCGGCCCAAACGGCGCCGGGAAATCCACGTTGTTGGCGATTTTAGCCGACAGACAAAGCCCAGACTCGGGCGAAATCGTCCGCCAAAAAGGAGTACGGATTGCGTTACTCGATCAAGTCCCGCAACTGGATATGGGCAAGAGTCTCCTAGACACTATTCTAGAGGGCTGTGAGGGGGCGGTTCCGGTAGCCCTAGAAGCCTTTAGCAAAACCGGACTTGATACCTTAAGTGCGGATCCGGAAACGCCTGTCGGTCAGCTCTCAGGAGGGTGGAAAAAGCGAGTGGCGCTTGCCAGAGCGCTCGCCGCCAAGCCCGATCTTTTGTTACTCGACGAGCCGACAAACCACTTGGATGTGGAATCCATCCTATGGCTCGAAGATTTTCTTAGTCGGGCCAGTTTTTCTGTGATGACTGTGACCCATGACCGCGCCTTTTTACAGAATACCTCCAATCGCATTCTGGAGTTGGATCGCCGCAATCCCGGCGGGCTACTAAAGGTAACGGGGGACTACGCCACCTACCTCGAGAAGAAGGAAGCGCTGCTGGAAAACCAACGAAGTCAGGAGGAGTCGCTCCGCAACCGTCTTCGACGGGAGACCGAATGGCTTCGGCGTGGAGCAAAAGCGCGAACCACCAAACAAAAAGCGCGCATTCAACGGGCCACGGAACTCAAAGAGGATGTGAGCGAGCTCACTTCGAGAAATCAAACGCAAACAGTAAGGCTCACGTTTGATGGCAGCCAACGGCGTTCAAAACGCCTCGTCGAAGCGCAAAGGGTAGCGGCGGAGATGGGCGGAGTCACCCTCTTCGAAGACTTTAGTGTATTTTTAGGCCCTGGTAGTCGGCTCGGTCTCATCGGGCAAAATGGATGCGGCAAAACAACGCTCATTCGAACACTCCTTGGCGAGATTTCGCCTCTTCATGGTTCGATTCTTCGGGCAGAGGGTCTAGAAGTTGCGTATTTTGAACAGCACCGGGAATCCTTGGATCCAAACACCTCTGTTCAGAAAGCCGTCTGCCCCAATGGCGATCAAGTGATCTTCCAGGGACGATCGGTACACGTGCGCAGCTACTTAGATCGCTTCCTTTTCTCTCCGGAACAAGCCGATCAACCGGTGTCCAAGCTTTCCGGCGGAGAACAATCTAGGCTACTCATTGCACGCTTAATGTTAAAAAAAGCCGACGTGTTGGTGCTTGATGAACCCACGAACGATCTAGATATTAGTACTTTAGACGTCCTCGAAGACTGCCTGTCGGAGTTTCCAGGGGCTGTCATTCTCGTAAGTCACGATAGATACTTTCTAGACCGTGTATCGAACATCTTGTTTGGCTTTCACAACGGCCATCTTACGAATTTTGCCGATCTCCACCAGTGGGAACTGTGGCGAGAAAGCCTGTCGCGAAACTCAAAGCAAGCCAGGCCCATTGAAAAGCGCGAAAAGAAAAAACGCAAATTGAGCTACAAAGAAGTTCGAGAGCTGGAGGGGATGGAAGCTGCGATTCAAGAGGCAGAACAAAATTTGGGTCATTTGACCGCCCAAGCTCAGAGCCCCGATAACATTGCCAATGCGGCAAAACTGGCAGAACTATACGACAAAATGGCAGCTGCTCAACAAACCGTCGACAAATTATTCGCCCGATGGCAGGAACTTGAAACCCTTAAAGCGGATCTGGAGAAAGAAGCATGAACAACGTACTGAATACAATTTGGGGAGAAATAGACTGGTCAGGAGCCGTCAAATCCGGGATTCGAATTTTGGTTTGGCTAGTCGCCATCTGGATTTCCTGGACTCTGCTCAAATCACTAATCTCGCGGTTTGAAAAACGGGTTGTAAATCGCACGCGCAAACAAGGGGAGCCCACCAGCGAAGCGCAAAAACGCGCCGAAACTCTAGCACGGCTAATGAAACAAGGCGTCTCCATCGCAGTGGTGCTCATTCTGGTTTTGGGTATTCTTAGAGAGATCGGTATCGACATTGGGCCCGTCTTGGCAAGCGCCGGTGTCGCGGGGCTTGCGATCGGTTTTGGTGCACAAAATCTTGTACGCGACGTCATTTCCGGCTTCTTCATGCTTTTGGAAAACCAAGTGCGCGTGGGTGATGTCGCGGTAGTCAACGGCACGAGCGGTTTGGTGGAGGCCGTAAATTTCAGGACAATTGTGTTACGAGATCTAGAGGGGACCGTGCACGTGTTTCCGAACGGCACCATTAGCACACTCTCGAACATGACACTCAATTGGTCCGGCTACGTGATGGATATTGGGGTTGCGTACAAGGAGGATTTGGACAGTGTCATTAAGACCATCGAAGAAGTAGGCGCTGCCTTGCAGGAAAGTTCCCCCTTGGGGAGGTTTGTCTTGGAGCCCATCGAAGTATTTGGGGTGGACGATTTCGGGGATTCGGCCATCATTGTTAAAGCCCGCCTCAAAACCCTCCCCGGCCAACAGTGGGCGGTCGGCCGCCACTATCGAAAACAACTCAAGCACGCCTTTGACCAAAAGGGCATTGAGATCCCCTTCCCTCATCGAAGCCTGTACTTTGGCGAGGCTAGTAAAGAAATCGCGGTCAAATTGGTCGAGTCAGCTAGACGCGGTGAATAGCGGGGCAACTTGACTCATCGCATCATTCCTTAATATGTTCCCCTTTTCGGAGGGACGATATGCGTGGAAGCTGGCTCATGGCTGCGGGGCTGGGGTGGGCGCTGTCCGGACTCGGAATGACTGTCCCGGTGGGAACATGGCAACCGGTAGACAGGGCGGTTTTCGAAGCGAAGTACGGAGATACGTATCCGGTTACCGTACCTACTGATGTTCGGCTAATTGGCCCTACCGATACCATCTATGTCTATACGCTGGGAACAGCGAACACGTCTCATTGCACTTTATTGCCGTACAAAGTGCGCCTTGGCGGAAGCACGAATGGTGGACTTTTTTCCGCGAAGGGCAATGAGGTAGCGCTAACCAAACCCACAAAATTCTCTGAAATCAGCTTCACCTTTCACGATTTCAACACGGCAGACGGGTACGCCACACGCTGCCTAATCCACGCTTTTGCAAGCATAGAGCCCGAACCTTCAGTAGAGGAAAAGGAACGTGCTCTATTCAAGCCGACTGGAAAGGTAGAGTACAGCGGCGGGTATATTCGAGCGCTGGACTATGACTTGGTCGAACGCCTCGCACTGAGAAAGCTACGCATTAAAATACCAACGGCATGCAGCAAGAAAATGGAGATTCTAGAAGTTGGGACAGTCCAAAACGATCAGTTTCACCGCGCGACCCCCGTCCACAACGGACCAGAGGAATATTTTTATCAAGTGGACAACCCCTCTAAGGATCTATTGACCACCATCCGCTTGCGGGTCAACGGGCGAACAGCTACTGACAACGACAAAATGGAATGCCCGATTGAAGTCAGCGCATTGCTTTGGAGCCAATCATGAAACTTGCTTGGCTGTTATTGGCCCTATGCCTCCCGTTGTACGCTGCTCACTTTGGACCTGAAATTTTTGGAAAGGGATTTGAAAGCGCAGGAGGCGATTATATTACGCCCTTTTCTAAGCTCGACAAAAAGATGGCTACTCGCCACGTCCGAGTTACGGTTCGAAGAAATGGTTTTGGAATCTGCAAGTACCGCCTAAAGGGGATCGGCATAAAACACACTCGAGGCTCCGACATTTTTTCCACCTACACCCCCTACGATTGGAACGTGGAAACGGGAGATTTCAGGAGCGACACCGAGTACCTCTATTATTTCCACCTGTCCGATTCGAACCTTGAAGAGATCCAATTTTTCCTGGAAAACGCCGGTGAAAATGACAACATCTGGGATTGTGCCGTAACTGTGCACGCCGAACCGTACACCGAGATCTTGCCGTCTGGTCACGCGGATCTCACGAAGTACAGTCACTTGGATGCTATTCTCTTCGCGGGTGGAAGTAAGATACGGGCGCTTCCACTGGGACCAGAAGGAAAAGGTCTAAAATATGTTCGGGTACAGATCCCTTCATTTTGCGACAAGAGCCTGCGTCTTTCTCGGGTGAGCGTAATCGACAGTGAGAAAGAAGCCTGCGAATTGCGCCTCTTGGATAAAGAACACGGAATCTATCTGGTCCACCTCCCACCAAAGCGAACCGCTACCTATGTAGAACTTGAGCTTGAGGCACCGGAAAAAATTGAACTCTGCGCCGTTCCGGTCAGCCTTTTTCGGGACTAACTGGAAAAACTGGTGGCGTGGGTGGAGGATTCTGCGGCGGAGCAGGTTTTGGCTCGGGCGGAATTATCTGCAAATAGGGACTCACAAACCGACTAAAGAGGATCGGTGTTAACACCGTCGAAACCACACTAAGTAATACTAACGTGGAGAAAAGATCCGTCCCAATTACCCCCCTCGTCAGGGCGATATCAGCGACTACTAGATCCATAGTGCCGCGGCAATTAAGAATAATACCAATCCCTAGCGCCACCTTCGGATCCACTTTCGCCCACTTTCCGGCAAGTTTGCTGGAAAGAATCTTGCTGCCAATGGAAACAGAAATTAGAGCTACAGCAAAACAAATCCCCCAAAAGGACTGCAGCGGAGACCAGCTGAAGTTAAGTCCTATAAATGCGAAAAAGATAGGCGCCAAAAAACCCGTAGTGATGGAGTTCAGCGTCTCTTCAAGGTTGTTGTAAAGTTTGGGCCCAATGGCATCCTTGCTAATCAAAAGTCCGCCGAAAAACACCCCAATCACGAAATGCGAGCTTAACTCTTCGCTCAAAGAGCCCACTATCAAAACAAAGAGAATGGTGAGTCCGAACAGAGACTCTTTTCCGAAAAGACGGATGATGCGGGTCAGCTGTTTCTCTAGTAGGCCTCGTTGGGTGCCTGCCCACTGGAAAGCGTAATAGATGACGAACATCGCTACAGCGAAGATCATCAGCTTTCCACCGGTGTGCTGTACCGAGGTCAGAAGCTCGGAGAAGCTAAACTGCGCGGTGGGCAACCCAAGCACCACACCGAGAAAGAAAAGTGCGGCAATGTCATTAAACATGGCCGTCGCGATAGAAAACTGAGAGATCGGGTGATTTAGCAGCTTGAAATTGGAAAAAATGCGAATGATCACGGGCAGGGCGGTAATGGCTATGACGAGCGCCAAGATAACCGTCTGCGTCGCGGTTTTACTAAACAGAATGCCCAGCAAGATTCCGCTACTTAAAGGAATCAGGAAGGACACGGCCCCCAAAATGGAACCACGCCCAATAAACGCCTTCATGACCTCCCGGAAATCCATTTCCAAGCCGGCAGAAAGCAAAATTAAAAAGACGCTTAGCTCCGAGATGCCTTTGAGTTCCAGGGTGGGTTGAATGTACCCGAGCGCCGCGGGACCGAGAATAATGCCCGCAAGAATTTCCCCAACCACCGGCGACTGCTTTAGCCGGTTCATCAACTCGCCCAACAGGCGTGAGAAAACCAGCAAAAGCAGTATGCTGGTGATCAATCCCACCGTTTCATGTGAATTCTCGATGAGGCCGGATTCCGCTAAGTGTTCCATGACTTGCTAAACGAGCACTTTTACACGGGGGCATACGGCCGTCAAAAGGATTCGAAGCGGCATGGTCAGAGCTAAGGCTTCTTGGTCGCCACAATGCGGAACTCGTCTTCACGACGTTCCAGGATGACAGAGGAGAAGGTTTCGTCCGCCCTCAGTAGCTCGACAAGATCGTCATCCCAAACACCGTGGTAGTCGAGGCCACCTTCCCCAAAAGCCTCATAGAGCACACCCCCAAAATTTGCCGCAATGAGCGCCAATTCGAAGTCCGTAACGGGAGCCTCATTTTCCATGAGTTCGTGAACAAGGTCGCGGAAGAAACCGAAAAAATCTCCCGATCGGGTTAAGTTTACGTCTTGAATCAGCAACGTGCCAGATCCGCGAAGAGCGTTGGAAAGGGACTGCATCGTCACCGCACGCGTTCGCGGTGGGAAAAAAGCAGCGGTATCGTTCAGCACAATGCCATCGTAGGCATGCGTAGAAAGCGGAAATTGCGTCACGTCCGCCACAAAGCCGCTTCCGAGAACATGCTCTGGGAGAAAATTCGCAATAAAACTCATCTCGACTGCAGTCATCTCTACCGCTTCTGGCTCGATGTTCACGTAATGGATAGTGCGAGTGGGAGAACTCACCGCTAAGTGCCCGCATTCGACACCGTTCGCGCAACCCACCACAAGTACGTCACCGGTAGTAGGCATGAGTTGGTGGTTCCCACTCAACCGCCAACGGTAACCGGCACGATAAAGATTAATGCGATTCTCGGCTTTGCGACGCAATTGATCGGTCGCGGCCCGTCCCAGGCTTTTAACGTGGTCCTGAATCTCACCCTGGACATCTGCTTCAAAAAGAACAGAAGACGCGATTGCCCACGCTGAAGCGTCATCACGCAAAACCTGGCCGTTAAAATGTTTGCTCTCCCACCGAATGACGGGATCGTTTAGTAAAGCCGCCGTCGCCTCGATATAGACTCTGCACGGATCCGCGAAAAGTGGAAGCGCGAGAAGAGTGAACCCTAGGAGAATGGATTTTACGGTGCCGACTTTCAAAACCCGGCGCTTATACCATAGGCGCGCGCCGGAAAGCCAGGGGAGAAGGTGAGGCGCTAAGGCTAGAAGCAATCGCGGGAAATGCTTAGAATATTAGAAGAAGGAGCGTAGTTTTGTTCCACAAATTCAGTGGGGACGTCGTAGCTTGAGGCAGGATCCGCGACCGACGTCTGTTCGTCCTGGTTCCAGTTCGCAAAAGTCTGCCCGAAAACTGCCCCGGTGCGCGCGCCACCGTTCAGATTGCAGTAAGGCCACGCACCAATGGCGCCTATCTGTGCCACGCAGAAGTTAGAAACCGTTTTTTTCAGGTAGCGGTCAGCCGCATCCTTCTCACCTTCCACTTCAAAGGAACCCGTTGCGCAAGTGCGGTCGGTTCGGCCTCCTAGAAAATCTGAAGCGATATGGACACCCGGTTCATTCTCGGTAAAAAGCCGAACATAGGTAGCACCAGACGTCACATAGTACCCGTCTTCTAGCGAGGAGCCATAGTAGCTGTATGACACCGAATCGGTATTGCGCACGCGCCCTGGGATACTTCCCCCGGACACGTAAATGCGGTTCTGCCCATCTACCGCTACAGAAAAGGGCCATTTTAGCGTTGCTTCCGACGCAGGCCCACCGTCGCCAGTGTTTTCGGCACGGCCGCTTATCCCTGCAAAGATTTCCCAGTTCCCGGCGGGGCGCTTCTTCCATACCACGTTCGCATTAACTTCCGGTACGTACAATGTGCCATCGGAAGACACAGCAATGTCAGTAGCCGACTCAAACGCTTGACCACCCTGGGCGTACCAGCAGTGCCCCCGCGTCAGATAAGTCGATTTTCCAAGAACTTGATCAATTTTGACGACATAATTCGTATTGAGATCATTGCCCTGCCCCATGGTCGGATCGCCGCGCATGATTTTTCCACTTGTCAGTACATACACATTCTTTGCCGCATCTACCGTTACAGCAACTGGAAACGGGACATAGGGTGAGCACTGCTCGGGAGCCGGTGCCGGCTCGGGCACGTATTCGTCTGAACACGTCGTTTCGACCAAATTCCCTTCGCTGTCAGTCTCAGACATCGACACGCAGGTACCGGCGTTATAGGTAGACATATCAGTTGAGGGCGCATTGATTTCGCTGTCATCCGGCCTAGCCCCGCAACCCCGGTTTAGAAGATCGGAAATCTGGCCATCTGGAGAAACTTTAAGAACGCGGTGGTTGTCGGTATCCGCAACGTACACGCCGCCATCCTTGTCCACCGTAACAGAACGGGGGGAGCTTAAGTTTATGCCGACGACACCATCGGAAACAGCGCCGCAGCCCTTCACGCCCGAACCCAGAAACGGATCCACGACCATGTCCCCTTCGTCATCCCGGTGAATGACCCAAACTCGGTGGTGGGCGGGATCGACAAAGTAGATCGATCCATCCGCAGCCATCGCCACATCGGCCGCTTTTTCAAGCTGAGTCATGGAAGCCAATCTCTTTTGAGGTTCCACACCGTCAACCTTACCGAAAATAGTGCGGAAATTTCCGTCCGATCCGATGGAGCGCACGTGCCGATCCGGCTCGGCGTCTCGGTCCGTGTACACGAAAAATAACCGGTCGCTGACTCCCTCTTCACTAGACGGGATCGCAGTTATCGAACGAACAATAGGCAAGGGTTCTATCGCGCTAGCCGCTTCACCTTCTGGAAACGCATACGTTCCACCATAGGCGTACGGGTTCACTCCGTTACCCGCAAGCGGCGTAACAGCCCCCGTCGCGAGATCGATACGGTTGAGGCTTTTTTGCGACGAAAAATAAAGGCTATTTCCCGAACCCATACTGATGCGCCGTGGTTGATTGGGCCCATTAACGAATTTCCCGGCGTTTAGCTTGCCACTCTCATCGATAAATGAAATGAGGTTTCCCTGTGCCAGATAAACCTTGCTGCCATCAAGACTGACAGTTAAATCTACCGGACCATTTAGAAGAGAATCCCGAGCCACGTTCGATCCGTAACTGCCCGCGCCATCAGCCGTGCAGTTGTCGGGAAGTTGGTTGCGCTCAAGCCCAGCAAGGTAGTTTTGCTCAGGGTCACAAACCTGTGAATACGCAGGATCTGTCGGATCGACAGTGGAACAATCGGTGACGCCTTGTTGCGCCTGCGCAATGAGCGCCGCCCGCGCGTCCATGTCTCGCAGCCAGTGATCTTTCGCCCAACGCGTATAGTCCTCGTAGGGTGCGGCGGAATTCATGGCAGCCGGACACGGGCCTTTGCCGGCAAAGCGGTACACCGTCGTGCCCGTCGGATCAATTCTGCGCACGACGTTTCTACCTTCAAGCAAGAAGAGCGATCCATCTTTGCCGACCGCATAACCTAGAATATTGTAGAGATCAAAACCTGTTTGGTAATTGTCCCATTTCACGGTCGTCACGGGGACCTCGTCGTACACCATGTCGATAGCCGCAGCTGGGCTTGCCTCGGTAACAAACTTAATTTCATCTCCTTTGATTAGATATAACTTCCAACGTTCTCCTGAGGCTGCTGTCATCGGATCGCTACTTGTCATAGTCGGGTCCCAAGCGTTAAATTGAGTCTTACTAAGTACCCAAATCACTCCAGGGTTTTTCGGGTGGCAGGCCGCGTAGAGGTGCGGGTGCAAATTTGTCTTCAGACGATGGCCCGTCTGACTAGGCAGCAGGGTATCGGCCGCATTAGCAGATCCCGCAAAGAGTTCCGCAGGGCCGTCTAATTTCACTTTGTAGATGAAGCCTTGAGACGGCACGTAGTAATCCTTACCATCGAAACACCCCGGCTGAGCGGGATCTATTTGTACGGCACGTGGGTTAAAGGAAAGCGTTTGGTAGCCCGCATACTCGGATTCAGAAACTTCTCCTTTTGAACCTGCCAAAAACACTTGAGGGATGGCAAACACAAAGCCGTAGGCTTCCACTTCGATTAGGGTGACCGTCGCGGTTTTGGTGTCTTCATCCACCACCCTACCACTCACGACGGCTTCCTTTTTCATGCTGAAATCTACGGAAGTGGTTTTCTCTTCGTATACGCTGATATCGCAAGTGTGGATCGTCTTGTCCGCGGAGCTGGTACAACTGATGCTACGAATATTACTCTCTTCGCTCGGCACCGGGTCAATCCAGCTTAGACGAACATCTGTACCCACAGCGCGGATCTCTTTACCCAGTTCCTTGTTCACCGGGTAACACTGGACGGTGAAATCCTTGGCGCTTTGTTTTTTCTCACCATCGAGTACGCAAACAGGCAGGGAATCAATGTTAGCTTTTCCCGCGTTTCGACCCACTCCATCGCTGGGAAGAGTCGCTAACTCCTCGAAACCTTCATCGCCCTTGCCGCCAGCATTGCCCTTGCCACTGCCGCTGCTTTTATTGCCAAATTGGGCAAACGGGCACGCTGTTAATAAAAAAAGGAAAAATACGTAGGCGGTAGATCTGAGATAAGGCCTTAATATCACTTACGTTCCTCAATTGACCAGATAAGATTCTTAATTATCGCAAGAAAGTGTGGAGGAAATGTGAAATCCCCTACAAATTCAGCCGCTTCAAGCTAGAACTCGTCCGGTAGAGTCGCGAGCCTGCCGATAAGAGTTACGGAGTCTTATGCGCTTAGTACTTACAAACTGGCGGGGCCATCGGTACTTGCCGCCCAAAATGTGCCTGCCTATCGCGGGAGTGGCGCTACTGACTGTAGCATCAGTCTTTTGCTTCGAGGGCGTACGAAATGGCAGCTCTAATTTTGATCTACGTCTGCTTTTTGCGGCGAGATCTCGGTTGCAGCAAAACCCGGCATGGCACCCCAAGCTGAAAGTTTTTGCGTACGACGATCTTGCGGTGTCCCTTCTGCAGAAGAGCGAACCGCCCGCCGGTATTTTGGCTGAAACTCTTGTCGCCATCGCCGCCCGAAAACCGCAAGCCGTATTGATAGACAAAATGTTTAGTTACCGCTTGGAGGGAGACTCGGAAAAGCTAAAGAGTGCCATCGCCGCCATTCCGTTCGTCTATACTAGCGCCTCGTTCTCTCACACTCCCATTCCGCACCGAGAGCCGATTGCGCGTGGAGTACTCGACCAGCAAGCAAGCCATTGGGAAATTGCGAAGGCCGCGTGGATCCCAAAGGCGCCCTTCGCGTATGGAGCAAACCCAACATACGCCTCTATCTTTACCAAAGTCGGCCACCTAAATTTAGCCAAGGCAGAGCGCATATACCCGCTCGTGCAAGTGGGGAACGCGGCACTTCCTCATTGGGCGCTGCGATGGTGGGAGAATGCGCGGGTAAATCATAAGGGTATTTCAAGCGCGTGGGGCCAGGTCCCAGTAAATCACGATGGCACGACACTTATCAACATTGCCCCACTTGAGTTTTACTCGAAAAAAGTCCGCTCGATCGCCTCAGTGTTTTCCAAAAT
>JAGQZV010000042.1 GCA_020435295.1 Bdellovibrionales bacterium | reverse complement strand
GGGGCTTGAGGGTTAAACTTGATTTCGATTCCCAACTGATCTTCCAACTTCGACTGGATCGGCACTTCGCCCACCAAAGCGGTACCCAAATCCACATAGTTTCCCTCCTGGGCTTTTGAAGTCACGACCCCGAGGACGAGCAAAGATATAATATCGTTTTCAGACAACGCCGGTGAAGCTGTGAACAGGCGCTTATAGTTGTCGGGCGTCCCCAACACTTTGATCGTAACCTGATACTCCTGTGGCACTTGAGCATTCTGTTCTTTGACCGTGGCTAATCCGGAAATATCAAAGCGTGGGGCGATCTTACTTGGAGACTCAAACCGTACCACGCCATTTGAAAGACTGAATGTCGTTTCTCGGAACAGGATGGAACCTCGTACCATCTCCGCCGATCCTAACAAGCCAACATCGTTGGAATCGCCTACCAGGTGAAAGTCGCCCTTGAACTCCGCGTTCATGATATTGGTCGTCACCAGCAGGTTTCTATCGGCGGAGCATTGCAAATCGAATTTAAATACTGGATCCGTGGTGGAACGCAGCCCTGGCTCAAAGTCGAAACTACTCAACCTACCCTCTACAATACGGCACTTTCCAGACAGCATGTAGGGAGTGGAGTTCCCAGTAATTGAAAAATCTCCGGTGTAGCTCATCGATAGTGAGTTGTAGAGCTTCATGCCGACCCGATTGGCCCTAAGCTGGAGGTTCGGAATCAGTTGCCTGTTGGCGCCAACACGGACATCGCCCTGAACGCTAAGCGTTCCGCCGTTCACGAGGGCCTCAAACTTGTCAACGCTGATACGATTCTGACTCAAGCTCAATTGCACCTGTGCGTTCTGGAATTCGTCGTTTAGTCCTTCCAAGCGCAGCGCTCCGTCTTCCAACACAATATTTCCGAGGAGATCAAACTCGGGTGGCTTCCCAGAAATTCTAAGGCCCATGGATACTTTACCGTTACCAAACTCTAAACCAGGAATAAACGGCTGCAGGTACTGCAGATCCAACTTACCATCCAGGCTCGCCCGCACGCGTTCTTCCGGTTGGTATACGAGTCCCACGAGCAACTGCCCGTCGCGCCCGATCAAATTAAACCGGTTGACCCTTACCGTTCCTTGATCCACGGATATCTCTAGAGGTTGACGATTTCGCATCGGAGTGCCCTTCAGTCCCAAGTTGAGATCGGAAACAGTTCCGGCCCCCTTCATGTCTTTCCAAGTATCAAAGGAACCCACTACAGACAGTTCGCCCGTTGCGGTAACGTCGGTAAAGGTGGGGATGTCGCGCTTCATTACGAAGGATAAAATCGGCGCAAAATCAAAGTCCGCGAAACTCAGTCCCAATTCCCACTGTTTTTTTGACTTCGCGGCGCGCACCCATCGGCCTCGCAGTTTATCCCCACCGAGTGTCCCCGTAATCTCTACGGCGTCACCTCTCGTACGCAACGACATGGACGAATCCGGCAGTGCGCTACCTCGGAAAGTCGCCTTACTGAGCTGTATCTCACCGTTTCCCCTAGGGTGCGGATCCACACCGTCAAGGTGAACGCTTCCGACGAGTTCCCCTGCTAGAGGAGCATTACCCATGACGTCCAACTCTTCTACCCGCAAGCCGCGACTAACCAAATCAATCGACGTCTTTTTGTCTTCAAAGCGGGCCTTTACGTCCAGCGCGCCCGATCGCTTTAGGAGAAGCACCTTGTCCAGTTGAATGAAGTCCGGCCGGTATCGCAGATCAAAAGTGCCACTCGTCCACAATTCTCGGTACCACTTGAAGTTTTTCGCCTGCCCATTTGCAGTAATATCAATTCCCTGATCGTCGTGCCCGCCTTCTAATGTCAGCCGCGTTGCCACTTCCCCGTCGAGTGGGGGCGCGAAACCCAAGCGAAGTTTTCGAAAAATGCCGAAAATCTCGTTCGTTTCAACACGCCGAGCCTCCACACGGAACTTGTAGTGGGTGCGCTTCTTGAAGTCCACGAAGCCGCTTCCGCGAACTGGCTCCAAGCCAGTCGCCATATTTATGTCCTCGAAAGAAAGTAGGGCATTTTGAAAGTGAGCAAGGCCCTTTACATCGCCCAGTACAATGTCAGCTACTTCCGCCTTGGCGATATCAAGTGATCCACTGATCTGCAGTTTTCCGTCCTGCACGTCTATTTCGCTTACGATGTTGGCGTCCCCACCCAAGCGTAGCGAGGAGATGTGGCCGAGTTCCGTAAGAGACAGGTTTTCTGTGCGGACTTTTATTTTTGCATCATTGTTAAAGCCCACAAAGCCTTCGGTGTGGGCCTTTCCATTTAGCAGTTCTAGAAGAGCCTGGAACTCCATCCGATCCGAGTGGAAAACTAGTGTCCCGTCAATCGCACCCCTGTCAAAACCAACGATGTCCTTCAAACTTTGCGGCGCACGCACTGGCTCGTCGTCCAGAACTCGGAAGCGAGCCAGCTTACCTTTTATTTTGCTTTCGATTCTGAAGGGGGAGGCGAGCGTGCCCTTGACGTCAAGGCCCGCATCAATCTGCAGCCGAACCGGAGTATCTTTCGCCTTCACACTAGACAAAATGCCATCAAGCTGGATGGCATCAAGCGCCAAGTTTCCCTCGATGTCCAGAGTATCATTCAATCGCACATTTACGCGCTTGGACTTAATCTCACCGCCGCCGTATTTCAGATGCACGGACTTTGCGATAACGTTCTTGTCTTCGAGATCAAAGAAAAATTCCCCGTTTCCAACCTTGTACCCATCCACGACGATGTTTCCATAGTTAACCTTTCCGGATCCGGCGTAGTTCCCCTTGTTTAGCTGCACGGTACCTGAGGAAACCACCAAGCCTTCGAGTCCCGAGACCCCAAGCTCCGGGATCTTGTTAAGTATGCCAAGCGGTATATTCACCTCATAAGAGGCGTTGACCGTATCCGGACCTTTCTTGTTAAAAGGAAGTGTCGTCATGCCGCGTATATCGAGGAACAAGTCTTGGGCTTCCGCGAACGCGCGGTTTAAGCGCAAGCTACTCGGCGCAATGTCCACATCCACGTCAATGTTACGTAGTTTCAAGGAAAGTTCCCCGCGATCAATTTCAATATCGCGCGACTGCAGACTCAGGTTTCGCTGGGTTTCCGTTCGATTGATCAAATAGGTTGTCAAACTCGGAGAACGCACGCCAAACTGCGGATTTTTTGAAACCACGTTGAACAAGGCATCCACCACCCCAAGCTTATGTACGACTACTTTGAAGCTACCGCCCTCCATCTCGATGGGCTTTTGTTCTCCCAATAGCCGTTCCACTTTGCGGTATAACTTGTCCGCACGCGGGACAATCACCTTCGGGTTGTACAGCGAGGCCTCCTCGATCACGATTTTTCGATAAATGAGACCGAAGGGCGAGAATCGGATCTTCAGCTTGTCTACCGTAACCGGAACATCCAGCTCGATTTCTGCCTGGGGGGTCGTACTTAAGGTCACCCGGTTTAGGTAGATTTTGGGGGAGAACGCGGAAAACTCGATACTTTCGATTTCTAAGTTAAACCCGTACTGCGCTAACGCTTTACGAATCTCTTCGAGCACTCGTTGCTGGACGGGGCTACTGCCCAAAGCGAGGTGTAAGGCCCAGTAAAGACCCGCCACAACGCAAATTAGAATGAATATCCCTTTCCTCATTTAAGCTGATCTTTTCATTGAATTGATTTGGTTTCCAATTCGTTCTCGCAAACTTTTTAGTTCTCGATAATCCCCAGCTACTTCCGCCAAGTGCTCCGCCATTTCCCAGGCATTACGAATGTCGCCCAGCCGAAAGTATAGGTTCGCCAATTTGTATAAGGACTCTTGCTTTAAGGCCTCGCCAGCGTCTTCTACTCGTAAACACGCTTTGTATACCTCCAGGGCGGCAAGTAAGTCTTCCTTTTGGTACAAAATTTCACCCTTTAGCGCCTGCACATCCAGGTAGTGCGCGTGCAGCGGCTTTACGTCCGATAACTCCTCCAAGGCCACATCGCTAAGCCCCATCTCGTGGTACGCAATGGCCATGTCCATTTTTGCTCGGGCGTCTCCGCGCAATAGGTCTGCCGATCGTCGACGGAATTCGCCAAGTAGCGGGGCGATTTCCCTTCGATCGTCTGCGATTTCAAAGCCCAGCTCGCGTTCCATGGCCAGAATCATGTCACTGAGGCTCCCCTCCCCCGTTTCAGACGGAGTGGAGCGTGGAATGTGCCGCGGATCAGTCAGCATTAAGAGGAGCTCTTTTTTCGAGATTTCCCCTTCTTCGTAGCGCTGAAGATAAAATAGCCCATCCATCTGGTTGTTGCGCTCTAGCGTCTGGCGCAGCATCGTCAGCGTAAGTTTCCGCTGTCCGCCCGCCTCCAGCGCCTCCAGCAGCGCCTTCTGAGCCCGATCCCATTCCCCCACTTCCGAACACGCTCGCGCAAAGCCCAGAAACGGGGTGCTATCGGTGCGATCTACTTTGATGAGTTGGGCGTAGTATTTTTGGCGAAGCTCCGGGTGGGGTTTAAGCCGGGCCTCAACTAAGGGCAGATATTCACGCGCCTTTTTGTGGTGCACCGCAGCCAGAGCGAACTCCTCGGCTGCCATCCCGGCCTGCTCACGCTCACCCAGCTGGGCCTTACAGAGAGATTTTTCCAAATAGAGGCGGGGCGCCATCGGAAACAAGCGGATCGCTCGCTCGATCAGGGGGAGGGCCTGCTCTGGCTTGTCGCGACGCATTAAGTAGTCGGCAAGCTTGGCATATCGGCGCGAAGCGGATTTCACCCGCCCTCGTCTTTCATCAATCTGCGCATCCTTAAGCGCCTTTTTTGGCCGAAACGGCGACATCTAGCAGCCCCCGTCGTCGTTTCGTCAAAGTATTGAATTTACTTTAGTTTTTCTACGTATTCGGCTGTCCGGGTATCGATCTTCAAACGATCGCCGTTGGACACGTGGAAGGGGACGCTGACGGTGAGTCCGGTGCTCATTTGCGCGGGCTTTCCACCACCGCTCGCCGTATCTCCCTTACCGCCGGGCTCTGTGTACTCTACAACAAGCTCCACAAAGTTCGGCACTGCAAGCGCTATGGGTTTGCCGTTGAAATACAGCACCTCGACTTCCAAGTTTTCAGTGAGATAGAACTTATTCTCGTCGATAACCCCGGGATCTATGGACAATTGCTCGAACGTTTCCATGTCCATGAATTGAAAGTCTTCCCGATCTTTGTACAGAAACTGCATCTGCTTGTGTTCCAGATCCGGGACTTCCACTTTCTCGCCCGACTTAAAAGTTCGCTCCAAAACCGATCCGTTTATCAGATTTTTGAGCTTGGTCCGCACAAACGCATTCCCTTTACCCGGCTTGACGTGCTGGAAGTAGGTTATCTGGTAAGGGGTTTTGTCCAGTTCAAGGAAAACGCCCTTTTTAAATTCTGCTGTAGAAATCATAGCTTGCTAGGTAATCCAAAGTCAGTGCGGATGGCAAGCGCAAACCGGAAGGGCACTATTGAAAATCGATTTCTGTATCGCCTTGCTTGGTTTCCTTGAGCTTTCCCAGTATCCCCTGAAGCATTTCGATTTTTTTCCCACGTGCCGAAGCATCCACTTCAACTCCGAGTTTGTTTCGGCAGGCCTCAATCTTGCGCTCCAAGTCAGTCCCCGGGCGGACCTGACGAATTTTTTCAAAGATGCGAATCGCCCGATCATACTGCCCCTGCGCGTAGTACAAATCCCCGAGAGTTTCTGTTGTGATTTCGCTTTTCTTTTGATTGCTTTCAAAAACTTTGCTCACATGGCCCACGCTAAATGCATCGTCGTCCGGATCTGAGTCTTTAATCCCTAATAGCCGATCCACGCTAGATAGATTCTTTTCGTCTGTGAACGGAACCATTTCGATCTTGCCGTCTTCACTTAGGACAGGGATAAGTTCCGCCTCTTGCCGTGAGACAGCGGGTTCTTTTTCCTCACATGTCACAAAGGCCGTTTCCGTCAAGGCAGTATCCCCTGCCTCTGCTTCCGCGATGGCCTCTGCCGCTTCTAATTCCTCTTCCTCCCGCCCAGGGTCTTCCATTTCTATCGACGACTCAACGAGTGCTGTTTCCTTCATTTCCATTTCGAGCTTTTTCACACGCTCGGCCAAAGCCACGTCGCTGGGAGAAAGGAGCAAAGCCATTTTGTAGCAATGAAGCGCTGATTCGGCGTCGTCTAGAGCCTGGTAGGTGTCTCCGAGAAGTCGCTGCGCGAGCAAGTTTTCGGGCACCTGATCGATGATCTTTTCGAGCTCTAGCTTCGCTTCGTTAAACTGTTTCTTGTCCATGTAGCATTTAGCCAAAGCGACTCGCCCGCCGGTGAACTCGGGGTGGTACTGCAATCCCTCCATGCAAATCGCTATGGCTTCTTCTACTTTTCCCATTCGCCGGTACGCTTCCGCTAAAGGCGCGAACACGCGACTTTTTGGATCTTCCTTATACCTGCGCAAGTACTCTCTAAAATACGGCGGTTGCCCGTCGTAAATCCTGGATAGGGCGTCGCGTATACGATTCTGACCGTTATTTTTTTCTGTCATAGTAGGCGCTCGTTTATACAAAGTTACCACCCTTGTGATCCAAAGCCAACGCTAGCGCGAGCGCAAGCGACGCTTGACGTGCTGCACCACAGCAAGAAGGAAGATCTCGCAAACCACTAGCTCCAACAAACTTGGACGTGGCAACGTCGCTAGGGTCAAGGCGCGCCAACCCCCGAGCGCGCTTTGGAAATTAAAAAATAGCTGCAGCGCAAGTTCCAGGAAATCCAAAGCCATAATTGGCAATAGCCCGGCGAGAAAGGGAACAAAAAAGGCAAGAGGGATGAAGACGGTCGACCACAGAAAACCAACTAACATATTCGCCACAACTGAACTCGCATTGAATCGACAAAAATAGTAGGCGGCCAGGGGAGCGCTCAGTAAGGACATCATCGCTTGTATCCAAACGTACTGCGCCACTCTGGAGCCGAATGGTCTTTCTGCAATCTCAATCAGACAGTAACTCATCACCGCACTAAGTCCGAATCCCACCGAGTGCAACAACTCGGGATCCCAAAGGACTAGGATCGCCACCGACGACGCCAAACGTTGAACGGGTGGCGCCCAAAGTCCGAACTTCTTTAATGCCCATACGCCGGAACTTACAACGGTAACTCTAAGCACCGACGGCGCACCCGCGCTCGTCAGTACGAGCAACACGCAGATCGCAACGGGCAGCCCGCCACGAAGATCGGCGCGAATATAGCGCAGCCGATCTCGCAACAGCACCCGGAGAATAAAAAGAACCGCCGTACAGAGGGCAAGCACGTGCTGCCCACTGAGCGCGAGCACATGCCCCATCCCCCATTCTCTGAACTCATCTGCGATGACCGGGCCGATCGCTCCCGCCTCCCCAGTCCAGATAGCTGTCGAAAGCCCCCATAGGCGGGGCCACCTCGACAACTTGGCCGTAATAAACTGGCGAAACGCCCGACGGACTCGCGGCGCCGAGGGACGAAAGGCTTCCCACGCACCGTAGCCGCTTAGCTGGGGGAGCTTTTCGCCCCCAGCGCCGTTTCGAAAGCCCGCCCGGCAGCGCAAACTAGCAAACGCCGTCGCGCGCTGGCCGACGTAGCGCCAGGGCCCAACGTATGCGGCGTAAACCCAGAGCCTGGAAACAAACACCTCCCGGTCCAACCGGAGCCTCACACGGGTCAACTGCCAGCCAAAGGAGCTCGGGTGCACGTCCCCATCGACAGGGATCGAACGCCCCGAGGCGGCCAAATCTTCAAGCTCAGCGCACAGGGCATAGCGTCCCTGCTTTTCTTGTTGCCAACGCAGCAACGCCGCCAGTACCAAAAGGGCCACGAACAGTGGTGGAAAAGAGCGCATTTAGGCCCGAAAGGTGCAAACTCACGGCCGAACGCCACCAGGAGTGGAAAAGAAGTGCGGAGGCAGATATTAAGCCCTTGACTATACTCGTTAAAATACACTAGAAATACGAGTTCAAATTGGAGTGAGCATGTACGCGGTCATTCGAACAGGTAGTAAGCAATACAGGGTGGAGCCGGGAGTTGAACTCCTGGTCGAAAAACTGGACGGGCTTAAACCCGGAGACAGTTATGATATCGAAGACGTTTTGCTGTTTTCGGACGGTAAAGATGTCTCGGTCGGCACCCCGCTAGTACCCGCTTCGGTGCACTGCAAGTGCGTTCAACATGAAAAAGGTCCCAAGCTTCGTGGCGTGAAATACCGCCGCCGCAAAAATTACCGGCGTACGTTGGGACACAGACAGCAGTACACACGCCTGTTGGTCGAGAAGCTGGAGAAACGAGGCTAAGCAATGGCACATAAAAAAGCTGGTGGAAGTTCTCGTAACGGACGCGATAGCGCTGGACAGCGGCTCGGAGTAAAACGATTTGGTGGAGAAACCGTCAAGGCGGGAAACATCCTTGTTCGGCAGCGTGGTACGAAGTTTCATCCTGGCAACAACGTAGGAACCGGAAGAGATTGGACGCTTTTTGCGCTCATTCCCGGGATCGTCAAGTTTGAGCGCCAGGGGAAAAAACGGACGCAGGTAAGCGTCTACCCGGCCTAAAGACATTTTCTAAAAAAAAGCAAAATGGCCTTTGTAGATGAAGTAATAATACGGGTGCAAGCGGGCGCCGGAGGGGACGGTTGCGTCAGCTTCCGAAGGGAGAAGTACATTCCATTCGGAGGCCCTAACGGCGGCAACGGAGGAAAAGGCGGCGATGTCTTGCTCGTTGCCTCTCGCAACAAGCAAAGCCTGCTCGATTTCAAGTTCCAACCCTTTTACCGCGCCACTCGAGGGGAACACGGCAAAGGCAAGGATATGGACGGACGGGGGGGTGATGATCTTGTCATCGAAGTCCCGATCGGCACCATTGTTTATGAGGCCGAGACAGGCCACTTGCTCGCCGACTTGACCGGCGAAGGCAAGCCCTTCCTCATAGCCGCAGGTGGGGCAGGCGGAAGAGGAAATAAGACATTTGTGAGTTCCACACAGCGCGCCCCTCGCTTTGCTACTCCCGGAAAATCTGGAGAAAGCTTGGAGCTACGAATGGAATTGCGCCTGCTAGCCGACATAGGCTTGGTGGGCCTACCCAACGCCGGAAAATCTTCCTTCTTGCGACGAGTTTCGCGAGCGCAACCAAAAGTGGCGGACTACCCGTTCACCACATTGGATCCCAATCTCGGTGTCGTTAAACACAAAGACTGCAGTCTCATTTTTGCAGACTTGCCGGGACTGATTGAGGGCGCCCACGAAGGGGCGGGCCTCGGGCATAAGTTCTTAAAACACGTAAGCCGCAACCGAATGCTTCTCCATTTGGTGGACGCTTCGCAAGACGCGGATCGAATCAAGCGAAATGTGGAAATCGTGAACACTGAGATTTCATCCCACGATCCTGAACTGGGAAAGCGCCCACAAATGTTGCTTTTCACCAAGGCGGATTTGCTATCAGAAGCCGATCGCACGATGAAGAGGCGAGCGCTCGAGGGGCGTGGCCTGAATGGTTACTTTGTCAGCAGCCACAGTGGCGAAGGGGTGAGCGCCTTGCTGGATGCGCTCGCAGGACTCTCCGTACGCTGGGAACAGCCTGAGGCTCCGCTCTCATGAACGCCGTGCTGGGCGGCACGTTTGATCCTGTTCACGAAGGCCACCTGCACCTCATACAAACACTCCGGGAGCGCCTCGGCTTCAAAAAGTTTTTCGTAGTCCCCGCGGGACAAAACCCGCTGAAATCACAGTCGCCGTTTGCAGCGGCACAAGACCGTTTGGAGATGGTGAAACTTGCCCTAAGGCCACTCGGGTGGGAAGTTGTGGTTCTAGACTGGGAAGTCTGTGCGCCTCCCCCCAGCTTCACTGTGAGCACGCTGGAGCGCATGCACCGCGAGGGCATGGCGCCGCTTACCTTAGTTATGGGTGATGATGTGTACAGCGGTTTTGAGAGCTGGCGCAGCCCCGATCGCATCCGCGAACTTGCCAGAATTCTTGTGGTCACTCGAAATAACTCACCCGACCCCTTGCAGCGAGTAGAGACCTTCTCATTCAACGCCCTGCCGTACTCAGCCACGGCCCTTCGAAAGAGCCTCCACAACGTGTGGAATAGCGGTGACTTAACCCAACGCCCCAAAGGCCTCCCCGAACCTGTCTGGGCGTTCATAAAGAAAAAAAAGCTCTATGCCGAATCCCCCACTTGAAAGTCGTTGAAGGAGCCGACATGGCAGAAGGTCGAATCAAATACCACCCGCTAACCAAAGCCGGAACGAACCCCCGTTTGAACCAGATCGTTGGTTTCGGATCCGAAACCAGCCGCTCGGGCGAGTACGCAGACCGCATCAAGCGGATCATGAAGAAGTTAAAAGACATCTCAGCCCGCATCGACAAGCTAGCGAACCAAGTCTAGACCAAACGCTAAACGGTAGCGCCCATTGTTAAGCTGTGGTAACTGGGGGGTGTGAACCACCCGTCCGCCATAGTGCTGCTTTCCGGGGGCTTGGACTCCTCGGTCGCACTCGCCCTTAGCTTACGCAAACAAACGATTAAACTCGCCTTGCACATCAATTACGGGCAACGGGCCGCTCGAAGTGAAGCACTGCACGCAGCAGCTGTCGCCGAGTTCTTAGGCGTTCCCTTCCGGGTCCTAGAACTTCCGTGGTTTGAAAGCTTCGACAGCGGTCTACTTGGTACCGCCGAGATTCCGTCTCCTAGCCGCACAGACTTGGATGACTTAAACACCTCCCAACAGACTGCAAGGGCCGTCTGGGTGCCCAATCGGAACGGTATCTTCATCGAAATAGCAGCCGGTTTTGCAGAGCAATATGGCGCTGATTATGTCATCGTCGGATTTAATCGCGAAGAGGCTCAAACGTTTTCCGATAATTCCCAAGCCTACGTGGAAGCCCTGAATCAGGCACTTCGTTATTCAACGGCCAACGGAGTTCGGATCGTTTCTCCCACCGCGCACATGGATAAGGTAGAAATTGTGGAGACCGCGTTGAGCATCAAGTTCCCCTTGGAGCTTCTCTGGAGTTGCTATTTCAGTACCAAAAAAATGTGTGGGGCCTGCGAAAGTTGCATGCGACTAAAGCGTGCCCTGGAAATCAACAATTCTGCGCACCATGAACTCTTTGCAAACTAAATTCCTGGAAGCGCCGCTCGCTTACGACGGCACGCAACTCGCTCCCCATTGGATATACCGAAATACAGATCTGCTTGGAGACGCGCTGGTGGCGTTTATCGGGGAAGCCGTCGTGGGCGTGGAGCACATGGTGGATTTGGAGGACGTTAAGAAAAACGCGCCAATCTACAGCCCGTCCATGCTCCATTTCATTGGGGAATGGTTCACGGAATCCTTTGAGCTAGGCATCGCCTATCAGCACCTTTTTATCCACACCGTGTGCGAGCAATTAAGAGCGCGAGCCGTCCCCATCCGGCGTGAGGGCGATGATATCTATGTCGACAATTTGAAATTGAGCGTTTCTATTGCGACGCGATCCGTTGGATCCGTCCTCATGCACACCGGGCTTAACATCCGCACCGAAAACACACCGGTCCCCACTGTCGGTCTAGAAACTCTTGGCGTGCCGGTGGCTGCTTTGGCCGACGCTTGCCTAAACCAGTTTTCTCGCGATTACACCACCTGGCAAAGGGCTCGATTCAAAGTTCTCCCGCGCTAAGGGCGCCGAAAAGTTGGCAAGCCTCCTAGAACCCACTATGCTAAACGTCCTATAGGAGGCCCCATGAAGAAAGTCCGACTTAGCGTTTTGTTGTTGCTCATTCTTGGTAGTTCCATTTGGACTCGCCCGTGCACCGCACTTTCTCTGGGCTTGCAAGGTGGACTGCACCTGGCAAACGACAGCACGGGGCTCTCTTCCCAGACTCGCTTCATGTTTGGCGGGCGCCTGGAGCTGCCTTTGTTCATGAATCTTTTTTTGCAGACCGAGCTAAATTACCTCAATTACGGCGCCTCGGAATATTTGGGTGTACCGGTGCTTGGAAAAGTAAAAATTGAAGCCCGAGGCTTCAGCCCATACCTACTCATTGGGCCGGAATTCGGCTTCAAGGTGTCTGGTAGCTCTCTTTTTGCTGGTTCAAACTTCTCTGTCGATTTTGGCGCGGGTGCTGAATTCGAAGTGGCTCCCATGGCGCTTTTCTTTATCGATGGGCGCTACTCGCTAGGTACGACGAACTATCTTGGAAGCGTCAAAACGAGATCCGTTCAGATTTTGGCCGGACTGGCGTTCGGCATTTAGGACAAACCTCTAACGTACCTGAGAAAGGGTACCGACGTACCCTCTACCACAGTGAAGGTTCGCTGGGACCGCGACGCTCATCTTTTTCGGTTGTGCGAGTTTTAGATTGTCCATCAACTCAACGAAACCATCCTCGGACTGTCCGGAAAAGACGCGAGGGTTGTACGCCTTTTCTTCGCCAATGGTAGACTGCGTATTTCCGTTGTAGTCGTGAGCGGGGAAGACCAGCGTTTCATCAGGCAAGGTGAAGAGTTTGTCGCGGATGCTGCGATAGAGCGCACGAGAAGACCCTTGCTGAAAATCAGTTCGACCCGTTCCACGAATAAAAAGCGCGTCACCAGTAAACACTCGATCAGCCATAAGATAACTAAGACAGCCCGGGGTGTGACCGGGCGTGGATAACGCCGTCAAGCAAAGTCCACCCACCGCCAGGCTACTGCCATCGCTCAACTGGACAGCGGCTTCGCCGACACCGGCGGCCTCGGCCAATCCGATGTCGCAACCTGTAGCGTCTCTGAGGCGATCGGCGCCTGTCACGTGATCGGCGTGGACGTGGGTTTCCAATACGTAGCGTAGCCGCAAACCCAGCTCGGCGAGCAGCCGAAGCTCTCTCTCAACCCTCTCATAAACGGGATCAATCAGAACCGCCTCGCGCGAAATCCGGTCCGCCACCAAGTAGGTGTAGGTATAGGTCTCATAATCCAACAATTGCCGAAATAGAAGGCGATCGCCCACAGCCCCTCCCCATAGAAAACAGAGAAATCCTCCTCCATTCCCTCGGGGCGGTAAAGCCGTGGTGCCCCATAGGGGCCACCGGGCAAAGGGCCCCCCAACTGAACGATTTTTTTTGCTTTTAGTGAGCTATTTTCTCCACGATCCGGGCCTCTTCGTATACACTCTCTACTTTGCAAAGGGGACCTACGATGCCAGAAAAAGAAGAACTCCGGAGCGCACTGAGACGGCTGCTTCAAAACTACCCAGAATTTATGGTCGCTCAGGGCATCAAAGGAGATTCTTTCACGGTCATGAAGAAACCCGTCCCGGGCGCGGATGAAGACGAAGATATCGTCGGAGTCTATACAATTGACGCCTGGAACGATGGCTCGCTTACCGAGGAAGACATCCAGTTAGACATTCAGGAATATTTTAAGTAGTGCCCGTCTCGGCCCTCGCTTAAACGGCATTCTTGCCAAAAGTCTGTTGCGCAACGGTGACATCGCGCGTAATTTAGTGCCTTTCTTTAGCAAGAACGCATGCGACGGCTTTTTCTCATTCTATTACAGCTGGGACTCCTATTTCCTCTCTGCCGATCTGCGCACGCCGATGGTTTTGTGAGTCCCGTCCTGCGACTGGCCCTGGTGCCGCACGAATCCGCCCCAGAGGGAGACGAGGGGCCGCTAACGAAGGTCTTTGCCCAGGGGGCATACTTTTTCTTCCCGGACGCGACGAGTCCCCGCGGGGCACGTCTTTTGTGGGCTGAACCCGAAGATGTGGAGCACCGGTCCCTCTACGGGCGTGGGGATGTGGCAACCCTTAGCCCGCGTCAGCAGGCGCGCGCCTTCGAACTGGCCAAGCAGCTGGCCGACAAACAGATCCAAAACACCGAAGATTTCCCCTATCTGGTTGCCTACCCCCGGCGCCCCGGAATGGTCTTAGATCCCCCCCACCAAACGGCAGCCACTTTTAAGCAGCGCAACGGGGGCGAAGTCGGCACGAGTTGGATCGGGGTGCGTGTTGACTTGGATCGAGACGGCAGACCCGCCAAAACGAGCCTACTTTTCGCGTATCGGGATGAGCGGCTGGCCGACAAACAAGGTTACTTGGCGCTGGATTTCGACGTCGAGCGCCTCCCAGTCCGCCCCTTCCCGAACATCAACTTGGACGATCCGTCTGAGTGCATTTTTGGTCTAGATTTAGGAGAGGGCCCAAAAGCGATCCGCGTTTTGGGGCACAGTGAAGATGGGGCGTTTGTCTTCGCCGGCTATGAAGAACACCTGCAACTAGCTAAACGCCGCCCAGGTCTCGTGCGCATCTTCGCGATACCGTTTTCCCGACTGAGGGCGTTGCCAGAGGGGGCAGGGCAGCGCCAATCTATAGTCTCCGCCTGGTCGCGCGGGGCCACAACAGAAAACGAAATGGCCACCCTTCATGAGATCAAAAGCCCGATCGTCATTCCGGTGCAGGTTTCCCGCGATATCCCGGACAAAGATTTTCATCTGTATCTTGCGCAAGCTGCCGAACGCAATTCCCGAACGCTGGTGGCCGGGCGCTATGCCGTAATTGCATCGATCGCCTCAGCCAAACGCAGATGGGACGAATGCCGGGCGGTCATAGCCCGCACCAGCGCAATGATCCTACGTACTCTACTTCACAAATTGCGCTCTTAGATTGGAACCGCCTCCAGGCGGCCAATGAGCTTATCTTTTTCTCCCCACGCCGCACGCACCCACTGCTTGATCTTGTCATAAGAATCATCGCTCCGCGCTTCTCCCGGAACCAAGCCGCGGGGCAATTCAAGAGTTCGAACCCTAACAACCACGCGCTTGAGACGCCCCGAAAAAAGAGCAAAGAAACTTGTCTCCCCTTGTGGGTACACAATAGTCACATCAAGAACCCGCGCGAATTGATCGCCCATTACTTCCATCACCGTGGATACCCCTCCCGCCTTCGGGGGAAGCAGGTGAGCAAACGGTGAACTGAGCCGCTTTCTTTTTTCTTCCCGAAAGCGAGTCCCTTCAGCAAAGATCAGCACCGACGTGGGCATCAATCGAAAGCGTTCACACCGCTTGCGTGCGGTCACCAGATCCTGCCCGCGCCGTTCGGGATGTTTTTTCAGATACTCTTCTGAATGACGGCTCATGAATGGAAAGTCTAAGGCCCACCACGAGGGCCCAAGAAAGGGAACCCAAAACAGCTGCTTCTTAATGAAGAATCTAATGAAGGGAATACGTCGATTAAAGACCCGCTCTAGAACAACAATATCCACCCAACTCTGATGGTTCGCCAAAAGAAGATACGACTCATCAGGAGAGAGTTCGGCGTCCACTTGGATATCCCAATCAATGTCTTGAGTTAGATCTGTAATCAGTTCGTTTCCGGTATTCCAGTTCTCGGCGATCGCCGTTAGCCAGCGCGAACAGCGCAGCCGCCACCTTCCGGGAGGGGTAATAATTTTCACAAAAGTAAAAAGGAAAAGGACACAACACCAAATAACGGTGTTGAGGAGAAACATCCCAAATGCGATGGGCGCTTTAATGAAAGGCGGAAGAAACTTCAGCATTGTCCCTTCGTAGCAGCAAATGGCCGAAGAGTAAAACCCACGCCCCCTAGGGTTGCGCTTTGACCAGCCGGGGCTGCTGAATGGGAACCGAGCCCACCGCGGTCTCCAAAACTTCCTTTACGCGCGCTTTCTTGACCCATAGGCGTTCAGAATTTAAGCGCAAAAATAGCGCTAGCGGCCCGAAAAGCGCCACTGCACCCACGGCCGTCATGGCACTGGCCCGTCCAACCGCGCCTATTGGCAGTAGTGCTGTTAGACCAAGAACGAGCAGTACGAATCCAGCCCCCATCGACAGCAAACACACGCTGATGCCTATAAAAACCTGAATGTGGCTCCGAAGTTCGCGCACACCGATAATGTAGGCGCGAGCCAAGTGAATCTTTGCTAATCGGATACCGCGTGCTTCGTAGTGCTGGATGATCGACTGGGTGACCAACGCGAACATGTATTTGGAAAACGTAGACATCACTCTCCCAGCTTACTTCTTGGCAATGAAGTACCCGAAAATGCAGCCTGCTAGCGCCGCCACACCCACGTACGGCCACGGTCGGTTGTGAGCATCCGCGTTTACTTTTTTTGCCGCTTCTTTGACCTCTTCGCTTCCGGCCTGCCCGACCTTATTGGCGAACGCCACTACCGTATTTCCCACGCGCTTCAACTCTGGCTCCACCGACTCGAGGGCTTGTTTCAGGTTATGAAACTTTTCCGTCACGAGTTCGCGTACCTCTTCTCTTTGCTCCCGGGCGGCCTGCTCCAATATCTTTAGAGCTTCATTCAGTTTTTCAGGGCTAAACGCCGCGCTTCCATTCGACCCACTGCCTTTTGCTGATTCCGTACCTTGCATAAGTTCCTCCTCGCGCATGAGGGCGCGCATGCTAAGATTAAGTCACTTTCGACTCTTTTCCAGTGCAAGTCTAATACCACTTTTCCCGCACCCATGCACACTTCCCTCCCCCACTCGGGTGTTTAGAAATTAGTACAAGAGCTGCCAAGTTGTACCAGCCTGCAACACTCGATAAGAATTCGCCACCGGCTGGCGATCCCGCACTCGATCTGGTAGAACGTCGCTTCGTTGCTCTAGAGTAAGGACAATGAGTAAAGCTTTCACAAAAGAAGATACCGAGCAGGACTCCGACGAGCTGGAGCAAACCGCCTCCCCTCTTCCCAAAGGCTCGCCGAACTACATCACCCCGACAGGCTTGCGCGCTTTGGAAAAAGAATTGGACGAACTCACGCGCATAGAGCGCCCAAAAGTGGTGGAAACCGTAACCTGGGCCGCATCTTTGGGCGACCGTTCCGAAAACGCCGACTATATCTACGGGAAAAAAAGACTCAAAGAAATCGATCGCCGTATTCGGTTTCTCAGCAAAAAGCTTGATAATGTCGAGCTAGTGGATCCCGAAAAGCGCGCCCCAGTGGATCAAGTGTTCTTCGGCGCCACTGTACACGTTCAAGATGAAGAAGGGCAATTGCGCACCTACTGCATTGTTGGCGTCGACGAAACAGACGCCAGTCGCGGGAAGGTCAGTTGGATCTCGCCCATTGGGAGAGCGCTACTCAAAGCAAAAGTCGGTGACACCGTTACGGTCAAGACTCCTGGGGGAGAGATTGACCTCGAGGTACTGACGGTCGAGTACAGAGCTATCGAATAGGGCGGAATCTATAAACAAAACATATTGACTTTCGTGAGGCCCACGAGCCACACTAATACCCTAACATGAGCGAAAGTGATACCTTGTGGTGCGTAGACGTATATGCCGTAGAATCGGATGGACGATCTACCTACACAAAAAGTCTTTACTATCGCAATCGAGAAGCGGCCATCGCCCGAGCCATCGAGATAAATCGGCAGGAAGGATTCGCGGCCGTATTGGGGTCTTCTAAGCTCGAACTAGCCAATTGCAAGCTCGAGTTTGCCGACGACAACTCGCCGTCTAAGAAGCGCTGACGGATCGCCCGCTTGCACCTGATTTCGCCTCCGGAAAGAAATCATCACGCCATTGCTGGAGTTGTAGATCCATAAGCTTCCACATTATTTCGGCTTCGGAAATTTGATACAGTTGGATCATCTTTCTCAACACGAAAGTGGGTACCGGAGCCATCCCCCGCTCAATATTGGAAATAGATTGCGCCGACGTAAGCTTAACAGACCTCGCCACGGTTAACTGCGTAAGCCCAGCTTGCATCCGCTTTTCTCGAAGGTACTGGCCCAGTTCTTTTCGACGCTCGTTATTAATGTTCATTATTTACTCTCACTGCTGACAAAGAGAACACAAAAGCAGGGATACCCCCGCTCGCCGAATACAGCGGCGAGATAAAGTTGTGTTCAACCCAAAAAGACCGATTTTCGCAAGAAAACACCTCTTTCACCAAGTGGGTCTCCTGCTGCACCGGCACACTGCCTTTGAGCTTTCCGGCCAAGATTTCGGCCGTGAGCCCGTAAAGTTCCATATTCAAGTGCTTGTGACGTTCGAATAGTTCTGGCCACTGATAAGAAAAAACGTGGTCAAGCGGGTAACTGCACAATTCAAGAAACCGCAAGTTGCGGTAAATCTGGAGATACGAGTCCGTATAGACTTCGACGACGTCCCGGTTATTGAGCCGGTCAAAAAGATCGGAGCTCGGCCGCAAACCAAGTCGCTTGAGAATATTCCAAAAAATCTTGAAGTCCGAATCGCCGAGATCGCCCCCTTCTTCTAAGGCCTGAAGACACGCCTGATAGTAGGTCACAAAAGCATCCAGAATCATTTTCTGCTGAGCGTGCGGTAACTGCTGGTACTTCTCTAGGGGGCGGCTGGGATCATAGGGCTTTAGTGAATAGCCTTCGCGCGAAGCCAGCGAGCAAAAGGACTCAAGGAGGTCCCCCATGCGCTTGCCGTACTGGCGGGGGGTAAGCGGTTTTTCAAGATTTATCGCGCTTATGGGCTCCATGGGAACACTTGCTAACACGTCGGGCGAGCCCGCGTCAATACGATCTGTTTACCGCCCTAAGTGCTAGTAACGCCACATGTTTCTCGTTGGACCAAAAGTGCTCCCGGAAGGGTTTCACTGACGCAAAGACGTGGCGCTTCCAGAAGATTTGCCGGTACCTGGCTTGCACAAAGAAATAAATATTATATATTTATCTAAGTCAATGAAGGCGCGCTCGCACGGCGCCACTCCTCATTAACGCCAATAGCCTCATAAAAAGGATTCTCCGTGGATCTGTCTTCTCTTCAATTGCTCCTGCTGCCTGGAAAAGTATTCGAAAAGAATCACCTTATCCCCGAATACGAGGCGCTCTACCGTTTCTGGAAGCGCTTCTGGACTCACGTCTACAGCGAGGCGAACAGTGAAGCTCACTTCAACCTGGATGATTTTTTGCGGCAAGATATCATTTGCGTCGTCCTATACCGCGGAAACGTCGCCGGTTGCCTATGCCACTCCTATTTCGGGGTCAACCGAGAGTCTTCTCGAGATCATAGCTATTTCCGTTTCTTTTCCCCTTACTTTCTAAAAACCCTTAATCAACACAATATCTCAGTGGTGCAAACCTTCGAGTTTCTGAGCATCGACCCGCTGTGGCGCCAGCGCAACACCCACCTTGCACTTGCTGAAATACTAATCGGGTGCGGATTGAAGGTGTTACAACACTCGTTTGCAGACGCGGCCATCGCCATTGCTCGCCGGGACGTGAATGTACATGGGAAAGCCCATAAAATGGGGTACTGGAGCGTAGAAGAGGAGATCGTAAAACGAAACTTCTCTTGCGATACCATCGTCTGTTTGCGTACTGGAGTGAAACCACACCCGGATGCACAGACGCTGCAAATTACCGAACAAATTTGGGAGCAACGCCTAAACGCAACAGCATTTTCTGCGCTGGATCCCATCGAAAGCGACACGTCTTACAACAAAATCAATCAATGGAGACGAGCGAAATGAACCACCTCACGGACTTCAAGAAATATAGCAATTCGTGTCTGGAAACGCTCTGCAAAGAGGTCGAGACATTTCCATGGGACAATGCGTTTGCGTACGCCCATTGGCTTGCCCAAACCTACTACTACGTCTCCCACTCAACCCGGCTGCTGGCTTTGGGTGCCTCCCGCTTCCCAGTCGCAGAAGACGTTTTTCATCAGAGATTTCTTGCCCATGCTGGGGAAGAAAAAAAACACGAATTCTTGGCCCTCGCCGATCTGAAGACGATGGGAATGGAAATTGACACTCTGCCCGAATTTTCCGCGACCCGGTCCTTTTATCAGGTCCAGTATTATTGGATCGAGCACGTCAGCCCCAAAGCCTTCTACGGATACATCGTCATGCTGGAGGGACTTGCGGTGGCAAAAGCGCGTTGGATAGAAAACGCCGTCAAGCCACACTTCCAACAAAACGTTACGCGGTTTTTGACTGTGCACGCAAACGAGGATCCCGGACACTTGGAAAATGCGTACGCGTTTATTTCCAAACTAACGGCGAACGACAAGCAGCGCATTCTGCTCAATTTTGACCAAAGCCTACAACTATATTCCGCGCTGCTTCGACAATGCGAACAGGCGGCCCAGACCACTGCCCTAAGAAAGAGCGCCTAAGCTGCGAAACTCAAAGCATTGAGTTTAGTTTTTGACGGGCAAGGCGGGTTATACTGGAGTAGATGACTACCGCGGATCGCCCCGCATCCACTTTGAGCCCGATAGCGCTCTTCGCTGCTGGGATGGGGCTCGTTTTCTTGTTTCCGGCATGCTCGTCTATGGGCGTGCGCAAAAGCGTTGAAGGTGTGTTGCGTAGGCACCTTGGCAAAAGCGCCCCGTTGCCGGCCACTAACCGCTCGCCTGCCTCAAACGTCGCCTCTACCCTGGACCAAGCACGGCAAATTGGCTTCCAACGCCCGCTGCGGGAAATTCAGATTACCTCCCCCTTTGGGCGCAGAGACGGACGGCCTCACGAGGGGATCGATTTCCAGGCTCCCGAAGGTACCCCGTTTTATGCCGCCGCGGACGGGATAGTGGTTTTTGCAGGCAGTTCCATCAACGGCTATGGCAACACCGTTATCCTGCTACACGCTGGGAGGTACTCTACTTTGTACGCTCACGCGAGTGCGCTCATCGTGCAACCCGGAGAAACAATCCTGAAAGGCCAGGCCCTAGGGTATGTCGGGGAAACCGGAAACGCGACCGCCCCCCACCTGCATTTCGAGCTGCGTCACGAACTGGCCCCACTTAACCCGGCCCACTATGTGCCGGTCATCCGAAACCGTTACAATTAATAGCCTTTTTCCCGCCCACCGACGCTCCCTAATCTCGCTAAATCCATAGCGCTACGGACAAAGATAGGATATGGTGCCGCGTGTAAAAGCAGTAATATATTTGAGAGCAGTCACCGATACGGTGGATGTAGTCTCTCAAATAGGGAATGGAGAATAATCAGGTGGCCTTCGAAGACCGGACTTTAACTTGTAAGGATTGTGGTAACGACTTCACTTTTACCGTTCGTGAGCAGGAGTTTTACGCAGAGAAGGGATTTACCAATGATCCCGGGCGCTGCAAGACTTGCCGTGAATCCCGTAAAAATCGTG
>JAGQZV010000041.1 GCA_020435295.1 Bdellovibrionales bacterium | reverse complement strand
AGTGCCGCGGTCAATTTTTCTTTTTAATTATTTTCCTTCACCTGCGTTCCCAATTCCGAAATGCTACGCGCCACATCTGGCGAGTGCGGACCCACCACCTGTGGCTCCAATGTAGACAGATCAATCTCGACAATCTGATCGTAGTACTTGGTGGGATCTGCTTCGACTTCGGGATCGGCAGCGAGCAAACGTTTGTTCTTTTCTGCTAGATCGGCCAAATCCGCACGTTGTGTAGAGCGCAAGTACCGGCTCATTCGGTCGTCGTACGGAAAAACCGACGTGGTGGCACCGAGTTCGGCCCCCATGTTGGTAATTGTACCCTTCCCGGTACAACTGATCGTCCGGGCGCCGGGGCCAAAGTACTCAATGATCCGGTTCGTGCCCCCTTTGGTGGTCAAAATCCCGAGCAGCCGGCAGATGACGTCCTTAGGAGCTGTCCAGCCCTTTAGTTCGCCCGTCAAATGCACACCGACGAGCTTGGGGTATTTCACTTCCCAGGGAAAACCCGCCATGACGTCGACCGCGTCCGCACCGCCTACACCAATCGCTAGGCCTCCCAATCCGCCAGCATTTGGCGTGTGCGAGTCCGTGCCGATCATCAATAGACCTGGAAACGCGTATTTCTCCAAAACCACCTGGTGGATGATTCCCGCTCCTGGTTCCCAAAAACCAATACCGCAACGACTAGAAGCGGATCGCAAAAACTCATACACTTCTCGGTTTTCATCCAGCGCCGTTTTCATGTCTTCGCTCGCCCCCACGTGGGCGCGGATCAAATGGTCACAATGCACTGTTGTAGGGACAGCCGTCTGGCTCTTACCGGTGCAAAGAAACTGCAACATCGCCATCTGAGCCGTCGCATCCTGCATGGCCACCCTATCTGGGTGAAGTTGCAATATACTTTCTCCGGCTTTTAGCTCCTGGCCCGCCGGATCGTGTAGGTGACCAAACAAGATTTTCTCGGCGAGCGTGAACGGGCGGTTCACCCTTTTTTTCACTTGAGCGTTACGCTCGTCCATCTTTTTGTAAACTGATTCAACTAACTCTTTGGTGGTTTCTATCTTTGCCATGGTGCCCCGGAGTATAGCCCTGAGAACCTGGCGTTGCCAGCTCTTATTTGGAGCTCTAGAATGTAACGAATACCCAAATTGATGAACCGACTCGGCTTGCATCTTATCCTTTTTTCCGTATGGCTATTGGCGACACGGCCGCTTTGTGCCGAACCGGTTTACGAAGACGACTCCGCATCGCGAGGCCGACAAGATCAGATCGAATCTGAAAAGGATCCAGAACTCCTTCCCACTCGTCGCGCCCGAGAAAAAGAGCCCCAAGAAAAACGCGCCGCACCGCGACAGCGTGGAAACCGAACGCGCGAAACGGGAAAGGAAGAGCGGCGCACCTACCGTCCAAGAATTCACTACAAAGATCCTGTGAGCCCCCTCGCGACAAACTTTTTTAGCATTCTTTTGCACACACCCCTAGTTCGGGAAAATACGTACGATAGGCGTTTTAGCGCCTACGGCGCAGATTTCCTGGCTTCGCTCCCGATGCTCCCGTTGGGAGAGGCCTTGTTGCACGGTGAATTTGGAGTGGGTTTCACGTTTTCTCGCCTGAGCGCCCTGCCTCTAGTCGATACTTTTACACATATTTATTTTCAGCTTCCCGTGCGGGTCCGGCTATTAGTCCCTCTGCAGGGCGACGCGCTGATACTGGAGTGCTTTGCTGGCGTGCACATGCGACTTTTCGAATACGATTCCCGACCCACTACCGCCGGTGGTTTCCATTTCGTGACGGGCGGGCTTTTCCAAAATCTGGATCCCAATTTCGGAGTTGGCCTGGGAGTTCGGTTGTCAGACGCGCTTAGGCTGCGCGTGCTCGCCGAATTTGTTAACCTATCAGTCGGACTAGAATTTTAGGAGGCAGGATGCGTGTAAGACTGGCCATTGAGGAAGATCACCCCTGGATAAACAACCGCTACGAACAAGCCGGTTTTCTGGCCTCAAATTTTTCGAAAGAAACCATCGCCGTTGCAGAAATAGACGGGAGAAAAGCCGGAGTGGGTCGCTTGATCCCCATTGACGACAATTCCTTTGAGCTGGGCGGGATTTATGTTGAGGAGTTTTTTCGGGGAACGGGCGTCGCAAAGTCCGTAATCGATTTCCTGCTGGCGCGCGCAAAATCCAAAATCGTTTACTGTATCCCATTGGCTCACGTGGTGGATTTGTACCGTTCCATAGGCTTTTCCGAAATGGATCCCACTAAGGTCCCTCAGGAAGTACTAGACAAGTTCAAGTGGTGCGAAGACCGCTATCCAGGCGGGGTAGGCTTACTTGCGATGAAGGTCTAGCGCCGACGTTGGTAACGTTTCGTAGGATGGCGCGCCGGGCTCGACCGACGCGGCGTCCGCGCCCGTGTTGGTGCGGGTGGCCCGTACACGGCGGGCGTGACCGTGCGGCGTACCCGTGCTCGTTTGACAAGCTGTACGGACGGACCAAATTCGTGCCCATTAAATATCTTTTCTTTGTACTTCTCCACTAAGTTTATCGCGAGTAGCTCAGCGTAAAAGTTCTTCCCCGCAAATCCCAAAGTCCCACGTTGGGGCGCAAGCGCAATCATTTCCGAAATATTATTGGTTTGGTGCTGGCGCGCTATGCGCTCAACACGCAACACCCCCTGGTTGTAGGCGGTGATAGCATAGTCCCACCTCCCTAAACGCTCGTACAATATTGTCAGCATTCTAGCAGCGCTTCGGCTCTGGCGGATAGGATCGGAGAGATCAGACGCCGTCCCGTTGGGATCATAACGTTTTGCGGTTGATGGCATAAACTGCCAAATCCCCACCGCCCCCGTCTTCGATACCGCCCAACGATTGAAAGAGGATTCCACAAAAGGTAAGCGCGCCAAAATCATGGGCAGCCCCCGCTCCCTGAATAAGCTTTCAATGGGGGGAATAAGATCGTTCGCCCGTCGCATTGCTACCAGAAGATGATCCTTGCGCCCCGTTTGGGTACGCAGGCGACGCAAACGGCGCAAAACTTCGTAGCGGTTTTCAAAGTGATGCTTAGAAAGAATTCGGAGAAGATCCTGTTTCTCATCTGGAGCAAGGCGCGGGCGCCGGGGTTTGGTCATTCCGGTCGCTTCTCCAATACGGGCCTTTAGTTCCAACAGCACACGACGCTCAATTTCGCGGCGGCGCCAACGTGCCACTGCGGGTGGGAGCGTAGTATTAATGGAAGTAAAATCGATGAACCCGTAAACGAGTTCTGGGTTATCGCGATCGTGCACAACACGATAATTGCTGTCAAAGCGGGAGAAAACGTCAATCCAAAAGGCGACCCGCCCGCGAAGGCTCGGCGGAACTCTAAATTTTTTTTCTGCCCGCCCCTGCGGATCCTGAATGATGTTTTTTATTCTCGCCACCGCCAGTGGGTGGCCTAGGTGAGCTTCTGGCTGCCACGCCGGCCTGAAGTAATGCCACGCACGTGCATTCAATGTCTGCGCGTAGGACGCCTTCCAAGAGGATGCCTTCGTCTTCACAGTCTTGCGAACCCGCTCGGCTGCCTTTCCTATTGAAGACACCCACAAGGTTACAAGCAGACTGAGAAGCACAGAAACTGAACCCCGGACGCGATTCCAAACAAGTGGCCCAGTCGCCAAGAGTTTTCTTTCCAGGGATTTCAAGACAATCTCCGCCCGTACGGTGACAAAATATGACATCAAAAGAGCCCGGCCGTGCATGCTAGCCCCCACCGAGCCCCCCCAAGCTACTTTTGAGAGCAACGCCTGTGCCAGCACCGGTATGCAAATGCGGAGAAGTTGCCCCTCCCGCGTGCCATGAGCGCCTCGCGCGGGAGGGACACTGTTCGACTACTCGATGATAGGATTAAATCTGTAACCGTTGCCTTCCATCTTGAACTGGTAACGCCTCTTAGCGTCTTGTCCAGTCTTGCCCAGCATTTTTCCAGGAATGATGGCCCCATCGGTAATGGCTTGGTTCGAAAGCACCGTGCGACCGCCCACCGAATAGGCGACAGTAACAAAACGGCGGTTCGCTTCAACAACGACGTAGAGCTGATCCGCCGTCAAAGACGAGGCTCTGGCGAGCGTGTTAGGATCTGAGATCCCAGTGTAGATCTGGGCGTCGTCACTGATCCCAGCACCCCACTTCGCGCGAGAAGCCGTATCGAACTCGGGCCCAAAGCCATTCACCCACCCTCCGCGCGTGGAATAAATGGTTCCATACTCTGAGCTCACAAAAAGCGCATCTTGATTGTTTCCGCTCCAGTGGCCCGCGTACCCGTGAAAAGTAGTCCCGCGGCTGATGTATTCGCCGTATTCGACGTTACGTCTGCCTTCACGCACTTCGCGATCTTTTTGCGCTTTCTCCGCTCTCATTTCGGAGCGAATTCTGGCCGCCTCTGCACTACTGACTTGCCCGCGGTTTCCTGACACCCAGCCGCCTTTTGACGACCAGATGATCTCGCCTTTGGAGTTGATGAATACCATGTCCTGGTTGTTGCCAGCATAGTATCCCCGCTCGCCACCTTTAACAGTGCCGCGACTTAAGTACTCACCCATGGATACAAACTCATCCGCAAAAAGTGACTGGGTAAGAAAACCCAGCACCACTACAGTGAGCGTCCAGTATTTGCTCGTTTTCATTGTTTTCTCCTTCTTCATGCCACGTCACTGACTGACGTGAATATCCTGTACAAAGATAGGGGGATCATGCGACTGCAACTCGCGCAATACGGTCTCCTTGCTCCTTCCATCCGCGGTATTGGGTTTCCACGCGGCGTCGCTAATAATGATGACTGTGGCTTTCGCTCCACGATCCCAACTAAAGCCCCTCGACGCGCCAACAAGCGCATCCAATGGAGATTCCGGAATATCGTGATTGGCCGAAGACGTGTGTAGCTGCACCTTATTCGTAAAATCTTGCCGCAACCGGGTGAAGTCTGAGCAGAGGTCGAGCTGAATCCAATACGGTGGGTTAAAGGCTTGGTAATCACTGAACGTCATCACCCCCACCCGAACGGGAATCCCCCGTGCTTTTACTTTCTCCAGAGTATCAATGAGCTTATGCATGTTTACTTTGATGCTTTCAATGTAGGGAGTCATGCTGCCCGTCACATCGACCGCAATAACTACATTGAGCGGCTGATCTTCCCGGGCGTGAGCCGCCGCCCCTTCAATCGCGCTCATTAGCCCATCGTTTAACCCTTGCGTCTGCACGTTCGTTGCAGAACCGCGGGCGCCACCCGCTGCTGGCGTGGACGCCAAGGACGCCACGCTCGCAGCTGTAGGCGGGGTTGGGGGCACGGGCGAAGTCGGTGCCGGCTCACTCGGTGGGGCTTCAGCCGCGCTGGAACCAGTGCCAGGCGTACTCGATGCAACAGCCGCCGCTGGTCCGGGCGTGGGCTCTACGATGGGTGGCGGATCGGGTTCGGGCTCTGGCTCCGGAGGCGGATCCGGCGCTTTGGCAAGAGGGTTGGGAACTTGGGGGGTCACCACCGCTTCGCTTTCTAGCGATGCCAAACGTCTGACCAGTCCCGCTTCTGGCTCTTCGGCCGGCTCACTCTGCCCGTCCGCTGGAGAATACTGCGCCGAAGCATCATTGGGCGCTACCATCTCAATGACAATCGCCGAATCCGTTTCATCGTCGTCAAACAGGGTGGACAACAGCAACGGTTCCGGCCGCGTCGCGATATGCCAGGCCGGCAACGCGAGGATCGCAAAAGCAGCTAAGTGCAGCGCAACGCTCAGAGTCACCGACTTGTACGTGTTGATTTTGCTCTTAACCGACTCGGGACGAATTCCTACGGATTCCAATCGTTCGGGACAACTTGGCAGCTGATCCACCGCGCGAAGGGGCGGTGGAAAACAAATAAGAACCGCTATCCCAACACTTAACGCCTTCTTAAACCATACCGCTGGAGCGTTGGAGTTGACCATCACCCACCCTCGCCTCGCGGTACGATGAGAGGGAGGTGCATGCGCTGATACACCGAGTTGTTTACCAGGAACTCCACCGCAAGAATGACTTCTTTGTTATCTGTTCTAAAGCCGTCTGTTCCCACGCGAACTACACGCCCATCCAAAACACATTCGAAAGTATTGCCCGTCATGAAACGGTTTTGCTGGCGCCTACAACCCGTAGTTTCCCCCTGAATGTCGGGATCCGTATTTTCCCGATCAATGCGGATATTAAAATCAGTGGAAGACAGTACGTCCCTACGTGCTTCGACAAAAAAAGTGGCGCTGAAGTTCGGGGCTGAGCGATCCGATCGAGCAAGCGATATCGACTGGATGCGCTTTAGACCGTTTTCTTCCAAATAGGCGGTAGAGCAGTTTTGTCGATGCGCTCCAGGTGCTAACCGGTAGAGCCCCGGAAAGCTGAAATCGCAAAGAAAGAGTTCGTATGGAGTGCGACTCCCATAGGTACTCATTAAGAACGTGTTGGTCGGAATCGCAGCTTCCCCCGCCGTCTCCAGGTTGGGTCCGGCGAGTTTGACTCTCGAGTCTTCCCAGTGCACCGACAGCGGAGTTTCTACGTTTCCGCCGAGGTTCTCGTTGCCCGACAATGCCGCTTCCCAGAGCAGTTCGCCTTCTGAATTCTCAGCGGATCGGAGTGCCGCCATATCCCATTTACCCAAATCGTACTTCGGCGAAAGCTCCAAGTAGTCCCAAGCCGTTTGGGGTAGGTCTTGCAGGATCTGCGCAGGAGAGAAAAGTACTTTTTTCAAGTCCTCCTGACCCTCTAGACGGACGGCCTCCATCACTTGAGCGCCGGAAAGAGTGCGTAACTCCATCGTTTCAGAGGCGAGCTCAATGGCTCCCCCCTTTACGCGCAAACTCGCCGTCAACTCCAAGGAACGAGGCTTTTCCGCGTCCAAACGTTCGAATACGATACGTCGCACGGAGAGCTCGGTGCGCGCGGGAATCTCGGGAAGAAAAAAGACCCTCTCGCCAAGCGCTCCTGTCGCCTGAAGTTGGAGGACGCCGGCGGCGATGGGGCGCACGTTGGGATTAGTCACCACCGCAAGGAGTTCAAAAACGTCACCCACCACACTCAACGCGGGGCTAAAACGGCGCGCGATACCCGTAAAATAGTTGCTCCAGCGATACTCGACGCGCAACGGGAGCCACTCTTCTTCCAACTTGCGAACCAGAAGCGCACTACCGTCCGCTTGCGCCGCCTTGCTCGCCGCCTCCAAGTGTTCCCGAATGCCATCTTCGACACCTCGGTCAAAGCGGCCCTCGGCCTCACACTGGATTTTTAAATCAGGATACTCTCTTTCTTCCGCCAAGGCCGACTCCTCGGCTGATTCGAAGGCGTCTTGAACTTGCCGGCGGTATTTTGTCCTTAACTCTGATAAAAACATCGCCGAAAATTCCGTCCCGAACTGTTCTCTGGCCAAAGAACTCAGATTGAGCGGCAACGTTTTTTCCGCAAGCGCCCACTGTGCAGAGAGTTCTCTGTTCTCAACTTCTTCCGACAGTTGAAGGAGCGTCTTATGAGGCTTTCCCCGTGACTCCGGCTGCTCCGTTTCACTTAGCCAGTCCGCGTGTTTGACAAAATTGCGACGAATGCGCGGGTCCTCGTCTCGTTGTGCCCGTGGCACAGGAAGTAGATTAAGAAGCGTAATTTCATTTTCTTCGGCGGGTTTTGTTTCAAGATCGGAAAAATCAATCTCTTCTTGTGCTTCTACAGGGCCGCGCTGTCGCAACCCCAGTTCCCGATTAAAACCGAGAGGGCGCGAATATACCCTCGCAAAATCCTCCGCTAATTTTTTGCCGCGTTCGTACCCCCGCTTGTAGTCGGCATTCGAAGGGTCGGCAGCTGCGGAAAACGCAGCCACGTAAAAAGGCCGCATCGCGCGCGCCTCTGCCAAAGCTTCCCCAGAATCACGGCCGGCGGTCGTCCCAGCGGAGATCCCGTACTGGAGCGAAACGCTTTCGGCGGCTTCTTCGGCTTGTTGGTGGCAGGTCTCTCGAAGGCGAGATTTTAGCTCCTGGCCCACCTCGGCCACTTCTACTCGCAATTGCGCTGCCGTTTCCAAAAGACCGGCCTCAATCCCCTTAGCTTGGGACAGAATCGGCTCCAGACGCTCGATCTCTTGGGCGTGGCGTGCACATTTTTTTCCCAGCGACGCCATCGTTTCACCGATCGTCTTCTTTTTCCCCTGCTCCACGAGTAGGTCGGCTTCGCACTGCTCAACGAGGGTTTTGAGTCGGTCTCGCTCGGCCTCGAGTTCGGACGCTTTTTTCTGCAAAGCCTGGGCTTGCTCCGCAAGGGGCTTTGCGGCCTCTACAGACTCGGTTGCCTGCTTTTTGGCCGCCTCAAATTCCGCGGCAAGCTGTGGGCGGTACACTTCGTGGATTAGCCGCTGCAAGCGAACGGCCTCAGAAATTTTGCTATCGCGCAACCCCGCAGACTCATTATTCTCCTCAACGCTTACAAGAAAGCAGTCTGGATACTTCTCTAGGCATGCTTTTAGCGCCTCCCGGATCGCCTCTTCCCGTGTATCGGCAACGGCCGGCGGAAACGCTTCTTTGCGGTGGGATCGGGACGCAGCGCGAGCTGTAAAAGTTCTCTTTTCAAGCCCCGTTCCCAACTCCAACTCCGCCCGAAGCTCCTTTTGCTCCTCGGCTTTTTTCTTAAGTTCTTCGGCGCGGGCTTGAATCGCCTCGCTCTTTTCAACAAACTCGCGAGCCTTCTCCAAGGCTACCGTACGCCTTTCGGTCAGATTTTTGATCTCGACGGCTAAGCCCGGAATTTGTAGCCGTTCCAAGTCATACAGTGCAAGCGAAGCCTTGCGTTTTTCCTCTTGGAGTTTAAGTATAGTTGCGTTGATCTCGGCCAGTATCTCGTCTTGCTCCAGCAAGTCCAGGTTGCCTTCCCGATTGCCCGATTCGGCGCCAGAGTATTCCAGTTCCAGACCAGTCGTGACGGATCTTTGCGTCTCCAGCTCCGCGGATACCGATTGCAACTGCGATTCCGCCTGCTGCAGTTTGGACGTAACTGTTTGCAACGTCTCGTCCGCGCTTGCAGTCAACACCACAAATTGGAACAACACGAAAGATACCACCCACACTGACTTCATAAGAACACATGCTCCATGGCTTCCAATTCGACTTCCGTTCCGGGGGCGGTAAACCGCCACTTTTTCACGGCCTTGATAAAGGCTTCGTCAAGACTGTCCACGCCGCAGCTTTTTCGGATTTCAACGTTCTTCACGGTTCCATCAGCCGCCAGAGTTAAAACAAATTCGAGGCGCAATTCATCTGCGGGCACCTCGGAAAGAAGTGGAAACTGGTAGTCGATGAGATGCAAAGTCTTTGGAAATAGCGGATTCTTATCCGCCACCGGGTTGGGGACCGTAAATTTACCGTCCTCTTCAGGATCCACAGTATCAGTACTAAAAAAGGCCGCGTCTCTCGACTCGGCAGCATACCAATCGTCCAAGCGATCCAATCGGGCGCGCAACTCGAGCTCGTCCTGGTTCATACTCTCGGAAGTGAGAACTTCCTCTTGAAGATCCGGTAGAGCCACCGCCGGCACGGGTTCGGGCAACGGTTTGGGCTTCTGCGGCTCAGGCGAGAGCACGTAAACGAGCGTCCCAAGTACCGCGACCATTCCAATGACGGACACGCCGGCCGCGTTCCGCCAAAGGCGCACGCGCGGATCGAGCTTTTCCCCCCGACCGCGACGCAGCTTAGGCCGGCGCACCCACTGAATAAGAGATCCAATCGTGACACCGGAAAACTTCCGACGGCACCGGCGCGAGTCGTGTTCGTCTATCGCCAGAGAGTCCACAGCTAGAAGATGTGAAAACAAAAGCAGATAGACAAGCGAGCGCGTCGCCGCAGTATTTGAGAGTCTTAGAGTCACCAACCGCTTCGTATCATGATGAAAAAGTGATCACCACGCACAACCGGCCACGACCCGCTCCGCGTGGTCCGCGTGCGGCTCTTTTCTTATACAATGTCTTAGAATACTTGTCTTTTCAGCAAAGAAATTGGGGCCCCAGTTTAGGGCTTGGAACGCGCCTTAACGAACGCAAAACCGTACTCCCGGTTCATGCGAGCGATGTTCTCAACATCGATCCCCTTGGGACACGAAGCCATGCATTCGTAGTGGTTGGTACAATTGCCAAAACCTTCCTTGTCCATTTGATCCACCATGCGCAGCGCCCGGCGCTCGCGCTCTGGTTGGCCCTGAGGAAGCAAGGCGAATTGGGAGAGTTTCGCCGAAACAAAGAGCATTGCCGCAGCGTTCGGGCAGGCGGCTACACACGCGCCGCACCCTATGCACGCAGCGGCGTCCATCGCCAGATCCGCGTTTTCTTTGGGTATCGGGATGGCATTGGCGTCCTCGGCGTTACCCGTGTTCACCGAAACATAACCTCCCGCTTGGACGACACGATCAAAGGCCGAGCGATCGACGGCGAGATCCTTTACAATGGGAAACGCACGCGCGCGGAAGGGCTCTATCACAATCGTATCGCCGTCCTTGAATTTTCGCATGTGCAACTGGCAGGTAGTCGTCAACGCCTCCGGGCCATGAGCCTGACCGTTGATCATGAGTGAGCACATTCCGCAAATCCCCTCGCGGCAGTCGTGATCAAACGCTACCGGATCTTCTCCTTTGGAGACGAGCTGCTCATTGAGAACGTCCAGCATTTCCAAAAAGGACATGTCTGGCGAAACATCATTCAACTCATAGGAAACGATCTTACCGGAAGCTTTTGTGTCTTTTTGTCTCCAAATCTTGAGGTGCAGCTTCATCTTTGCCCCTTACTTGTAGCTCCGCTGAGTCAACTTCACATTTTCAAACTTCAACGCCTCTTTATGGAGCTCGTATTGACCTACACTCTTGAACTCCCAGGCGGAAACGTGACTGAAGTTGGTGTCATCTCGTTTAGCCTCATTTTCTTCCGTCTGGGATTCCTCCCGGAAATGCCCGCCGCACGACTCTCTACGTTCCAAGGCATCCTTCGCCATCAACTCACCCAATTCCAAAAAGTCAGCCACGCGGCCCGCTTTTTCAAGTTCCGGATTGAAGTTGTTTGCCTCGCCAGAAACCCGCAGGTCACTCCAAAACGCCTCACGTAGTTTCGGAATCTCAACGAGTGCGGTCTTCAGCCCTTCTTCATTGCGGGCCATCCCAACGTAGTCCCACATAATGCGACCCAACTCTTTGTGAAAATGGTCCACCGTCTTACTGCCCTTGGCCGCAAAAAACTTGTCGATGCGGTCCTGAGCCCTACCTACGGCAGCAGAAAAGGCCTCATTCTCAACAGCAACTTTGCCAAGCTTACTGCTGGCAAGATAGCCACCCAAAGTGTACGGGATCACAAAATACCCGTCTGCCAACCCCTGCATCAGTGCCGAAGCCCCAAGTCGGTTCGCTCCGTGATCCGAAAAGTTTGCCTCACCGAGAACAAAGAGCCCAGGAATGGTGCTCATCAAGTTGTAGTCCACCCACAATCCGCCCATGGTGTAGTGAACGGCCGGGTAGATGCGCATCGGAGAGACATATGGATCCTCGTCCGTAATGCGGTTGTACATTTCAAACAGATTGCCGTACTTCGCTTCAATAGTCTCGCGCCCATCGCGTTGGATGGCGTCTTTGAAGTCCAGGTAAACGGCAAGTTTGCTCTTCCCCACGCCGCGCCCATCGTCGCACGCTTGTTTGGCGTTGCGAGACGCTACATCTCTGGGAACCAAATTTCCAAACGAAGGGTACTTGCGCTCCAGGTAGTAGTCGCGTTCATCCTGCGGAATGTCCTCAGGAGCACGGGTATCCCCTGCCTTTTTGGGAACCCACACCCGCCCATCGTTGCGCAAAGATTCCGACATAAGTGTCAGTTTCGACTGATAATGCCCCGAAACTGGGATACAGGTTGGGTGAATCTGCGTAAAACACGGGTTCGCAAAAAAGGCGCCGAGTTTATGCGCACGCCAGGCGGCAGAGCAGTTGGACGCCATCGCGTTGGTGGAAAGATAATACACGTTGCCGTAGCCGCCCGTGCACAGCAGAACGGCATCACCAGCGTACCGCTCTAGTTCGCCGGTTACAAGGTTTCGCATCACCACACCGCGTGCTTTGCCGTCGACAACGACAAGCTCCACCATTTCACGACGCGAAAACATCTTGATTTTGCCGCGATCGACTTCTTTCATCATCGCTGAATACGCACCGAGTAGGAGTTGCTGACCGGTTTGGCCTCTAGCGTAAAATGTACGCGACACCTGAGCGCCACCGAACGAACGGTTGGCCAAATACCCGCCATACTCGCGAGCAAACGGAACTCCCTGCGCGGTGCACTGGTCAATGATGTTGGCCGACTCCTGCGCCAGCCGGTACACGTTGGCCTCGCGAGAACGGTAGTCCCCACCTTTGACGGTATCGTAGAAAAGCCGCCACACGGAGTCGCCGTCATTGGGGTAGTTCTTCGCGGCATTGATCCCGCCTTGTGCGGCTATTGAGTGCGCCCGCCGAGGAGAATCCTGAATACAAAACGACAGAACGTTGTAACCAAGCTCGGCCAGAGAAGCGGCCGCCGAGCCACCCGCAAGTCCCGTTCCCACAACCAAAATCGTAAATTTTCGTTTGTTTGCTGGGTTAACGAGCTTTAAGTCAAACTTGTGCTGTTCCCATTTCTGACGAATATCCCCCGAGGGGATTTGGGAATTGAGTCTGTCTGACATCACACGCCTCCCCGTCCGTAGGCCCAAATCGCAATAAAAGCAAAACCGCCCGCGATCGCGACCGCGTACAGCTTGCCCAGTGCTTTCACACAGGCTGTGTAGCGTGGGTGGTTAAATCCCAAAGACTGGAAAGCGGACTGAAAACCGTGGCAGGTATGTAGGGCCAGAGCGACGTGTGCAACGACATACCAAATGACGTTGGGGAGACTTGAAAAATATTCCAAAACCAATCGGTGTAGATCGCGCATTTCTACCCCATCGTACGTAACCGTGTAATGCGCCCCAAACTTGATGTTCATTACATGCAAAACCAGGAACACCAACGTGACGAGTCCCGTAATCACCATAGTTGCAGAGCTTGGGGTCGTCCCCCGCCCCGTGTTCTTCTTTGAAACGTACCGCTGGGGTCTGGCCGCGCGATTCTCGAAGTTCAGCCAAAACGCCAAGGCGACATGCACGAGAAAAAGCCCAACTAAACCCACCTCCGCCACGTAAATGAGCGGGTTTGTTATCAGTTTGTAGCTGTACGTGTTGAAGGCTTGAGGGTTGAAGGGGATAAGTAGATTGGCGGCAAGGTGGGTTACCAAGAACCCACAAAGCGCCAAGCCCGTAAAAGCCAATATGTGTTTGCGCCCAATCGAAGAAGAAAAATACGACGCCATTTACCTACTCGATAATTTCAAGCACCGAGCGCTTGCGGAGCTTGGTGGAAGCCGCTGTGAGAATTGTGCGCAGCGCCTTGGCTGTCTTTCCCTGCTTTCCAATCACCTTGCCAAGATCACCCTTAGCAACGACAAGCTCAAAAACGGTCGTTTGCTCGCCTTTGATTTCGTTTAGTTTCACTTCTTCAGGGATATCGACAAGCGCCTTAATCATGACCTCAAGAAGTTCCAACAGTGTGGGTTCATCAGCCGCCATGTATTCACTCCGCGCAAGGTCCGGGCGAGCTCAGCTTTCACTAGGTGGGCCTCCCGGGGTTCAGCTCTAAAACGTAGGCTAAAAGTGCCATAGGGGCCGGCACCACGCAATATAATTCTAGGGAATCACTGGCGATTTAATCCGACGCGGAGCCTCCCTAACCCCTAAAGATGCTTGGGATTCTGTCGATAAGCATTAGGAAGACCCTTATTCCCGTGACGGGAAAGGAGCCCCAGTGTCGGACAACGAAAATCGAGACCGGACGATAGTCGTCACGGAAAAAGTCCGTTTGGAAGAAAACGGCAGTACGTACGAGCCCTACCTCATCCAGATTTCAGGCCGTGAAACGGGCCAAATGTACAATCTCAAGGGGCGTAACGTTAAGCTGGGGCGAGATCCGTCGTGCCAGATTCCCTTGGACGATCCGCATGTCTCGCGCAACCACGCAGAAATCATCTGGCGCAACGGCACGGAGCTAGTAATACGCGACGTAGGTAGCACGAATGGCATCTTTGTGAACGGAAAGAAGGTGCAAGAACAGGTGCTTCTCGACGGTGACAAAATCCTAATCGGTACGCGTCTGTATTTTAAATTCTGTTACCAAGACAGCGTGGATCAGTCTTACCAGCAGAACCTTTTCCGGGCTGCCAACATTGACGGGCTAACCCAACTGTACAACAAGAAGTACTTCGTGGACGTTCTCTCAAAAGAATTTAGCTTCGCAAAACGAAACAAAACCCCGCTAAGCCTGATGATGATTGACGTGGATCACTTCAAGAAAATAAACGACACGCATGGGCACATAGCTGGCGATTTGGTACTGAAGCACATAGGTCAGTACCTGCACAAAAGTCTACGTCTTGAGAACATCGCCTGCCGTTATGGCGGCGAAGAATTCGCCATTATCCTGCGCAACGTAGACGCCACAACCGCCATGCAAATCGCAGAACGGGTGCGGCTCAACGTAGAGAAACAACCTGTCACCTACCGCAACGATAACATCTTCATTACGATCAGTTTGGGGGTTGCCACCCTAGACAACGGAAACTTTGAAACGATTGAAGACTTTATCCGCGCCGCAGATGAATGCTTGTATGCAGCCAAACAGGGTGGCAGAAACCGCACCGTGATGCGCGAAGCTGCTTAGGGCGTACCGTCCACAGAAGGCGGCAACCCACTCTGCGCCCGAGCCTGTTGGACGGCCTTGAGATCTTCCTCTAATACAAAGCCCAAAGAGTCCGAATACGCACTTTCACCGCACAATTGCACCGGAACAATCATTGGGGTGGACTCTCCGAAGGCGGCGGCCGTAACCGGCGACTTCAGACGCGAATCCGCGAGTTGGTACAGGTAGGAGACCAAGCCGAAGTTCTTGAACGGGGTAGCAGCGGCCAATTGCAGAAAACATACCGGCCCTTGCACCGTAGTCAAAAGCGGTGTGTTTTCCATTAGGGTCTCCCAGCCAGTCAGGGGATCGGCGTGAATTTCCCCCAGATCCGGAAGGAACATCGACGGGTCCTTATAAACGTTGAGTTCCTGTCGCGCATTGATTTCCAAGCGGCGCACTTTGAAAGGAGTGGCCACTTCGGTCGCCCTCGCGGACGGCCAAAGACCCATTAATAAGATTGCTATCAGTATGCGCGCGCTCATGCGCCTCCCCCATTACCCATTATCTTGTCCAAGACCCCGCCCGAATCTGCCAACGAGCCACCTCACGCCTATAAGGACGTGCTAGCAGCCGTAGCGTGACACACCGAACTACGTCGTCATGCTGGCGTCGGAGACGGACTTCACTTGGTTGCCGTCACCGATAAGCACCACGCGTGGGTGGTGAGTCTCCATATTTTCGCGCTCAATCCACGCGTACGAGGCAATAATAATTTTATCACCTACACGAACCTTCCACGCGGCCGCCCCATTGAGGCAGACTTGTCCGGAGTTGCCCGGAATGACGTACGTGGAAAACCGCTCCCCGTTAGAAATATTGTAAATATCAACCTTCTCGTAGGCTCGCAGCTGTGCGCATTCCATGTATTCTCGCCCCAGACTGATGCTGCCCTCATAATGCAGATCCGCGTCCGTCACCGCGATCCGGTGGATTTTGCACTTAAGTACTTCGACCAGCACCCGCTACCTCTTCTTCTTTTTGGATGCGTTGAACAGACCCGATTCAAATGCCGCTTCGAGCCGCTCTAATACCCACTCCACCGCTTCTGACATAGGTATGTCAAGCATGGCGCCTGAAGCCTTCTCGTGCCCGCCCCCGTGCTCGGTCAAGCTGCGAGCAAAACGGGCCACGTCAATGGCTCCCTGGGATCGGAAAGAAAGACGGGTCTTGTTTTCCGGCATCTCGTAAAAGAGAACAGCCACTTCGATCCCGTGGGTAAGAAAAAGATGGTCGATGATGCCTTCGCGATCATCATCCGTTGCCTTGAAAGACCGCAACGTATCCTGCGTGACCGTAGACCAAATGATTTTGCCTTCGGCACGCAATTGCGCCCTCGCCAAGGTGTAGGATAGTAACTTAAGGCTATTAAAAGTTCTTTCCAACATTCCCCGCTCGCCGACACGGGTGAAATCAAATCCCGTTCGTAAAAGCTTCGCCCCAAGTTCCATCGCCTCAGGTGTAGTATTGGAGTGGCGGAAAAATCCGGTGTCAAAAATTAGCCCCAAATATACCTGCTGACAAAACTCTTTGCTAAGCGGTGTGATGAACGCGGGAAGCTGTGAAAGATGGTACACAAGTTCCGTTGTGGAACAAGCCGTCGGCTCGACAATGCGAATGTCGTAGCGAAACTGTACGCTCACAACGTGGTGGTCGATAAACGCCGTTTTCTTGCATTTTTCGTAAATCTCTCGAACGCGTCCTGCGCGGTCCACACCACCATCTACTATGATACCCAAATCAAAATGGCCCACCGGATTGGAGGCCCAAAAGGTCTCCGGCGTTTCGACATACTGAATGTCGGGCAAAAAAAGGTACCTATCTTGGATGGGCTCGTCGTTGACGATTCTAACTTCCGCCTTCGGGTAGCAGTGCTTTAGCATCCGTCGCAGGGCTAGCTGGGCCCCGATGGAATCTCCGTCCGCAACCCCGGGGGCAGTAAGCAAAATGGTCTCAGCCTCATTGAGGGCGCTCTCAAGTTTTTTGATTTCGTCGGCGAATGTACTCAGATCGATCATCTTGTCCCCTGCACGGCAGGCTATACCATACTCATCGGACGCTGAAAATTTAGATTCAAGCGGTGAAACGCGGTGCACCGACCCTAAGAATGCGTCTCTAAGTTCTTGTTATGACACACGAACTACCACCTTGCCCAGAGCGTCTCGGCCTTCAAGATGGCGGTGGGCTTCTTGGATGTCTCGCAGCGCAAAACTTCTGTCCACTACGGGGCGAAGTTTGCCGTCTTCGAGCAGACGCAAAATCCGCGGGAAATCCCCTTTAGAGCCCATGGTGGAACCGAGAATTTGTATCTGCTTATAAAACACATGGCGCAAATCCAACGGTACCAAATACCCACTGGTGGCGCCGCACGTTACGATCTTACCGCCCCTTCGCAACACTTCAAAGTGCGACTTCCAGGTGTCGGCTCCCACATGATCGATAATCATATCTACTCGCCGCTTGCCAAACTTGTTTTTTATCTCCGATGCGGCCTCTTGATTGCTATAGTTTACAACCAGATCCGCTCCCAGCTTCGCGGCAAGTTCCAGTTTCTCCGCGTTCCCTGCTGTCGCTACGACCGTGGCACCGAAACACTTGGCAATTTGAATCGCTGCCGAACTAACACCGCTGGCCGCCGCATGCACCAGTACCAGATCACCGGCCTTGACTTTGGCCCGGCCGACAAGCATTTGCCACGCTGTCGTAAAGACGAGCGGAACAGAGGCGGCTTCATCAAACGAAAGGTTTTTGGGTTTGGGGAAAATATTTTCCCGCGGGACTGTCACCATTTCGGCGTTGGTACCATTTACATGCTCACCCAAAATTCGATAGTCGGCGGCAAGGCTCTCTACTTCTTCCCATGGCGCCTTGCTAAGACCGGGGTGAACGATAACTTCGTCTCCAATAAAGAGATCGGTCACGTTCTTCCCAACCGCCTCCACCAACCCGGAAGCGTCCCCTCCAAGGATGTGCGGAAATTCCACTTTGAGTCCAGCAAGGCCTTTGCGCACCCAAATATCTAGGTGATTTAGCGCCGAACTCCTGACGGCGACTCGCACCTCATCGTCCGCAACACCAGGTGCACGCAAATTACCAACTTCCAATACCTCGGGGCCACCAAACTGGTTCAAATAGGCTGCTAACATTGGCTCATCTTAAATCCAAATGCGCACAAAGACTACTAAAGCTCACGCTGCTTGAAGCGGTAGAGAAGAAGTGTAGTATCACCGCTTTCAACGGTTGATGCGCGCTCCCCCCATCTGTCTGCGATATGCACGAGCCGATCTTTTTCCTCGGGCATCACATGCGACAACAAGACCCACAAACGCTCTCTCCCCACGACGCGCCTCAAAAAGTCCTTCTCGCAAACCTCCAACGGGACGTCACGACAGGAGATGCCGATTGAGACGGGGCCGACTAAGGGGTGGCGCCTCACTGAATAGTTGAAAGCGTCTTTTGCGTACTGCGAAACATACACTAGATCTTCGGGCTGCTGCTTCTCCCTTAGATGTGTCAGAAGTGGACGAATATGCTCGCGGACAGAAGGGTGAACAAAATTATATGTGGCCCCCAAAAAAAGTTGGCCCGAAAGGACTGCCGTTGCGCCCCAACCAAGGAATTTGAGCGGTCGCAACTCCATGGCCGATCCAATCCCTTGGATAAGGGCTAATAGGTACAAAGGCGCAGCAAAGAGCGCAACACGCGTCAGAACCGGATAATAGCCAGCAGCGGCCGCAAGAATCAGAAAAACCATCGGCATTAATATAAGGTAGCTCTTGGGCCGAAGGCGTCTCAGTAAAAGCCACGCGCCAAATGACGCAAAGGCGGAGGCGAAGTACCCATAGGAAATCCCAAAAGTAGACGGAAGCCGGCCGAACCAGACCGACACAAACCATTTCGCCCAAGCCAAAGAATCGTACGTTGCAGGCCCAAATCCCCCCCAACTTACCCATTGCCGGTGCAGCGTAGGGTTTGAGACAAGATATCGGAGGGACGCGTAATAGTGAAAACCTAGGCTCAGTGCCCAGCAGGTGATCCAAGGTACGCCTTTCGCCAAGCGTTCAGGGCGCCCGGCGCGTAGAGTCTGCGCACCGAAAGCGACGGCAATCCCAAGACTCACAAAGACAGAGGTAAAGGAAAACCACGTAGACGCGCACGCCGCCACACCCAATACCCAAGTTTTGGTTTTGAAATCGGAGCGCATCACCTCCAAAGCCAGAACAAGCAAAAGCAGACAAACAAACACATCACTAGAATAGTGTTTCGCTTCCGCGGCGTAATACACTAGCGGAGGGGCGACAGAGAAGAGAAGCAGCGCCAGCGGAACAAGTTGCGGCTTAAGATACTCCCGCGAAATACGGTAGAAGAGTGGAAAAGAAAGTAAGCTGCACAGAAGTGGCATTAGCCGAAGCACATATTCTGAGTCGCCGATAACCCCAACGAGCACGCGCATAACCACAGCCATCCCCACAGGAAGGGTCTGATTCCAATTCCCGCTCGCAATGACTTCCCAGAAGTTGGGCGCGAGTACTTTTAACACAACGTGGGCCTCATCCAGCCAAAGGGAACGGTTGTAAAAATACTCGCGTACACGCAGCGTGGCGGCCAGTCCCCAAACAAAGTATGGGGTTTTCGCTGAAAGAAGAATCAGATTGGCCGATCCACGCAGTCGTTCTAAGCGATCAGGTGGTGTCGACTGTCTTTCGGACAACTCGCTCGATTGAAGCGGGGATTGCACCGTGGTCGTCTCCCATCAGAGGCTATGAGAAGCTTGATTGTTCTTGTTACGGATTAAGTCGGCCAAAATGGGAGCAAGCTGCTCCGCCACTTTTCGAGCCCCCAAGGGTGTAAAATGCATCTCATCGAAGAAATAGTCCACGTTCTTAGGAAGCTTTCGCTCCAAATCAACCAAAGGCAAACGAAACTCGCGTGCGATCTTTCGGATAACATCATTGTATTTGGTTAAAACACGATCCAAGTCGCCTTCCCGGTACTTGAAAAGGGTTTCGTGACCCCAAAACTTACTCATGGTTTCAGGAGGAACAACGTCCTGGAATAGCCACGTCTCGGTCATCAAGACAATTCTTACATTGTTAGCCATCACCTCACCAACAATACTCCTGAGATTTTGCTCAAACTCAGGAGGAGGAAAGAATGCCACATCCAGTTTTTTGTAGGGCAACTTGGCCCTGAGCGCTCGATTCTTGCGTACAAAGTCTCCAGCATCGAGGCGGACTCTCGGACCGGTCCAAGACCAGTCAACATCGCCGTCCTTCTGTAGTCGCAACAATCGGAGAAGATAGAAATGGTTAAGAAAGTCACTTCCCGCCACCCAGTCCAAAAACCTTACAGACGAATGGGCTTCCTGCCGGAAAGGGTTATACGTAGGGTGAAAATGCAATTCCAAGTCATTAATACCTACTGACAACACAATAATGTCCGGCAGGCGCGGAATGACGTATTGTGCGATCGACGCCACGTGATCCCGTGTATTCGTAGTGGGGACGCCCATATTCAAGTCTGCAACACCGATACCGTGCCCAACAAGATCTTCCGTGAGCGTACTCGCAACAGCTGGCCAAGTCACCGCATCGTCAAGCAGGCTACCCTCGGTCGTGGACCCCCCTATGAAAACCACCCGTATCCCCCTGGCTCCTTTGTCCCGGGTCCCCGGTCGCGATCGAAACCCGTTCGAATCCGTAGAAAATTGGAAGGAGCTCGGAAGCTCCGGAAATACCTTCTCGTCTAGATAGACGTGACGCCGAAGATTCTCGCGCTGCCTCCGCGGAATATAACGATTCAAGGTAACGTATTGTTGCGGAACAGGCAGCGCATCCTGCACTCTCAGCACGGCTTCGAGCACAAATGGAAGAAAGAAGGCTATCACGATACCGTACACGCGCACTCGCTGCCTCTTAAACCATCCCATATGCTGACTATTCTATCGAAAAAATCGCCCTACAACACGACAACCCGCTCTCTGAGAGCCGCGACAAGTATGTTCCAGCGAACAAGAAGAAAATAAAGCCAAAGAAACGGCAAAAACAGCCAATCTTGCAAACTTCTTAGCCATTGGCGGTATACGACAGGAATAGCGAATGGAAACAAAGCCAGAAAAAGCAATTTAGGATGCAAAACTCGCCCGCGACAAAACGCAAAAATATAAAAAATACCGAAAAAAATTACGTCAGACTGGTAACGCTTGGCACTGGCTCTGAGCTGCCGCCACGTCCAAGTTCCGCTGGCATGGGTCACCTTCATCAGCGGTTCGTGGAGAATTCTTCCAAATTTAAGCGCCCGAA
>JAGQZV010000040.1 GCA_020435295.1 Bdellovibrionales bacterium | reverse complement strand
GCTTAACTCCCCAGGCCTTTACACTCTCGTTGGAGAATTCACTAACTATAGTACCCTACGTCCCGAGCGCATCGCGCAAATGACGAGCACCGGCAGTCTCGTCACTACGTACCTCACCGACGGCGGCTTTGATGCCGACGCCTTTTCGGTAGCCATCCAGCCCGATGGTAAAGCGATAGCTGGAGGAACTTTTTCTTCTTTTAAGGCAGTTGCGGCACAAAACCTGGCGCGAATCACCACTGACGGGCAACTGGATACCACCTTCCCGCTGTTGCCCTAAAGTTCTAAAAGGTGCCTATCTACTTTTGGAACCCGCATTCAGACATTCTTTGGACTCTTCAGCACCCAGACGGGGCTTGGTACCTTACGCATAATGGCGCGCGTAATGCTACCCAAGAGTACCGAAGCGACCGGGCCGGTGTCAGAGGTTAAAGCGACCAAAGACGGGTGCGTTTTCTTTGCGTACTTAGCAATCGCATCGGCGATGCCGTCGCCTTTCTTGTCCACTACGACGGTTGCTTTCACTCCCTCGACCTTTGCCAACGAGACAAACTCCTCTCCGCGCGCGGCGCGCGCTTTGCCATCTTCTTCCACGTACTGGCTGTAAAGCGGTACGGAAGTAAAGAGCGCAACATAGTCCGTCGCCCACTGCAGTTTATGGTAAATGGTAACGGTCGATCCGAAGGCTTTCGCAAATGGCAATAGCCTTGCAAACACCGCTCTGGACTCATCGGATAGATCCGACGGGAAGAGAATATTCTTAAACGCCGTTGGGGTCCGGGTATTTGTGGTCGCCACTAGCACGGGGACTGCCGAAAGGTGTACCAAAGTTTCGACAAAACTCCCCATCAGCGCCCTAGAAAGGCCGGACCGGGCGTGCGAACTCGCTACAATGAGTTCCGCTCCGCACTCCCGGGCGTAGTCACTGAGTTTGGTCACCGCTTGCCGGACAGAGAAGGTAGGCTGTGAAATAAAATGCGGCTCGGCCACTACCACGGGACTTTTTAGCGGCGCTTTTGCCAACATTCCGTCCAGCCGCTTTTTAACTTCCTCTTCCGTCTGGCGAAGAAGGTTGGAAAGGCCCCGCCGCTCCAAATACGGATTGGGCGGAGTAAAGACACACACCGGCTCAACTTCGCAGTCTACCTTCCTGGACATGAGATCGAGCAGCTTGGCGGTCTTTTTCAACATTTGCAGGTCGCCAGACAGAGCGTCTACCGCCCACAGAATCTTCACGCGGGGTTTGGTGGCCATGGGTACTCCTTATCTAAAATCTTCCCAACGCCATTATTCTCCCTCTAGCCCCGCTTAGCTTCAAGGATAGATTTTTCCACCACGGCCGCCCCCACACAGTCTCCGAAGACGTTGACCGCGGTACGAAACCGGTCGAGCAGCCAATCGACAGAAAGGATGAGACCAATAAATTCGACAGGAAGGCCGACAGCATTGAGTACGATAATCATGGTGACTAGGCCCGCCTCGGGAATCCCCGCGGCGCCGATGGCGGCGAGGGTTGCCGTCACCGCTACAATCATCTGCTGCATTAGATCCAGGTGCATGCCGATGGACTGAGCAATGAAAATCGCCGCCGCCGCCTCATATAGGGCCGTCCCGTCCATATTGATGGTGGCTCCCAGAGGCAATACAAAATCAGTCGATTCTTTGGAAACGCCCGCGTTGACCTGAGCAGATTCGATGGACACTGGCAACGTCGCGGTAGAACTCGCCGTCGAAAAAGCGGTCAGTAAGGCCTGAGACATATTGTAGATGAAAACGTAGGGATTCTTTTTTGTGAAGAGCCAATACACGAGCGGCAAGACGATAATCGCATGGATCGCAAGCCCAGCAACAACAGTAAACGAATACCAACCCGTTTGCTTAAGTACCGTTATGAAGGTCCCACTCGCTTGCGCTTTTCCAAAGCGAGCCGCCACAAGGCAAAAGATACCAATTGGTGCCACTTTCATAAGAAGCAAGATAAAAGCCATCAGCGCTTCATTCGCCTGCCCCACGAAGTCGCGTAGCAGCTCGACCTTTTTTCCCAATGTGGTCAACAGACCTGCGAAGACCATGCTAAAGAAAATCAGCGGCAGCAGCTCCATATTGACGGCACTCTTGAAAAGGTTGTCCGTAAAAAGCATCAAGAGCAGATTGTTAAGGATGGTGAAGATGTCCTTCTCACCCGGGCCGGTTCGCTGCATGAATTGGGTGGTTTCGGGTGCTTGCCGAATGGTGTCGAGGGCAGCCGCATCAAAGGCTCCCACGCCCGGTTTAATCACATTTACCAAGATGATACCGATGATGACCGCCGTGAAAGCTGTCAGGAGAAAATACAAAAGCGTGTACGCGCCCGGTTTCCCAAGTTTGCGCACATCGCCCATTCCGAAAATGCCACACATTACGCTCGTTACAACGAGTGGGACCACAACCATCTTCAACAGACGTAGGAAAATCTCCCCGCCTGCAGACAAGGAAACAGCAAATTTTGGAAAGAATAGCGCCGAGGCAATCGCTAACACGATCGCTAAAAAGATATAGAAGGTCAGGCTGCCCGAATCGCTTGCAACCGTTTTTTTCGTTCGCTTGGCCATGGTCCCCCCTTGGCAACAGGAAAGATGAGAGTTTTCTTCGGCTCCCCTCCGAAGGACTCTGATGGTGGCAGCTTAGGCGGGCGTGGTCAAGAAAGTGTCGGCCCGAAGTCCGCGCGCGGTGAGGGGGTCTGCGTCCACTCAGACGGGGCTAGTTTTCCTTGTCTGAGCCGCACCGCAGCGAGCGCCGCCACCATGGCGGCATTGTCTGTACAATGTCTGGGCGCCGGAAAGTGCGCCTCACGGAGCACCGCGCGAAAGCGCGAATTACACGCGACTCCCCCGGTAGCCACAATTTGGGGAACGCCCAATTTGGCGGAAGCCTCGCGAACCTTTGTACAAAGGGCTTCCAAGATCGCTTCCTGAGCCGAGGCCGCTATTTGCAGCCGGCGCGGATCGCTCATCCGTTGCTTGCCGACTTCTACCGATACAGCTGTTTTTAAGCCCGAAAAAGAGAAATCAAACTCGCTCGTACGCGCGACGGGGAAAGCAAACTTGTTGCGATCGGAATCGGTGGCGCTCTCCCTCACCCATCTATCGAGCTTAGGTCCCGCCGGGTAGCCCAGTCCTAACACTTTTCCAATTTTGTCATAGGCCTCGCCCGCCGCATCGTCCAGTGTGCCGCCCAGCCATTCGTATTCGCACTCATTCTTTACGTGGAATAGTTCTGTGTGCCCCCCGCTTACAACTAGAGCGATCCAGGGAAAGGCCGGGGCCTGCCCCCCCTCGAACGTCGACAGCAACGGAGAATAGAGATGGGCCTCAATATGATTGAGACCAGTGTACGGTTTTTCCAAAGCAAATGCGGCGGCTTTAACGTAGCTCACACCGACCAGAAGCGCGCCAATCAGCCCAGGCCTATCGCTTACCGCAAACCAATCGATATCCTGGAGACTACAGTTTGCCGTTTCCAGTGCCTGCTCCACGGCGAGCGGCAACGCCTTTAGATGCTCGCGGCTGGCCACTTCCGGCACTACCCCTCCGAAGCGTTTCATCGCATCAACGTGGGAGTGCACCACGTCTGCAAGGAGGCGCCAACTTTGCGTGTCGACGATAGCTACACAGGACTCATCACAACTGGTGTCTACAGCCAAGATTTTCACGAAAGCAGACTGCCACAAATCTAGTCGTTTTTGCGCAGTTTTTTTGGGATCGGAGAATTAGTGGAAAATACGCTCGAAATCAGGATCCCCAACGGGCGGGTTTTGAATCCGTCCGGTTGAACCGTCTGAGGTAGTCACCTCAAGCGTACGAGTCAACGCGTCCATACCGATAAATTTTACGGAATAGCCGATGCGTGGGCGGCCGTTCTTAGGGGCCCAGGCACTGTGTACCTGCTGAGGTGTTGCAAAGCCCAGATCGTTCGCGTTGTTTTCGTTCACGGCACCACCCAGTACAAGCGCTGTCGTCACCGAGTGGGCATTGGCGCCTTCTACAACGTAACCGGCGTAACCGCCGCCAGAATCCACGCCTGTTGCGTTCATCTGGACGAAACCGTTAGACGTCCCCGCTAACCCCTGAAAGTACGCCGATGCGGCCGGCGTGCCCGGGTTTAACTGGTTCCCGTTGGAATCAAAGGTCTGCATGTAATCCGGATACAATGCATTGGCGAAATTAGGTTCCAAATAATCTGTATTCGCGTTTCCTCCCACGTCGGGAAATACGGTGTAAAACGCGGCATCAAAAATCGTTGGCGACCGGATGGCAACCATCGCTGCAGGGGCAACGTTACTCGGTCTTGGTAGCGGCCAACCAAGTTGGCGGTTCCCCTGCGGACGACCGATGTTATTAAAAGGGTGCAAGGAATCGTAAAAAGCCATCAGCTTGGCATCCGCCATCCCCAGCGTATCGTTAGGCCGCACACTGAAGTTCAAAAGCTGACTATTGTTGCCCGGGCGGTTAGCAATAGGGGCCAAAATATCCGCCGTAATTTCAGGCCCGATGCGGCTACCAAAAGGCTTTGCTGTCGCTACGGCTGTAAGCTCGGGAAAGCCTGCCTCCACCCACTTAGAAGGCATGAAAAACAAATTGGGCTGGCTAACGGCCTTCACACCAAACCACGTAACGATGCCTTGTTCTTTGGAATAGCCCGCCACCATGTTGTTAAAGTCGATAAAATTTGGGCGTCCCACACAACCGTTCCCTTCCACTTGGAAGTTGATGTAGAAAAGTGTTCCACGGATGGTACGCCTATTAATCCGCAAGAACTCTCCACCATCAGGTTGCAAGATTTCCAACCGAAACCCGCGCGTATTGCTTCGGCTAAGGTTTCGCAAAGCGGACTGGTAGGCGGCCGCTACCACCGGGTGATCGGCGCCCTCCCCGTCGGTAATGCCGCTCACGTCGTTCACAAAGTCTCTAAGCCCGGCCACTTGCCGGTCGAAAAAGTCTGAGCGTCTGGTGTACGCATCCACGAGATACTGCGCCAATATTCTGTTGTCGTTCGCGGCAGCACGGCACTCTTGGTTAGCGGCCTGTTGGATGCGCTGGATCTGTGCTTGGATTGCAATCGCAAACGGATCGAAGGTCGCAATAACCGGCGGCACCACAATGGGCGGCAAACCACCGACTGAAGGTGAAGCATTTTTGCAAAGGTTGGTATCGCGCGCGTAGGTCAAGCCGGAGAGAGCTCGGTAACCGTGTGCCTGCTGACAAATAAAAAGTTCCGTTGCGTTTCGCCCGTGCGCCACATTGGCGCCCCGAGGAAAATTGCGGTTGTGGCGAAGGTGAGTCACATTCGTACGCATCGAAAACTCTTTTAGGTTCTGTCGCAAGCGATAATTCACCATCGCGATGCGATTCAAAAGCCGCGCTTGTTGCGCCGCTCCTGCGTACGCCGCCGCATCCGCCGCTAACTGCAAATTGATCTTGTTGTTAATAAGGTGGCCGAAATCCACCACAAACATAAAGAGGATGAACATGAAGGTAAAAACCAGCGCAAAGAGAATAGCAACCTGCCCGCTCTCACCCCGAGCGCGCCTGCGGTCTATGCACCCCCTAAAAGTACCCATCTTTACTATTATAATACGTCGCGTCGAGATGGGGGTATTCCTAATTTTGCTATTATTTCCATTGTTTAAGCATTTTTGACCCACAAACGCGGAGTCGATCCGCCCAATTGCCAGGGTGCACCAAGTCCAGTAATAACAATCCCTAGGAAGGCTCCGTCCTGTCCTTTGGAAAATAATGGAAAAGACCGATATTTTATTAGAAGGAGTCCTTCCATGAAAAGAACGCGCTTAATCTTCACCACGACTTTAGGTCTGATGCTGGGCCTGACCCTGACCTTCGGTCTTGGCTACTTTCGGCAGGTCAATGCAGCTCCCAGCTATGAGTACCTAGATACCTTTACGAAAGTAATGCACTTTGTGCAGGCCAACTACGTAGAGGAAGTGGAAACAGAGAAGCTAATGGAGGGCGCAATCAAAGGAATGTTGAGCACACTCGACCCCCACACGGTGTACCTGCCCCCCGATCAATTTAAGGAGATGCAGGTCGATACCAGTGGGCGCTTTGGGGGACTGGGGATAGAAATCACCATTCAAGATGGTCTTCTAACGGTGGTCACTCCCATCGAAGACACCCCTGCCTTTCAGGAAGGTGTAGAACCCGGTGACAAGATCGTGCGAATTGTCGACAAGCGTGAAAAAGTAGACAAGGAAACCAAAGGCATGTCCTTGCACGAAGCTGTAAAATTAATGCGTGGGAAAAAAGGTACACCAGTCACCATCCACGTCGTTCGCCAAGGTCTAAACAAACCCAAGCCTATCACAATCACCCGCGATATCATTCGCGTTAATAGCGTGAAATCTGGCCTCATCGAACCTGGCTACGGCTGGCTGCGCATTACGAGTTTCCAGGCCAACACCACTCGCGACTTGCGCGCGCATTTGCAAAAGATGATCAAGGAAAATCAAGCCAAGAACAAAGGGGAGTTGGAAGGTCTTGTTCTTGATCTGCGGTACAATCCGGGCGGCCTTTTGGAAGAAGCGGTTTCGGTGTCTGGAACCTTCGTTGGCAACGTTCCTATCGTTTCGACCATGGGGCGCAACAAGAAGCAAAAAGAAGTCGAATACGGAAAACTAAAAACCCCTTACGACAAGCTAAAACTTGTTGTACTCGTAAACGAGGCGTCCGCCAGTGCCTCGGAAATTGTCGCCGGCGCCCTCCAAGATCACAAACGAGCCCTCATCGTAGGCAAACCCACTTTTGGAAAAGGCTCCGTGCAAACAGTCATCGACTTAGATAACAAGTCGGGCCCTCGTGCCGGTCTCAAGCTCACAGTGGCGCGCTATTACACGCCCAATGGCCGATCGATTCAGGGCAAGGGTATCACGCCCGACATTGAAGTCGACCGGATCGATGTGGACCTACTTGAAAAAGCCAAGCAAGGCCGAATGCTACGTGAGGCAGATCTTAAGGGACACATCATTGGTGAAGATGAGGACACTTCAGTCAAGGGTGAGGACAAAGAGGACGAGCCCGGGGACAAGAAGGACCGAAGCGACTTGCGTCCGATCCGCGAAAAAGACGGAAAGAAGATACGGGTTAGCGATCCAGCGGTGCTTATCAAGTCGGACTTCCAACTCCAGCAGGCGCTTGCCTACCTCAAGGCTTGGAACATCTTCCGAACCGCAGGCAATTGGGAGCCTGATAAAAAGACCGCCGCAGCGGCGAAGTAGCGCGATGGGGCGTGATGCGGGCACCAGTACGCACGTTTATCTCAGCACTGCTCCTCGTGCTCATTGCAGCGTGCGCTTCACTTAAGTACACCGACACCGGCAAGGCGCTTAAGCCACTTTCCATCGTGTTTGCGTCCAACCGTTTCAACTCACTTGAAACCTGCGATTGCGTGCTTAAAAAGATCGGAGGTTTGGACCGCGAATGGAACCTCACTTCGCGGTGGAAAACCTCGTCGGTAGGAGAACTGGTAGCTTTCACAAGCGGAACCACTTTTGTTCCCCCACCGAAAGAGTACAAAGCCACCAAACACAAGCTCTACAAGCACCGCGCCGAAACCATGGTTGCGGCACTTGGCGAGTTACAACTCACGGCGCTTTCACCCTCGATCAATGACTTTCGCCTAGGCATGAAAGAGATCGCCGATCTCAAAGGCAAAGCGCGGTTCCCCTTTGTGAGCGCGAACATCATAGATGCGCAGACTAAGAAATTGCTCTTTGATCCGAAAATAAGCCTCGACCAAGGCGGCCTGCGCATAGTGGTTATCGGACTAACGGGAGCGCCCGACCCAGCCTATGGAACGATTGCTGAGGCGACTACTCTTCCCCCCATCGAAGCTCTGCAAACCGCGCTCGAGGGAATCAACCCCCAAGACCAACTCGTCGTACTTCTCTCGTCGCTCACAGATACGGAGCGTGAGCAGGTACAATTGCGGTTTCCCCAGATCCATCTTATTCTAGGCGCCAATCACCAAAGCAACACAACCTTCAATATCCGCCAACAAACGGGCAGTTTGCTTTATCTCCACCCAACGGGAGAAGGCAGAACCCTTTCGTTGATAGAACTCGAAATGAAGTCACCTATTGCCACCTTCTTTAATCCATGGCTCGCAACAACAACAAAAGATGTACGCCAAATCTGGGAAAATCGGCTTCAGGATGTAAACCAACAACTCTTGAATGAAAAATTAAAACCTGCCGAAAGGGAAGCACTAGTGGTAAAAAAACAGGAATTCCACAGCTACTTGGAACGAACGAAAACCATCCCTTTAGAATTGAGCCCGGCAACCATTTCGTACCGAGCCACCACTGTGGAACTGGATGAGAACTACCAAGTCCCAGAAAATCCCGTGACTGAGCTCTTAAAACCCTTCCGACGCCACCCGGGCTCCATCAAAGCCCCGCCAACAGACCAAAGTTCAGGTACAGAGTCTCGCCCGTCGGATCAAAACCATGATATAGACCCACCCGAAATTGGGCCGGCAGATAGTGAAATATCTCCCACTCCGTTTTGAGTTCAACCCCCGCACTAAAATAAAATTTCTTGAAGAGCTCATCGTTAGAGTACGTATAGCGATCATTGCGGTGCCTTAACCCCGTCGCTCGGGTCAGCACATCACCAACCAAGCCCACGTGCACCGTCTTTAAGAAAACCGGCGTCAGCCCCCAGCCGCGTTCGATTCTAAACAACGGGAACAGGTACTCGACGTTAAAGGTGGCTATCTCTCTTCCCAAGAAACGCCCCGGAAAAAAACCACGACTGAGAAAACTTACACGACCTAGATAGAAGAGTAGTTCTCCCCCTCCTTCAAAAAAGGAATTGTATAGGGCAGTCCCTTGTGCAAAACCAGCCTGAAGCTGAAACATAAAAACGTGGTTATTCAGCCAAAAGCTTTCCCAGTATTGGCGAATGCTGAATACGGAACGGAAGTGGGAATCCGTGCTCCCAAAAAGACTAAGGTATTGGGTGTGTGCAAGCGAGATACTTGTGCCGGCGACCGGCGCGATACCGTCGGCACGGTACTTGAATCCAAAAGACTTGGTGACGGAAGCTTCCACCCCGACGGACTTTTGGCTGGGGCCAAGTCCGGAGGCTTCCACCTTCCTGTAAGCGGGCCCCAGTCGCCAGTTCAAGGAAAACATCGACCACGACAACGCTACATTTCCTCCCCATACATCGAAGAAACTACGGGTGCTTTGTATGTAGCTGGGCCAAAAATTCGCGGATGCCCCTAAATTATAGTTCCCTCCAAAGCGGTAGTTGTAGGAGATCTCTCCAAACGGTTTTCCACGAGTGTCATACCCAGCGACAATTTGGTACTCATGTTTCTGAGCAATATCAAATGCCGGGATCCAAACACCAATTTGCATGCCGTTTGGCACCACCAGAAAATTCGGGACCCACATTCTCGGGAGAATCGTACTCCAAGCGGAATAATTCTCGGCCGCCGAAATGCTGGCCCTTTCGCGCGTGGGGGGGCTAGCGTCTTCGTTTGAAACCTTGCGGACCGGACCCTCTTTGAGTTTTGCCACCGCGATATCAAACCCACCGTGACGGTAACTGCTCATCACGGCAAAATCACCCCGCGACGCCACGGCATTGATACCCCCCAGTAGCGTCAGTTTTTTCTGAAATTGCTTTTTGGAAGGCAAAAAACGCCAGGGCTCAAGCCTCCCGTCAAAATCAGCCACTGTGAGTATCTGGCCGTTGGCAGTCGCGTGCAGGGAAAAAACATGCGCATCGGCGCTCACTACCCGTTTGGGCGCAGAAACTCCCGCGTCCCACCGGTATAAATCTGTCCTCGGGCCGTTGCGCAGCGCAATCCAGTGTGAGGCCCCGAAGAGCAACGAAGTGACCCAGCTCCCTTCCGGTATCTCCCACACGCGACCGGACTTCGCCGACAACGGATCGCTAAAACGCGCTTCTACGACCTTTCCCTTTCCACCGCTCTCTTGGTACAGAAGCACGGTATCGGTCTGACTGTCGCAATCAAGTTGGTGCACGTGGACGCTCGTCGCACCATCCACCCAAACCCGGTCCATCTGATCTCGAGACAAATCGTATCGGTAGACAGAGAAAAGCGAGCGATCTCCATCGCTGACTGGCCGTACGAAGAGCCACTGGTCACCGCGCCCGTTTTTCCCCCAGCAAAAGCCCTCGGATCCCCCGTGTGGCGTTTCTACGCGTCGAACGACTGTACGTTTCTTTACATCGTACACTTCAAATGCCGACAGCTTGTCCGGATCGGCGCTGCGGTAGGCAATATAGCGCTTGCTTGGCGAAACGCGGACATCCCACTTATGAAACTTGGAGTCAGTCAAATAGCGCAAACGCGCGACTCCTTCTTTACGAATTTTCGCAATTTCGACTTCGCTCTCTTTTCTTGTCCTGGCAAAAGTTTCGTCCCAAATTTCGGCGTGCCCCTTGCCGTATACCTCGTTAAGTGGGCCGTTATAGAACCCGGGCCAGTTCGACGCATAGCTTTGGTACAGCTCCGTGAGCCCCTTCTCCCCTTTTCGGCGCAGCAAATCTTTGTGGAATACGCCGCCAAAAAAATACGCCGAAGCTCCCTGAGGCCAAAGCGACGCCACGCCATCCATCCTATCCCGGCTTACAAACTCACTCGTACCCCATTTCTTTTCCACTACGGCCATGCGCTGAAACATTTTGAAGTAAGCGCTGTTTGCACGTCCCCCTTTTGCCTTCTCGGTTTCAAAGAGTACCGCCATGCCTTCGTGAAAATGTTGTGGCTGGATCGCGTTGGGTAAGGCCCAACTTCCAAATAAAAAACGCATGGCCTTCCACAGTCCCCGAGCCGGGTACAGGTGACGGGTGTGTACGTACTCATGCAACACCATCGAATCTAGCCAATCCCCCAGCGACGCCAACTCACCATGAGCGGACGGAGGCAGCGCATAGATGACGATATGGGGAAAGGGAAGATCCAGTGAGTAGCCGTTGGTGGCGTCCTGCCAATCTCCCAGAACGATCCATGTGTGATCCGGGCCATCGGGAAAAATGGGAACCAAGATGACGTGCGCACGCTCGGCCGCCTGCAAAGTACGCGTGGCGAGTCGATCCTGCCCTTTGGGATAGAGAACCGAAAAGTGCGGGGACTTGCGCACTTGCCAATCCACGTCAGAAGGGAACGTGATGTAAACAGGAGAGGCCTCGGCCCACGCAAGGAGCAAGCCAAAAAAACTCCCCAAGATGATCCTTCGCAACATTTCCCCCGTTGGAAAATAGTATACATTTTAAACCGCTTCTCTGCGGCAAGTTCGCAGACCGCGAGTGTGTTCTTTTTGATACAGTCTCATTTTTTAAAACAAACGGGCGTCGTGCTACGTCTAGAGAGCGTGGCATGCAGCACTCATTGGTTGCGTTTGAGTGAAATACTGCATATTATTACAATATCTTGGAACACTTTGGCGAAGGCCCTGTCGCCTGGATCGCCCACTGAAGGAGCTTTGAAGATGAATTCATCTAGGCATTTGCAGTTCTCATTTTTGTCGTTCTTTTTTCTTTGCCTTGTCGTTGCTCTGACCTCCTGTAGCAAGAAAGACACGGTTTCGGACGAGCCGATGATGAGCGGGGGCGGTGGATTTGCCGAGGAAAGCAGTGAAAATGTCGAATCCTCCGGTGTCATGACCGAGTCCGGCAGTGGGGGTAGCGGTTCAGTCGGGGGCCCACTTCAGGTGGTCTACTTTGACTATGACCAATACAATATCCGCGACGATGCCAGACGCGCGCTCCAGTCCAATTCGGACTGGATGCAACAAAATCCGTCGGCAACGGTGCAGATTGAAGGGCACTGCGACGAACGCGGCACCATCGAATACAACCTCGCTCTCGGTGAGCGTCGCGCTAACGCCGCCAAGCGGTATATCGTCCGTTTGGGTGTGGACGCGGGAAGGCTTTCGACGATCAGCTACGGTGAAGAACGGCCGGCCAATTCAGGTAGCAACGAATCGGCCTGGGCAGAAAACCGCCGGGCTGAATTTGTGATCTTGTCGCAATAGTGCTCAAAAACTCAAACACATTCCTGCTGTTTGCAGCGGTACTGGTGTTCCTGGCAGGTTGCAACTCCAAACCAATACACGAGTTGATCCTTGCCGATACCGCCATCAAGGCCGCGCAGAAGGCCAAAGCGGACAGCCTTGCCACAGATTTGTACCGCAAAGCGGAAAACAACTTTCTGCGCGCCAAGCAGGACTACCGCGAAGGCTATTACGACTCCTGTCGGAATTTTGCCGACACCGCGCGCCAGACAGCAGAACAAGCGGAATACCAAGCGCTTCTTAAGCAATCAAAAATGAAAGGCTCTGAATCCAGCGACGACTATGGTAGTTATTAGTTTATGGAACGACTGAAGCCTTACCTCGCCTGCTTGATCGTTGTGGCGTTATTCCCATCCTGCAAAACTCGCAGTGATCTACGGCGCGAAGAGGAGTTAAAGCGACTGCGCGCGCAAATTGCTGAAGAACGTTCGTCGTCGGACGCAGACGGACAAGAACTGAAGATGGAAGTAAGCCGCTTGAGCGGCCTCATCGAGGAATTGTTCCAGCAAAACCGGGCACTACAAAACGACTTGGAGGCCGTAAACAATCGCCTAAAGGAAGTCGAAGCGGCAAAAAGCGCCCCACCGCAGCCTCCCGTTCCCAAACCCGTTGAAAAAGCATCGTTTGCGGGCGGCAAAGCTCTTTTTGATAAGGGTGCTTTTTCTTCAGCCATTGAAGTTTTGGAGGCCGTGCTTCAGTCAAAACCCTCGTTGGTAGACAAAAAGAACAGCCGCTACCTTCTAGCTGAGGCGTACTACGCAAACAAACAATACGGCCAAGCCGCCATCGAATATTCGCAATTCAAAAAGAGCTTTCCGAAGGACAACCGCGTGGCAAAGTCGATCTACCGACAAGCGAATTGCTTTAGAAACCTTGGGAAAAATAAAGAAGCGGCCCTGTTCTATCAAGAGCTTCTGGATGGCTATCCGAAGAGTACCTACGCTCCGAGAGCGCGCAAAGAACTAGCCGGACTTAAGTAGCTCGTCGAAGATACGGCGAAACCCTGCCCAGGCCGATTAGTCCGGCAAGAAACAAAATCACCGGAATGAGGGAGCGGGCGCTCCCGCAAGGGCGGTGTGTGGCGGCACAGCTGGCTGTCGAAGAGATATCACAACTCAAGTTAAACGAGGCCCCAAGTGACGACACACCGGGATAGGCTGCGCGGATCCCATTGATATCGTTCGTTGCAAGATCTCGCTTTTTTGTTTCTAGGGGAACTGCCATCGCGTGCATGGTCGCATCGGTGTCTTCCGGACTGACTTCGTGGCCTAGACCAAGCAGGTGGCCTATCTCGTGCGTCATGATGTTTTGCACGTCAAACTTTCCCGCTTCGTTTGACGCCGTAAAACTGTGGTTCACTCCATTGAAAATGATGTCAGAGTCGAGAATCATCCCGGCGTTTGGGCTGTCGCCGGAAATAAAGAAGTTTCTAGTTATCGCAATCACCGACGTTTCAAACGGCCAGTTGGAGGCTTCAAAAATAACATTATTAATGCCGTCATTTTGATTATCTGTCGACGACGAACACCCCATACCTACGAAGCTCACCGCCGAGCCACTCACGCTTGCCCACGTATTGAAGCTCGCAATAATAGAGGGCACAAAAGTTCCCATCCCAGAAAATGTCGGAGCCGAAACAAAGTAGGGAATGGGAAAATAATTTGGATCCCACCTCAAAAAGGGGCCGGAACCCGAACCATCGCTGCCGTCCGTACGATTGCGGCTGTATTGCCGCTCCCCGCCTAGCAACACCAGGCCTGCTTCGAAACCGGCAATGCCGTAGTCCGAACCGTCCCGTTGCAAGTACGCCCGGTAACGTTTGCCGACAAATGGGCGCGGGTACCCGCTGAGAAGGGCGCCAACACCGTTCGCCTCCCCGCCTATCCCGTGCATACGAATGGTGTCACCGGCATCCGGTAGCGGGCGTCCATCCGGATGTTCTTCAATCACACGCACTACACGTGCGACAGCGGTCCAGCGAAAGCCAAACGTCGGATCCTCTTCGGCCCATTTGGATTCTACTCGCAGCTCGACCACGCTCACCGCGCTATCCAATTGCGCTTGCACAGATTGAGTACTGAGAATCATCCCGAAGATGGAGCGGCAGACCAAGCCACCAAGAGCAATGATGAAAATGGGGGTTCTATTCATGGAATGGGCTTATTTGTTTATTGTAGCACGCTCTTTTCTGCGCACGGGATGGCAGTACGTGCGTAATGCATTACACACCCAATGGCCACCCACGCGCCAAGACCAGCCGCTTCTACTTGGCGAAATCATTTATCAATTTGACGTAAATAACCGCTGTTGTGCACCCACATCACGTCGTGCCGGCCCGCATGCGTACGGAGTTGCGCAAGCGCGTTGCGTTACCGGGGACGTGCGGGCTTGGGGGACTCACCATTTTCTTTGTTATTTCGATAACTTGAATTAGGATTCAAGACTCGCGGTAGTTTTCGGTATCGTTATTGCTCTAGTTAGCTCGTCGTAGGGGGAAATGTGGCAAAGAGTTTCAGCATGACAACGTCCGCATTAAAAAAGCCGGCTCTGTCAGAGGCGCCTTCCGTAACTTGGTCTGTGCGCAAGCGCGATCGCTCGCGCCCGCACCTTAAGCGCAAGGTGTACCACTTTGTCAGCGGGATGATTTGCTTCCTACTTTATGGCTTTGTCCTTACTCGCGAACAATCGCTTATTGCACTGGCCACCCTCGGCGGTTTGATGGTGCTGCTAGACGTCGCGCGCTTGCAGTTTCCGGCGCTGAACCGTTTCGGACTGCGACTTTTTGGGGCCATCATGCGGCGCGAAGAATTGCGAAGTCTAACCGGCAACTCTTTCTATGCGTTGGGACTCTTCATTATCGTGCTTCTTTTTCCAAAGCCTGTAGTCATGTTGAGTATTCTCTTTCTGGCGATTGGCGATCCCGTGGCGGCCGTTGTGGGAACTTCGTGGGGGAAAACCAGATTATTGCACAAGAAGAGCCTGGAAGGCGCTCTTGCCAATTTTGCAGCTAGCGCACTTGCCAGTTTCCTTTTAGGAGTCGCGTACTTTCATCTGGGCCTCGAAAGCGCCCTGTTACTCGCCGGATTAGGCGGCCTTGTCAGCTGCTTGGCCGAATTGACTCCTCTACCGGTGGACGACAACCTAACCATCCCGGTACTTTCTGCAATCCTACTTTTCCTAACGTTCCAGCTGTTCCCGCTGGTCTAACTTAGTCCAGCTGCAAGTCGATTGAACGCGCGCGCAGACACTTCCCTAGGAAATCAAAATGCGTGCTGGGTGTTGCCGCGAGTTGGCTGTAATAGGACTCGATGGCGAGCACGCTATCGTCCAGGTCCTGGTTTGAGCCAGATTTAAGTTCCAGCAAAAGGGCCCACATTCCGTACTTCCAGTACGAGAAATCCTCAAACGTGCCCGTCGCTGGGTACACGATATCGGTATGGGTACCATGGCGGTAGCCGTTAAACTCGGCAGCCTTAGCCGTAATTTGCGCAAACAGGTTGTGATCTAAAGTTTCAACGGTATCCGTATCTACACCCCACGGGTATGTCATCGTCCCGATGTAACCGTGAACTGTGACCGCACCGGAGAACTGACGCTGCGAGAGGAAACTCATTAAGGTACGAATGCTCTGCAATTTCCCGCCGGGGTTGGGGTTGCAGGGTCCGGGATAATCGCGATTCGGATCGACGCCCTTTTCGTAGCGGCTCGAGGAATTGTATCCGGAGATATTCAAAACCGGAATAAACGTCCACTCGTGATCTGCCAACCCGTCTTTCCAGAGGGCATCGGTGCTAAACCGTTTTACCAAGTGGTTGATAAACCGCACGACGAACAGTGGCGCGTGGCTTTCATTTCCGTGATGGGTACCCACCATCAAGTGGCCTATCTTGGCCCCGTCCATTCGCTGCGGCGTGGCACTCACCCGCAAAGCATAAATCTCAGTCCCGTCGTCATTCTGCCCAATCGAAAATACGCTCGCGTATGCGGGGAAGCTATTTTGAACCTGAGCCAGGTCGTCCACTATCCTTTTGTATTTCCCTGTCGGCGGATCCCCAAAAGCCACCGCAACTGAAAAACACGCTAAAGCGACCAACCATTTTAAAGTATGGTTCATATCTTCCCCTCCCGGAGGCTTCTCTGACACTGGGTTGTTACTTAAAAGTTTAGTTCGGTCTCAAAGACCGCTTACATTCTATCGCTAAGGACTAAAAAACGCGCGGGGACACCACACAAAAGTGTTAACAAAACAACTAAGCATGATTATGATAATTCCTATTCTGGAACACCTTGTTATTTAGGGGGATAGTAGAAATGGCTAAGAAAGCTAAAAAGGCTGCCGGTGGTAGCAAAACCAACAATCCGTTAGTTGTTCAATCGAAGGTGAAGGAATTCATCAAGAAGAACAAAATGAACTGCAGCTCCGATGTTATCGGTGCGCTAACGGCGAACGTCCAAGGTCTCATCACGCAGGGTTGTAACCGCGCGAAGGCCAACGGGCGTAAGACGCTCCGTGCGACCGACCTGTAGTCTTTACGGGTAATCGCTTTAAAGCCACTGGCGCGAGCCGGTGGCTTTTTTTTTGGACAAGACCCGTTTCCTGCGTTAGGTGTAGGGGGTCACCGGGGGTGCCAGTAGGCTGAGAGAGCGCGATGGGGCGTTCAACCCTTGGAACCTGAACTGGGTAATACCAGCGAAGGAATGGTGAACCACATTATACTTTCGTTCTTAGGTGCGTTCTCCATTGCTCCCGGCGCGATCAACAGCCAAGCTTTTGGAGGACTCATGCGCCGAGATACTACCCCAACCATTCCGACTGACCTAAGCCCGTACCGAAACCCGCTGCCCAGCTCGCGCAAGATTTACGTCGGCGGGAAGCTGAACAAGAGCGTCCAAGTACCCAAACGAGAGATTACTTATAAGGACGGCCGGCTAGCGGTCTATGATACCTCCGGGCCCTACACCGATCCCAGTTGCCCTATCGACATCACCAAGGGACTCCCCTCCTTGCGCCACCAATGGATTGCCGAACGGGAGGACAGTGAAGTTTCTCCTTATGCAGAAAAAAGCAGGCTCTTTGCCAAGAGGCGTTACCCGGGCCTGTTGCGAACCCCTCGCCGAGCCAAAACGGGGAGTAACGTAAGCCAGCTACACTACGCCCGTAAGGGTGTCATTACGCCAGAGATGGAGTTTGTAGCGCTGCGAGAAGAGAGCTCACCAGAATTTGTGCGATCGGAGATTGCTGCTGGCCGCGCGATTTTACCAAACAACATCAACCACCCTGAGTGCGAACCCATGATCATTGGGCGAAATTTCCTCGTTAAGGTGAACGCCAACATTGGTAACTCCGCAATCACTTCATCCATTGCGGAAGAAGTCGAGAAACTGCTGTGGGCCACACGTTGGGGGGCCGACACGGTGATGGATTTGTCCACCGGGCCGGACATCCACGAAACTAGGGAATGGATTTTACGTAATGCGGCCGTTCCCATTGGAACGGTCCCCATCTACCAGGCGTTGGAGAAAGTAAACGGCGATCCCGAAGCGCTGAATTGGGAAGTCTTTCGCGACACCCTTATCGAGCAAGCCGAACAAGGCGTGGACTATTTTACGATTCACGCCGGGGTCCGGCTTGCATTTGTACCTCTAGCCCAAAACCGCGTGACGGGAATTGTTTCGCGTGGCGGCTCTATTTTGGCTAAGTGGTGCTTAGCCCACCATCAGGAGAACTTTCTCTACACGCACTTTGAAGAGATTTGCGAAATCCTCAAAGCGTACGATGTAGCGTTTTCGTTGGGCGACGGCCTGCGACCGGGTTCTATTGCGGACGCCAACGACGAAGCACAAATTGGCGAATTGAAGACTCTTGGCGAACTCACAAAGATCGCTTGGAAACATGATGTCCAGGTCATGATTGAAGGACCCGGACACGTTCCGATGCATCTCGTGCAGAAGAACATGGATCTTCAGCTTAAATACTGCCATGAGGCCCCGTTCTATACTCTCGGCCCGCTCACCACTGATATCGCACCCGGATACGATCACATTACAAGTGGCATTGGGGCGGCCATGATCGGTTGGTATGGGTGTGCCATGCTTTGCTATGTCACCCCCAAAGAGCACCTCGGGCTACCGAATAAGGACGATGTAAAGACCGGTCTCATGGCGTACAAGATCGCGGCGCATGCCGCGGACTTGGCCAAAGGACACCCTGGCGCACAAGTCCGAGATAATTTGCTATCCAAGGCGCGCTTTGAGTTCAGATGGGAAGACCAATTTAACCTCTCGTTGGATCCCGATACGGCGCGTGCCTTTCACGATGAAACACTGCCTGCAGAGGGGGCCAAAGTGGCCGAATTCTGCTCCATGTGTGGCCCGAAATTTTGTTCCATGCACATCAGCCAGGACATCAGACGCACCGCCGAGGCTGCCCATGAATAAGCGCGCGGCCGTTGTAGGCGCCGGCGTCATCGGAAGTTTGATGGCGTGGCGACTTTCCAAGAGCGGCTGGAGTGTCGATCTCTTTGATCAAGACGAACAGCCTACCCGCAATTGCAGCTTTGCTGCCGCCGGTTTGCTCGATTCTGTGGGTGCACTCGAAGACGCCGAACCGCTCATTAACGAACTTGCCGGAGCGTCGCTGGAGATGTGGGCGTCGATTGTAAAGGCTTTGCCAGAGCCCGTTTTCTTTCAAAGACGCGGCACTTTGGCGCTGGTGCATTCCAATGATATGGAACAACTAGACCAGTGGGAACATCGCATCCGGCGCTTGAACCCAACCGCGGCGATGGAGCGACTCCGGGGCGACGCCCTTTTTGCCATCGAACCCGAAATCGATAGGCGGTTCCAGGAAGGTCTATACTTTCCACTAGAAGGCAATATCGATAACCGCGCGTTACTTCGCGCCTTGCACCGGCAACTTCGTCACCTCGTTGCGGGAATGCATTTTGGAACGCACGTAGAAAATCTCTCCATTGGAACCGTCCAAACAGCTACCGCAACGCGCACCTACGATCAAGTCATCGACTGCCGCGGCGTTCGGGCGTCGGCACCCGGTATAAGAGGCGTGCGCGGAGAGCTCTTTGTTGTGCGCGCGCCAGATGTCGCAATAAGCCGCCCGGTTCGCCTTCTGCACCCCAAGCAACCCGTCTACGTAGTCCCGCGCTCCAAAGACACGTACGTAGTCGGCGCCACTCAGATTGAGTGTGAAGACTACAGCCCCGTTACGGTGCGCTCTACGTTGGAACTTCTTTCGGCCGCTTATGTAATTCATGGAGGGTTTGGTGAGGCAGAGGTGCTTGAATCGGTAACCCAGTGCCGACCCGCGTTCAACGACAACCAACCCCGCACGTTTTTTCGCGACGGCGTGCTCCACGTCAACGGCTTATTCCGGCACGGCTTTCTCGTAAGCCCCAAACTCACCGAGCTTGCCTGTGAACTCCTGGAGCATGGAACACTCGCCCCTCAGTACAAGCCCTTGGAAACGGAGGCAACCAGATGCGCGTAGTAGTAAATGGAGAGCCCCGGGAGGCCCCGCCGCATGTTTCGCTGCTAGATCTATTGCGCACCTTGGATATGGAAAAGCCCTACATTGCGGTTTGCGTAAACATGAGCTGTGTTCCCAAGTTCCAATTCGAAAGTTTTGAACTTCAAGAAAACGATGAGATCGAAATACTCGTCCCTTACCAAGGAGGCTAGAGGTGTGGAAAATTGCTGGCATTGAACTCGAAAGCCGCCTTTTTTTAGGCACCGCGCAGTACAGAAGCCCGGAACTATTGCGACAAGCGATTGCTGCGTCCAAAACGCAGGTGGTGACAGTTTCACTGCGCCGGCAATCCAAAGCGCTACATGGTGCAGAAAATTTTTGGAGCATCATTCAACAAAGTGGGGTCCACATCCTGCCCAATACCGCCGGCTGCCGCAGCGTTAAAGAAGCCGTCAGTACCGCCCAGATGGCAAGACAAGTCTTCAACACAAACTGGATCAAACTTGAAGTCATCGGAAATGAACACACCCTTCAGCCCGATCCGTTCGGCCTCGTTGAGGCGGCAAGGATTTTGTGTGGAGAGGGGTTCAGCGTTTTCCCGTATACAAATGACGATCCAGTTGTAGCCGAACGTCTCCTAGCTTCCGGCTGCCGTATTCTGATGCCGTGGGGCGCGCCAATAGGTTCGGGGCGAGGCCTGCAAAACGAGTACGCTCTGCAAATTCTGCGCGATCAGTTCCCGCACACGCCCCTCATTGTGGACGCAGGAATTGGCGCCCCCTCCCATGCGGCGCGTGCAATGGAACTCGGGTATGACGGCGTCCTTTTGAACACGGCCGTCGCCCGAAGTGAAGATCCTCCACGCATGGCAAAGGCTTTCGCAAATGCGGTAACCGCGGGCCGTCTCGCCTTCGAAGCGGGGCTCATCCAGGCAAAACAAAAAGCCGAAGCCAGCACGCCTGTCCTCGGCACTCCGTTTTGGCAACAGGACAACCCCGGAAGCCCGTTGTGAAGATCGCGTGGAGCATCGCCGGCTCAGATCCCAGTGGCTTTGCGGGCCTTCACGCCGATCTGCGTGCATTCGAGGCGCTTGGTGTGCATGGGATGGCTGCGGTATCGGCCCTTAGCTCCCAGAATCCGAGCGTGTGCGAAAGCGTTTCGGCTGTTGGTTCTGAGCTCCTGGTTTCACAGCTCCATGCAATGAGGTCATTCGCCGCCCCGAGTGCCATCAAAACGGGGTTATTGGGCTCAGAACACAATGTACGGGCAATCGCGCAGCATGCGGGTGTCCAAAGCGCCGCGCTCATTGTGGATCCCGTATGCATGTCCAGCACCGGGTTTCGCTTTATGGACGACGCAACTTTAGAGGCATACAAAAGGAAATTGCTTCCCATCGCCTCGTTAGTAACGCCTAATCTGCCTGAAAGCGTTGAGTTAAGCGGGCAGCAAAATATTAAAGAGGCGGCATCTTACTTTCTGAATATAGGATCGCAAGCTGTTCTAATAAAAGGTGGGCACCGCCTCTCAGACTGGGCGTCAGATTTTTTTTCCGACACAGAGCA
>JAGQZV010000039.1 GCA_020435295.1 Bdellovibrionales bacterium | reverse complement strand
TCCCAAGACAAGGAAGAAGCCGGCAAAGACCAGCCCGAACTGGCGGTCGGAACCGATCCGAATCTCGTGCTCCAGAATGGTTTCGTGCATAGTTAGTCCATTCCCTAGCCTATCCGGGGAAGATTGGCAAAAGAGGTCCACAAAAGGGGCCCGTAGAGTCAGGACTAGCGTACGTTCGCCACGCGCCGGTCGGCCCGTTCATACTTAATAGTAATTGTATCACCTGCTTTTACTTCAAACGGCAGCCGTTCGAAGAAAATGTACACCTCGTTTTGTGCGGCGCGGTATTCCCAGTGCCCCTGGGCTGCATCCAGAGCCTGGCCATTCAGGGATACCTGGATGGTGTCCGGTTTTGGCGCCACCTCAAGCGGTACGCGACGTTGCGCGGCAAGGCTGGCTCGGCTCACCACCGCGTCTGCGAAGTCACGCAGCGCGGAGCCTACGGAAACCTTGCAGGTATCATAAATTTTCCCGTCCGTTTCCTCGGCGAGTACATCGTAGGCAAAGCCGCTGCACCAATGGCCCATTGCGCTGACGCGGTAGGGTTTGTGGACTTTGCTGTGAATGCCCTGGAACCTTGCGGCATAGTCGATGGGGAGGTCGCCCTGGTGTGGAGTACCGTTTGCAAAATACTTGTACTGATCGTCGCGGTTTGTAACGATGAGCACCTCTTGGGGCACATCATTGCGGAAATAATCCTGCGGTACAAAGCCTAAGCTCTTTAGACTGTCGTAGAAGAGTTGGAGTGTCCATGTCGGGGAGTTGAGTGTGTTTTGCCAGCTCACTTCGTCAAGGTAGTCCCTAAACGAATTGGTAAAACTCGTGCCGTACCCTTCCATGACGGCTTTTCCCCCCACCGTTACGGGCTCTCCATGCGACACGCTTGGTTGGCTCATCAACAAGACTGCCTTGTGGTCCGATTTGATTGTGGAAAGAATGTTGGAGAACTGGGTTATCTGGCTGCGCAAGTCGGATAACAAGGGGGTGCAGTCCGTGGCTTTATCAATGACCCAGAGTGTTTCGCTGCTTGCTCCTTCCACTTTATCTTTAATGACGATGTTCTGGGTAACAGGCGGTTTGGATACGTGGATGATGACAGTGTTTTCCGCGCTGAATGCCGAATTGGAAACAACTGCCACAAAGTCGTTCACGCCCACTGCAGACAGAGGAGGCGTTCCCGACAGATCGCCATTCGTCGCCACGTTCAGCCATGCGGGGCCCGACTTCTTGCTAAATGCCAACGGATAACCCTTGGGATCGCTGGCTTTGTCTTTCAAAGTTTCTTTGAAGGGCTCCAATGCAACAGCGTTGAAAACAATCGGTGATTGCAGCCATTGGGGTGGCTGGGGATCCGCAATTACATCTATATACAGTGTCCCGGTGGCGACATGAGTCCCATCGTTTACGTGTATCGTGTAGGAGTGCGGTCCGATGTCTTTCATCTTTGGTGCAGCGGTAAGTTGGCACGCGTTGGTAAGAGTCACCCAGGGATCCGCTGAAATGAGTACACACGTAAATTTGTCGCCTTCTGGATCTTCAATGTATTTGGGATCCGATAAATCTGCCGTGAGAGTTTCACCTTCTTTTACGGTGAACTTCAGCTCTTTGATTGTAGGCGGGTAAGTACGAATCTTTACCGCTCCAAATGCGCTTACTTCGACGGCCGTGTGTTTTCCGTCCGTTACCGCGAAGCGAGCCGTATACTCGCCGACGTGACTGTTCGCCGGAATCCCCGAAAGAATTCCTGTCGTGCTGAGCTCAAGCCAGCTGGGTCCCTCAAGAAGCGTAAACTCCAACTTGTCGCCATCGATTTCCTTTACAAAGGGAGTGAGATCAAAGTTGTAGTTCTCCCCAACATAGGCATCGGCAAGGCGGATCGGGTTTTGCGTCCATTGCGGCGGTGTATTTTTGGGAACGACCAGGCCGATCGCATCCACTGGAAGTGGCGGGTGTGATCCATCCGTTACCGTCAAGGTGAAACGATACGTTCCGATGTGTTTGGCCTCTGGCACTCCGTTTACCATGCCGCCGGCATTTACGCGGATCCATTCGGGGGCACCCACCGCCGCAAACGTGAGTGTGTCTCCGTCTTCGTCTACAGCGAACGGAGAGACGTCGTAGTTGAGAGTTTCCCCTACCTCCACAACGGGAAGCTGGATGGGTGATTTCGTCCAGTAAGGCGCGTCTTGTTTGTTGAGAACTCGAATGGTCGTGTTGACGTTGACCGCTGGAGACTTTCTGTCCGTTACTGAAAAAGTAACAGGGGACGTGCCGACGTCTTGCTGGCGAGGAGTTCCCGAGAGTTTGCCATCAGAGTTTACTTGAAGCCAATCGGGCCCGGTCACTTTCGCGAACGTAATCGGATCGCCCTCCGGATCCTTTGCCCAAGGACTTAAGTCGAAGTCGTAGGCCGTATCCTCTGTAGCATCTGCTAAGACGAGAGGTGTCGTCCATACCGGAGCATCGTTAGTATCAAGCACAAGGCCTTCTGCGTTTACCGGTACTTTGGTGGTGCCGTCGCTGACCCGGATTACCATGGTGTAGGCGCCAACGTCTTGTTGTCCTGGCGTTCCGATTAGAGTTCCGTCAGCGGTCACTTGAATCCAATTGGGGCCACTGACTTTTTCAAAAGTTAGTGGATCGTTCTCCTCGTCAGTCACGAAGGGCTTAACATCGAAGGAATAAGCCTCGTCTTCTAGCGCGTCTTTTAGGCGAATCGGATCCTGGGTCCATTTGGGAGGATCATTTACGGGGAGGACTTGGCCGTTTGCAACCACAGGCACGGGAGCTGAGGCGCCGTCAGTCACTGTGAGATCCAGGGTGAAGACGCCAACATCAGCGGCCTCGGGTGTTCCGCTAAGCAGCCCGTTAGGAGCGAGGCGGATCCATGCCGGGCCGTTTACGAGTGCGAAGATCAAGGTGTCGTTTTCAGGATCGCTTACGAAAGGCTTCAAATCAAAAACGTAGGCTTTGTCCTCAAAAGCATCGGCAAGTTTTACTGGGTTTTGAGTCCATTGCGGCGGATCATTCGTTTCTATGACTCTTCCACGGGCAATCACCTGAGCGTTTCCTTTTCCGTCGGAAACTTCTATGCGGACTTGGTAATTCCCTACGTCTTTTTGCTCCGGGGTGCCGATTAAATTCCCGTCCTGGGTTACCTGTATCCAGTTTGGGCCATTAACCTTCTTGAAGCTTAGTGGATCACCCTCTTCGTCAAAGGCGAAGGGCTTTACATCAAAGGAGTAGGCTTTGTCTTCAAACGCATCCGGGAGATCAATAGGATTTTGTGTCCATGTGGGAGCATCGTTGGCCTCAATGACCCGACCGTTCGCTGTGACATTCACGGGTGGGGCGATGCCATCGCTCACGCTGAAAGAGGCTTGGAAATTGCCGACGTCTGATTGGGCAGGACTGCCCGACAACAGACCACTTGGAGCGACCTTGAGCCATTCGGGACCGCTGACTTTGGCAAATTGCAAGTTGTCGCCGTCCTCGTCGGAGGCAAAGGGAGCGATATTAAACCCGTACGCAATGTCTTCTGTGGCATCGTCCAAAGTAATCGGATCGTGACTCCACTTGGGTGCATCGTTGGTGTTGCGTACTTCCCCGAGCGCGGGGGCTTCTGCTGTAAGGATTCCATCAGAAGCCACCACTGTTAGCGTGAACTGTCCGACGTCCGATTGAGAAGGAGTCCCGCTAAAGATTCCGTCTGCGCTCAATTGGATCCATGCCGGCCCCCCTTTCTTAGTGAACTGGAGCGGACGCCCTTCTGGATCCGAAACGAACGGTTTCACATCAAAAGTGTACGGCTGATCCTCGTACGCGGGATCCATGGGAATCGTAGTTACGTTCCATTCTGGCGGGTCATTAACCTCAATGACCCTACCATTGGCGTCGACGTTTACCGGGGCTCCGATGCCGTCGGTGACGCTTAGAACTAGAGTAAACGGACCTACGTCTGCTTGTCGGGGCGTTCCGCTAAGGATGCCGCCAGCGCTTACTTTTATCCAATCTGGCCCTTGTTCTTTCTTGAAGGTAAGAGAATCGCCATCTTCATCGAAGACAAGATTGGCCACAGAAAACTGATAGGACTTGTTTTCGGTGGCATCGGGGAGAGGAATCGGATTTTGCGACCAGGCCGGTAGGTCATTGGTATTCAGCACTCGCCCGCGCGCGCGTACGGGTACAGGATCCGATTTGCCATCGGTAACTCCGATTTGGATTTCGTAGTTACCCACATCTTCTTGACGAGGGACCCCCGTTAACTTTCCTTGCGGGGTGACTTGTAACCAGGCAGGACCCTCCAGCTTTTCGAATGTGACTGCGTCCCCATCTGGATCGGTCACGAATCCGGCTAGCTCGAATTGAAATAACCAGTCCTCTTGAGCGTCGTCGAGCGCAATGGGATCGGCTTTCCAGAAAGGTGCATCATTGGAATTCAATACCTGGCCATTCAATGTTACGGCAACCGCTGGAGCTTTACCGTCGCTAACGCTGACGCGTGCCGTGAACGAGCCCACATCCTCTTGCACGGGTGTTCCCGAAAGGACGCCGTTGGTGGCAACCTTTAGCCAATTCGGACCCGAGATCTTGGTGAAGGTGAGAGTGTCCCCGTCTTCGTCAAATACTTTGGTTTTTAGATCGAACGAGTAGGCACGGTCTTCTGTTGCATCCGGAAGCGGAATCGGATCACTTGCCCAAACCGGTGCATCGTTTACGTTGAGTACTTCTCCTACCGCATTGACGTTGATAGGAGCCGAATTTCCATCGGTTACGGAGAAGACAGCTTGGAAGCTGCCCACGTTGGCTTGTATTGGAATGCCGCTCAATTTGCCTTGTGCGGAAACCCTCAACCAAGACGGGCCGGACACCAGGGCAAAACTAAGAGCGTCACCGTCCTCGTCCACCGCGAAAGTAGAGATGTCAAAGTCGTATTGAGCGTCTTCGAAAGCATCTTTAAGCGCGATGGGGTTCTGAGTCCACGTGGGGGCATCATTGGTGTTTAGTACCCGACCTTTGGCCGTTACCGATACCGGGTTGGACAGAGAGTCGGTCACCGACACCACCAAATCGAAATTGCCTACGTCCGCTTGCTTCGGCACGCCGCTCAGAACACCGTCCGAGCTAACCTGAATCCATGCGGGACCGGACACTTTCGCAAACCGAAGCTCATCCCCGTCCACATCTACGGCGAAGCTTGAGATATCAAATTCGTAAGCTTTGTCTTCAGTCGCGTCACTCAGGGTAATCGGATCCTTTGACCAGGTGGGGGCATCGTTGGTGTTCTTTACGGTACCGTTGGCGTTTACTTCAACGGGAGTCGACTTTCCATCGGTAACGGAAAATCGGGCCATGTAATTGCCGACATCTTGCTGCGTAGGCGTACCGGCAAGCACTCCGCTAGGCGGGACTTGCAACCACGTTGGCCCCGAGATTTTCGCGAAAGTTAGCGGGTCACCATCCTCGTCGACCACGAAAGCTTTGATGTCGAAACTGTAAGAATCATCCTCGAGAGCTTCCTTTAGAGTGAGCGGATCGATCGTCCAACGCGGGGGATCGTTTACATTGAGGACGTCCCCTTGAATTGTGACCTCCACGGGCGCGGCAATTCCATCACTCACACTAACTACAAAACTTAGAGTGCCTACATCCGGTTGTCTGGGGGTTCCAGAAATAATGCCTGCGGTGGATAGGTTCACCCAAGTTGGCCCGGAAACCTTTTTGAAACTAAGCGCGTCGCCATCTTCGTCCGTTGCCGACGCAGAAAGATCGAACTGGTAGGGAGCATCTTCGGTGGCGGAAGGAATTCGAAGTGGATTGCTGATCCAGACTGGGGGGTCGTTTACGTTGATAACCTGCCCGACTGCGGTTACATTGACGGGCGTTCCAGAGGGATCCGCAACACTGAATATTGCCTGGTAATTTCCGACGTCCTTTTGTGCCGGAGTCCCGCCCACTTGCCCGTCGCTGCTTACCGTCAGCCACTCTGGACCGGAAACCTTGGTGAACTGGAGTGGATCTCCTTCTGCATCTGTGACTTGTGTTTTTAGGTCATAGAAGAAAGGGCTATCTTCGAGCGCAACTGGCAGGTTCAGTGGATTGGACTTCCACTGAGGCAGATCGTTGACTTCAAGCACTCGACCGTTGGCGGTTACCTTAACGGCTGTCGATTTCCCATCGGTAACGTTGAATTCGGCGGTGAAAGAACCCACATCACTTTGCGCCGGGGTACCACTCAGCTGCCCTTGCGCACCCACTATCAGCCATTGCGGACCACTGACCTTCGAGAAGGTGAGAGTGTCTCCGTCTTCGTCACTGGCATAGGGACGAAGATCGAACGTGTAAGCTGCGTCTTCTGTAGCGGGAGAAAGTTCAATTGGGTTTTGTGTCCAAACTGGTGCATCGTTCACATTCAGTACGTTGCCGTTTGCCACGACAGCGACTGGAGACGATTTGGAGTCCGTCACCGTAAGCGTTGCTGTAAAGGCTCCCACATCCCCCTGCGCAGGAGTGCCCGAGAGTTTTCCGTTGGAGTCCATCTTTAGCCATTGTGGCCCACTCTGTAATGCGAATGTTAAGGCGTCGCCGTCTTCATCGGTTGCTAAGTTGGAGACGCTAAATTGGTAGGGTGCATCTTCCGTGGCATTGGCCAGCTGGAGTGGGCTTTGCGTCCAAAGGGGGGGATCGTTGACGTTAAGGACCTTCCCGTTTGCAGAAACCTGTACGTTAGCTTTGCCATCGGAAACGGAGAACGTGGCCGTGTAATTTCCCACATCTGCTTGCGCCGGGGTGCCCGTAATTTTTCCGTTTGCAGCTACTTTTAGCCAAGCGGGCCCCGTGAGTTTACTGAAGGTGAGGGCGTCACCGTCCTCGTCTGTTGCGAGTGGCGCCAAATCAAAGCTGTACGGCTGGTCCTCAGTGGCGTCGGCGAGGATCACTGGAATCTGAGTCCAAATCGGGGCGTCGTTAACATTTTGGACGCGGCCAGTAGCGGGAACGAGTACCGGCGCGGATAGGCCATCAGTTACGCTGAATGAGGCCGTGTAGTTCCCAACATCCCCTTGCTTTGGTGTGCCGGTAATTTTCCCATCCGCTGATACCTGTAGCCAGAGTGGACCGGAAACTTTTGCGAAACTAAGTGTTTCGCTGTCTTCGTCTGAAGCTAGCGGCGCTAGATCAAAGCTAAAAGGGCTGTCCTCCGGTGCCGTTCCAAGATCCACGCTAGACACGTTCCATACGGGGGGGTCATTTACATTTTGCACGACACCGTTGGCATTTACGGGTACGGGTGCTGCGATACCATCGGTTACAAGTACGACGAGAGTGAAATTTCCAATGTCTGCGGCACTTGGGGTCCCACTTATCACACCTTGTGCAGAGACGCTTAGCCAATCAGGTCCAGAGGATTTCGTAAACTGCAGTGAGTTTCCGTCTTCGTCTGAAGCAAAAGGTGCAATATTAAAAGTGTAAGGGGTATCTTCGCTAGCAGGGTCCAGTTGGATCGGGTTCTGAGACCAAATGGGTGCGTCGTTTACGTTCACTACCTGGAAGTTGAACGTTGCAGGAGCAGAGAAGACTCTTCCGTCAATCGTTGTTTCGAAGGCGATGCGCAGACTTACCGGCCCAACGTTTGCCTGCAGTGGTGTTCCGCTTAGCGCCCCAGCTGGAGAAAGGCTAATCCAGGAAGTGCCTTCAACAAGTGTGAACGTTACCGGCGTGGCCTCGGGGTGATCCAAGTGTTTGACCACGCTCTCGTTGTACGGAGAATCTTCAAAGGCCTTGTTCAGCGTAATCGGGTCTTGGTTCCAAACGGGCGGGATGCGTACAGTAATTTCCATTTGGGTGATCGCACCGGAGTCGCCATCCTGCACGGCGAATGTGAATCGGCTTACACCCTGATCGCTATTCGTGGGATTTCCGAACATTCGATCATTGGCGGAGTCGATTGTTAGCCATGCTGGTTTGCCAAAAGGCGCCTCAGTCCAGTCGAGCTTACCGCCGCTTCCCGTTTCACTTAGCAGGCTGATAAGATTGACGTCGAAAGTTTCACCGGCGAAAGCAGTGAGTTGGGTGGGGTTGTTTTTGAATTTGATCGCACCGTCGGCGAGCGAGCTTAAACAAAATGCGACGAACAAAAAAAGCAGACCACTTTTCTTGATTTCTTGAATTCCCATGACCCCTCTCCCCTGCATTGATGCGATTTGTTATCGTTAATGCGCCGTCATTATATCACCGACAAATCAACAATTTACGTCCCAATCGGTGAGAGGAGCGAGAAGTCTTAACGGGTCGATAAGGGGATTCTTTCACTCGAATTTCGCTAGGTGTTAGTACTGCGTATTCCAGTGGGATACGGTGGAACGCGTTACGGTTTTACACGTGCGAAAGAAATCGTCGGAAATAGAAAAACTCCTCTTTTGCGAACGGCTGAAAGTCCTCAAAAATCCAGGTTTTGGAGGGTCGGCACGCCGCGCCTTTCTGGCACGAAACTTCCATCTCAAAGCGGTGTTTTCTAGAAATTGGGTATTCGCGGTGTCTACAGTTTGGAAAATCATTTTATCGCTACTTGTGTTGCTGCACGCAAACGCGTCCGCCGAGAAGGACGACAAGACCACTTGCAGGCGCGCGCACGTAGCTATTGCGCAGAGCATTGGTATGAATGCGCAACCGCAAGGCCCTGCGGAACTGGCGAAGCGTCTTAGCGAGTTTGCTGGGCAAGAGGTTGGTCCGGTACCCGACAGCGAGGGCGGGATGAATTACGTATTTCGCGTGGTGAATGGAGACAAAGAAGTCGCGATACGCGTACCCATCGATCCTACTTCGAAGATGATTGATATCGGCAAGTGGGAATACGAACTTCGACTGAGCCTTGCCCAAGCGTGGGAACGATCCGGCCGTAGCGGGCGTCCGCCGCTCCTGGTGCCCTCAGGTTTTCATCCCGATACTGGTGCTACGCAAAGCGAATGGGTGCCAGAAACGGTGGCTACGCGCCTGTCGGATCCTCGTTTCATGGGACCTAATGCGCCGGCGGGTGCCGTGTATGGTCTTTGGAAGCAGATCGGTGATGCCGTCGCATTCTTGCACGAATCCGGGGTGGTGCACCGGGATCTCAAGGCGGCAAACGTTCACTTAGTTGTGGTTTACAAGGATCCCGGAACCGGCGCTACTTCATCCAAGGATACCGGCGACATGCCGGTTGCAGAGGTAGCCGTTCTCTTAGGGGATTTTGATCTCTCCTCTAACAAGCAAACAGTTCACCCCAGTATCGACGGGGTATCGGGAACAGCGATCTACATGCCGGTGGAGCAAGTTTTTCGAGAAACCCCTGCTCCGGAACACGACGTTTTTGCCATGCGAAAGTTGTTTGCCGAGATCGCTCTGGGGTACAAGATCACGAGCGAGGAGATGTCTAGTGAAACCTTCGATAGAGGGTACGCAATTGCAAAGATGATTGAGTTTCGCCGCTCTTTGGAAAAACGCATCGGACCGTTTAAGGCCATGGTCGTTCACCACCCTTCCACTTCGACGAAAGAGCTCGGAAGCCTAGCGTCCCTGGCAGAAAGGTTCGAAAGTGCGGGCAGAAGTTCGGAGGAGTTTGTTGCAGTGTATTCGAAGCAATTTTTGCTACCGCTCATGGAAAGAGATCCCGGTCGCGCAGCGGAACTCATTTTTACATCTGAGCTTTTGGTTCGCGCGTTCCGGCAAGACCTTGGGACTGAAAAACCGAATGGGCTTGGGATGAATGCCGAACAGGCGAAAACCACACTGTCTATGTTGGCGGAGCGCTACGGAGGGATTCCTAAAAAAGAGGAGTACACTGTTTCGCTCAACCTCCCCACGCCCGGAGAAGCCATTGATTACCGGGCACCAAATCCTTTTGTCGACTGGGACCAGGCCCACGAGGCGATCCGCGTGCTGCGGATGGAGGGGCAATTGACGTACGTGGATCCGCAGACTGTTGGTATTTTGCCCATTGTGAATGGCTACCGGGCCCCACGCGTCATTGTGGATGATGACGCGCCGACCCGAGTCTCCCGGCCCAGACCACAGAACTAAGTGTTGCGCTTTGTCGTCAAAGTAGCAGCCCAATGATCCAATATTTATGGTTGCTTAGCGCAGGCACTTGCCGGTCGTGGCGCGCCCTGTCAGAACCGAAGAATGGCAAGAGGGCTTTGGGTTGGGTTTCTAGCGGTACTTTTTTCAACCTCTAGTATTGCGTCCACCTCCCCTACGTTGGCCAGTCTCTGCCGCCTTGCCATCGCCGCGCATGGTCCGATTCCGAAAAGTGTTGAGCGATATTTTGCGCAAAACTTTTTGGTGCCCGATGCCTTTGACGGTGACAAGCATAACCTGTGGGACAATTGGGGGGCGTGGGACGCACGGTACCGGATCTACCACCGCTACTCGCAGACGGCCGGTACTCACCTGGGTCTAAGTTCGCTCGATAAATCTGCCCATAACGAAGCCGCTATTCGCCATTTTGTGTCAGCAGATGGAAAGACTTGGTACCACGTTGGCGTTGTTTTAGAAAAGAAGTCGCCTGACGAGCTGGCGTATTGGTCAGGGAAATTGGTGATTCACGAGGGGTTCTACTATCTGTTCCACACGCGGGGCGAGTCGTCTGGGAGGAACCAACACATCGCTCTATCCATTTCTAAAGATGGCCACCGGTTTTCTAAGTCGGAGCCAATTCTGAAACCCGAAATTAAATGGAACTACGCTTTCGAAGACTCGGACGGAGCTATTCCCGCGTGGCGAGATCCAGAGGTTTTTTGGCACAACACATTGAATTGCTGGGTCATGGTATTTGCCACAAAAGCCAAACAGGCAGGTCGCGTGGGACCCGGTTTTGGATTGGCGACTTCAATTGACTTGATGAAATGGAATCTACTTCCTGCGATGACACCCAATTTACCGGAGTGGCTCCAAGTGAGTGGCGTCCAACTGGAGCTTCCCAATATTGACCCGAGATCCGGTCAGGTGCGCCTCTATGCAAGCTATTCGGTTCCAGGGGACGGGAGTGCTTCAGGGCAGCTCGGGACGTTGTACTGGGATGTGAAATTACTGGGGGACTCGCTGGAATCGCCCAAAATACTCTACAACGATGCACGCTTTTATGGTTTTAGTTTGCTAGCCGGAACCGCGCTCTTGTTTAGCACTGACGTGCACGAAATGCCGTATAGAATGGCGAGCGTTCCGATACCTGAATAAAAAAAGCCCGGCACCCTATGGGCACCGGGCTTTCAAGGCCAGTTACTTACTGATATTTCACGCCACAGCCGTAAGGCTCTGTTGCCGCTGTCTTGATTGTGCTGCCCGATTTTATTTCCCTGAATGCGGCTAAGACATAGTTTTCTGCTTTGATGATGTCATCCGTGTCCGTGGAACGGATGCTATCGATGGCCCCTTGATACACTACGGTGCCTTTGGGATCGATAATGAACATGTGCGGTGTGGTTTTAGCGCCGTAGGCGAGTCCAATTTTCCCGTCTGCGTCCAACAAGACCGCGTCGGCGTTGCTCTTGTTCTTCTTAATTGCGGCATTGGTTTCAGCGGGCGTCATGTAGCCCTGCTTCCCTTCTGCCGACGAAACGATCGAAAGCCAAACAGCTCCCTTTTTCTTTGCATCGGCCTGGGTTCGTTGCATGTTTCCGCTATCATAGTGCTTACGGACATATGGACAGCCGTGATTGAGCCATTCGAGCACGACGTACTTCCCTTTGTAATCGCCTAGACTGCGCTCTTTGCCATTGCTGTCTTTGGCGGTAAAAGCGGGGGCCTTTGAACCGATCTTAATCTCATTAGACGTTGATTTGCCGGAAAAAGCGGTCAGTCCGGCGATGGCAACCATTCCAAGGAGTGTGGTTGCGAATTTTGGGTACTTCATTGGGGGGCCTCCATTAGATGGAACTCAGTGCTTGTAACACTGTTTCCTTGGTTAAGATTTGCGGGAGCAGGACAGGCTCAGCACCTTCCTTCCCGCTGTAGAAGACATATAGCGGAACGCCATTGCGTCCGAACGACTCGAGGCGTTTTGAGATCGCTTCATCCTGATTCGTCCAATCTGCGAGTAGTAGAGCGACACCTTTCTCCTTGAACTTATCTAGAATGGGTTGGGTGTCTAAAACTGCCTGCTTGTTCACCTGACAAGTAATGCACCAGGAAGCAGTGAAATCAATAAATATGGGAACGTTGGCCGCACGCAGTTCGGTGAGTCGTTCTTCAGAGAAGGTTTGCCATTCGCCTTCGGTGATTTGCACCTTAGGAGCGGGTTTCAGATCCCGTAGGCCCACTCCAAGACCGGCAAGGACAAACACGATGGAAAAAACTGCCTGCCATTTTCTCCAGCCGGTTTTCCCGTATGCCCACAAACCCATCGCAAACACCAGCAAGCTGATGCGGAGTACGAATAGACGATGCGGATCGGTTTGTTCGCCAATGACGGACAGAATCCAGAGTACCGTCAAAAAAATCGGGAATGCGAGGAATTGCCTAAAGGTTTCCATCCAAGCCCCTGGTTTTGGTAGGTAGGCAATGAGTTTTGGAAAGGCTGCGAGTAACACGTAAGGAGACGCCATGCCGACTCCAATGGCGGTGAAAACTAGAAAGGTGACCCATCCAGGCTGAGAGAGCGCAAAACCGATCGCAACTCCCATAAAAGGCGCCGTGCAAGGAGTAGCGACTAGCGTTGCCAAAACGCCCGTGAAAAAGGAACCTGCGACTCCCGACTTTTGCGAAAGGCCGTGGCCAATCCCCATGAAATTTCCGCCGAACTCAAAGGCCCCGAGAAGGTTCATCCCCACTGCAACAAAAATGAAACTGAGAACAGCCAGAAAGATTGGCGACTGCAATTGGAAGCCCCATCCGATGTGGGTGCCGCCGGCGCGAACGATGAGTAATCCCGCTACCAACAGCCAGAAGGAAACGAGGATTCCAAACAGATAGGAAATACTATGTGCAGTTGCATGGGTCTTATCTGCGCGCGACTGCTCAAAGAATCCAAGCACCTTAATGGAAAGTACGGGAAAAACACAAGGCATGAGGTTCAGCAAGAAACCGCCGAGTAGGGCGAACAGAAGCATGGATAACATCGATGTTTCTGAGCGCGGTGCGGAAACGGAATGGGAAACCGTCTTGGCGCTCCCGTCCGCAAGGCTCATGACTCCTTCTAGTTTTTTCGGAGTGCTAGCGTTGGGCTTCAGGTTCAGAATAATTCGGTGCGAGTTCCCGCTGCTTTGGATCGTGGGCGTCGGTGTGTTTGGGAAAATGCCCTCTGCGGTGGGGAAAAAATCCGTAGGGGGTATTTCGGAATTAAAGTCGATCCGAACTTTCCGCTCTTCAATAGTGACCCTTAACGATTGAGACTCCCAGGGTGTGGGCACTTGTTTGGCACTTTTGTCAAAAAGTTTTGCCCATTTGGAAGGCTTCACCGACTTAGCCTGCGGTAGAGATAGGGACAACGTGGCCTCGCCAGGAATACATCCCTCATTGCAAATCAGCCATTTTGTCGTAGCCTGAATAGCCATCGGACCACGCGTTCCTGCATCAGCTTGCATCTCACTCGCAAGCAAGGTTTCTCCTTCATAGCCATAGTTGGTTAACGCACCAGCCGCGATGCGTCTGGGTTGGGGCCACTGGATCGGGCCAAAGGTGGTTCCCTGTGGAGCTTTCCAGTCGATTCTTACGGGTTCACCGGAATCGCCAGGATTTGACCAGTAGATATGCCAATGCGGATCGGTCTTGTATCGTATCCCCAAACCCAAAGGTTCTCCAGGAACGTAGCCTTGCGCTGCGGCCACGAGTTCCACCTCTATATGGGGTTGTTTGCTTGGTGCAGCTAGTGCGACGCTGCTTAGCAGAAGTGTGCCAAGCAGAAGAAAGGAGCGGCAAAACAAGTTGACCTCCGAATCTATGACGGGACGTTATTTACCCAGCGTTTGTGACCAGTAGAGAATTGTAGAAGACCCCGACTTTTACATCATACTGGAAAATACGTACCGTACAAAGTACCCCACCAGAGTGAGGGCGATGGAGCCAAGAACCGCCGGGAAGAATCCTTCAATTTCAAATCCGGGGGACAAACCGGCGCTGATTTTTAAAGCGATTCCGTTCACGAAAAAAAGAAACAAGCCAAAGGTGAGTACGGTGAGTGGCAGGGTCAGAAAGACGAGAACGGGCCACACCAGCATGTTCACTAGGCCGATGGCTAGAGCCCCAAAAAGCGCCGCACCAAAACTCGTGATGCGAATTCCAGGAACGAGCTGTGCCGTAATAAGTAGCGTAAGGGTGGCTAATAGCCAATGTACTAAGTAAGCCGTCATGCCGGGGATTGTCGCCGAAGGGGTTGTTTTGGGCAAGCGCGTTGCAAAGAAATTTTTCGAAGTATTAATGAAGACTTATGAGTTCTAGTGGTTTTTTGACGCGAGTTTTGTTATCAAACCGGGCTTCGGGAGTGGGGCACGCGGCAGAGGCTTAGTATGTGTCCAGAGTCCTTTTACAAGTCACTTATCGTTCTAAGTATGTTGGTGGCTTCTGCCGTTTTCGCGGCAATGCGCCCTGACGGGTGTGGTGCGGATACCTTTGACTCCGGTTTCCCTTGGACGTCTCCTCTGCAGCGGGAGGAAGAGGTTCGTTTTGAGAGCTTGCGTGATTTTGATTGGGCCTCGAAAGAGCCCCAAACCCGTGCCATTGATCTGCGAGAACGCGTGAATGACGCGTTTGTAGAGACGCTCTTCGACGAGACTACCGAAGCGTTGGGTGGGGCGAGCGGAATACAACTGCACTGGTACCGCGACTCTCGGTTAAGCGTTGCTTCCTTCCCTGACAATTGGATGGTCCTCGGAGTTCCAAACCGCCTAGCTCCGGTAGCAGAACTTCTTCGTCCTGTGGCGAAATTTGCCCAATTTGTTGCGCACACCCTTAATGCCAGGATTCCAAACCCGCGCCCGCTTAGCAATGTTCACCTCCTCTATTTAAATAGTGATCGGGATCAGCGACTTATCGAGGACCCCCACGTCCACAACTACGAGGATTACGGCGTGAACATTGAACTAATGCCGCGTTCGAAGGGCATAGTGTTGTGCGGCGAAGGCAGCGCGGAGAAGGTCTCCCCCCCGCAACAGTTAACCGTATTTAACTCACGCACCTTGCACCGTTCGTACCCGCAACGACGGCGGCTATTGATGATCCTATCCTTTGCAGCCGAGCAATAGCGGGTAGAACCATGGGTTGACGCTGCGTATTACTTTAGGCAGAGTCAGAGACTCAAAAAAGGGGGTTCCGTGCGGTCAAGGGCAACACTTCTTCTTTTCTTTGCTACCATCTTAGTCGGCACTGCCTACGGTGCGACTGAGACTGTCGAAGCAACGATAACAAGTTGCCAGCTTACATTTAGGAGGGAAGGCAGCCCCGTGGCGCCACTGCAATTTAGGCCGGAGCATGTGGAGGTGGGTTTTTCCCTTCGCGCGACCGTGGGCGGCGCGGGAGAGCCGTTCGTTTTCGAAAACCTCGTCAATGGGACCGGGCATCCATTTGAGCCCGGCCTCTCGCTTTATCAGGATGGGTCCTCCGTCCTTGCGCAATGGTGGACAGGGCTCCCCAATGAGTATGTTCAGTTTCCCATGCAGTTCGTGCAAGGCGATTGGCAAGTGCTCGTGGAAGGCGGCGACGTAGAGCTATTAGCGCCGCAGGATGTAGTGCGCCATGTGCAAGCGCAGGTTTCTGAGGGTGCACCTACTGGAATCAGTCCGGTAAGTTACTTCAACTTCGATGGCGGAGAGCGTGTGGAGGACGGTACGAGTTTCCGTATTGTTCGCGAGTCGCCCTTTCGCCCCCACTTTTACGTCAGCGACGGTTTGTTGCATGTCGAGGGGATGTTGTCCAATTTTGTCATTACTTTGGAAACTCCCTAGGAACCCTGCGAGTGCTGCCTGTATTTTCTTTGTAATCTGCACTGCGCGATAGACACACATGCTGTCTGTTTCGTTGTTGGACCTCAAAAACACAGGGTTTTTTGGTGCGTTTACAGCGAGAATACAGGCCTTCGCCGGCACTTCTATTGCACCCTACTTTGGCGCTAACCAGGGTAGGAGCGCTAGCGCATGGGTTTAATTCTCAGTCTTCTTTTAGTTGGTTTTGGGTTCTCCGTTCAGGCTGAACCCTTTCAGGATATTTTTAGGACTCCTCCTGAACCCGAGATCAAACTTTCGCTTTCTCCATTTTGGCCGAACGACAAGGCGTGGCCGGTGGACCCAATGGAAGATGTGCTGTCTGGCTGTCGCGACATTCGCATTACGCTAATGCGCGAAGAAGATCGTGAGCGGCTCGCGTATCGACTCCGCCAGCTCCCTCCGTGGGCGCGCAAGGATTGTGAACGCAAAATTGCGATGCGAATTCAGGAACTGAAGGCTGAAAACCCGCTTGAGTTTCTGCAAGCGAATGCGGTGCGCGACTACTTTACGATGATGTTAGGGCATGGCTTTGAGCAGAATTTTCTTGAGTATCCGTACGTTGAAAAAGATAAGCGAAAACCGACAGAGCCGTACACAGTCTATCGAGACCTGCCCGATGGGAGCCGGGATTACTTTACCGTGTACCCTAGCTATCCGGATCTTTTGTTTAAGCAAGGGCAAGTTTATGGAGCCGCAGGCGATAAGACCGCCTTGCTCATGAACTTTGATGAAAAGAACGGGGACCTAGAAGCGGGCGGCTTTTTGGCGCCTAAGACCCAACTCGATCAGCTTGATCGTTTTCTCAAGTCTTTTTCCGCGGATGAGCTCACTCCCCAGCAACTAAGAGATCGGGCGTTGATTGGGGCTTCGGCCCTGTCTCGTCTCGGCGATACGAAGGACTTTCAACATCTCCAAAGTCTGGTTTCGGATCTAGTCGATATTCGCGGGCGCAATCTGGATAACAACGACGGAAGAAACGGTCTTCCGGTTTTGGATCAGGTTTTGGATTACATGGACCAGGCGGGCTACCCACACCGAACGGAGTTCTTGTGGAAGATGGCGCGCGCGACGGAGAGTCAGGCTGACACTAAGGATATGTGCGAGAACATTTGCGGACTTTTCAATAGGAGGAACCGCGACAAATGGAGACTGGGACCTAGCCGGTTGCACAGTCTTTCGGAAGGGTCGCGTGATTACGCTTTTGCTTCGGTCCAAATGCGATTTGCACTGGAAGCACTCAACTATTGTCCCAATCAGAGCGAGGTTTCGGAAGTTTTCAATGAATTGCTGAAAAGCTGGGGCGCGACTTGGATAGATTTCAAGACCAACACTGCAAGTAAAGATGTGGACAGTGATCCCGTCTCAAAGAGTTACGGAAAGAGTTTTTCCCTATTTTTCGACCAACGCTATAAGTCTTTGGGCAAACTGGTTTCCGGAAATCCTGAAGCGGCAAAGCTCCAATTTGAGGAGTCTCTTATTGAGGATTTCAGCAATCCGCGAGACTTCCCAACAGGGGATAGCCGTTTGCATGACACGTCTTTCCACTTTGCCTACAACCTGCTCGCCATGCCTCGAAAGAATGAGGCCACCAATAAAGCGATGGCGCTCTTGAATGATTTTGTAGAGACCTGCTCCCGCGTAAATGGCAGTCCCTACGCGCTTCCCTATACATTGGTAAAGGATGCCCGTGGGAAAATCTCGGAGGAGTCTTGTAAGCACAAGTCTGCTCTTGAAGAAGGGCCTGCTGCGCGCGTACCTGCGATTTATCTGGCCCGCTACATTCATGCGGCACCTGAGAAAAAGCTCGAAGCACGCAAGGAGCTCGAAGGGGCTATTGAGTATTTCTGGACGAACCTTTTCCCGCTAAAGGGCAGTGTCACCAGGAACAATGGAAACTCCTACCACGACCAGCGCCGCAACGTGGCTCCTTATTATATGTATTCGGGTGCTACGGCGGTAGCGGGGGCGTTAGCGTTACTGGCACGCGACTTCCCGCAAGACAAGGCCCGGTATGAGACAGCCGCCAGCGCGGTGAGACGGTCTCTGCATGGCGAGTGGGACGAATCGGCCGGGATGTTTAGAACCTTTGGGGGTGACATGGCTCAATTTGAGCAGCCTTTGGCTGGGCTTGCTATGTTTGGACTGGGCGTGTGTGCCGATGACTCTAAAGGGAAGAGTTTTGCCATGCTGGCCCCCAATTTTGGTCAGGATCTCGAGTACTACCAGACTCTTGATACGTCCAAGTTTCGGCCGCACGCTCCCGAACAGAAGGACGATCACCGTCCCGATCCGAGCGCTGACAAGCCCACGGAAAAGCCCAGGCGCTGGCCGATTTTCCGGTTCCCCAAATTTCCTTGGCAAAAGAAGTAATTCTCACTCGCTATTGCTGCCTACCTGCAATCTATGGCATAACTGTGTCATGAAAAGTAGGGGGTTTTATGCGTCCATTCAAGGTTTTTGCTTTAGTCGCAGCTGTTGGGTTTCTGGGTACCTGGCTGGTTTGCGTGGCCAAAGACAAGAATACGATCCCAAATACTCCCGAGGGTGTTCAAAAAATGATCGTTAGGTTCTCCCCCACCGTTTTGGCGGCGAATACCTCGCACCTATCGGAAGGTGATCGAGCGGCGCTCGAGCACATTATTGAAGGGTCTCGGTATTTGCAGGATCTGTTTGCGGAACAAGTATGGTCAGAGAACTTGGCTCTGAGAAGTAAACTGGAAGCGGATACTTCAGAGTTGGGCAAGAAGCGCCTGCATTACTTCAAGATTAACATGGGTCCGTGGTCCCGTTTGGACGGTGACGATGCGTTTTTGCCGAATGTTCCGGAAAAACCTGTGGGGGCTAACTTCTATCCTGCCGATCTAACCAAAGAAAAATTTTCGGAGTGGGTGGCGACCCTTTCTGCGGAGGAGCAGGAAAAAGCACGGGGTTTCTTTTCCGTGGTCCGCAAATCAGACAGTGGATTTCGTCTAGTTTCTTACAGCGAAGAGTACTCAAAGTACTTGCAGCCGGCAGCCAGGGAGCTAAAGAAAGCCGCCGAGCTAACCACAAATGAAACCCTTCGAAAATTCCTAAACAGCCGGGCGGAGGCCTTCCTCAGCGATGACTACTATGAGTCCGATCTAGCGTGGCTGGCTCTGGATGCGCCTATTGATGTCACGATTGGACCTTACGAAACCTACGAAGACCAACTACTTGGGTACAAGGCCGCCTTTGAAGCGGTGGTGGCCATTCGAGACGACGCCTCCACGGCGAAGTTAGCCACCTTCAGCAGGTATTTGCAGGAGTTGGAGAACAATCTCCCGATGCCAGACGAATACAAGAACCCCTCCATAGGAAAGAGTACACCTATCAAGGCCGTAGACATTGTTTTTAGTTCCGGGGATGCCCGACGAGGTGTGATGTCGATCGCCTTTAATCTCCCCAACGATGAAAAGGTCATTACAGAGGCCGGTAGCAAGAAAGTGATGATGAAGAATTTGAATGAGTCCAAGTTCAGCAAGATCTTGTTGCCGCTTGCCGAAGCAGCGCTGGCTAGTGAGCAGAAGGGCGATGTAGATTTCGAGGCCTTTTTTACTCACGTTTTGATGCACGAATTGGTGCACGGTATTGGCCCGCACGAGATCGAAGTCGACGGCCGCAAGACGACCGCGCGCCATGAGTTGAAGAATCTTTACTCCGCAATCGAGGAGGCCAAAGCCGATGTGGGCGGACTTTGGGCGTTACAGTATTTGGTAGACAAGGGTGTTGTAGACAAAAACTTAGAAAAAAACATGTACCGCACCAATTTGGCGAGCGCGTTTCGTTCGGTGCGGTTTGGTGTGGAAAGTGCCCACGGCCGGGCCGTGGCCCTGCAGTTTAATTATTATGTCTCGCAGGGTGCCATCCTTTTTGATGCTAAAACTCAAAAATTCAGCGTGGATGAGAGCAAAATTCAGGGTGTGGTCAAAGACTTGCTGAACAAGTTGCTTCTTATCGAGGCAAAGGGAGACTACGCTGGCGCCAAACAGCTGTTGGATGCACACACCGCGCTGAGCGCGGAAATGAAAGCTATTTTGGAGCGTGCAGAAGCCGAAGGCATTCCGGTGGACTTAGAGCCGATCTACCCGCTTGCGGGAGAAGTACCTTAGGACTTGGGTTGCAGCACGCTCACGCTTACTCCAGCTAAGACCAGTAGGAAGGCGATGTGATCGTAGAGTGTGGGGCGTTCGTGTAGATAATACCAACTGAACACCACGAAGACGCCGAAGGTAATGCCCTCTTGGATCACCTTCAGCTGGGGTCCCGTAAAATGCCCATGTCCGATTCGGTTTGCCGGAACTTGTAGGCAGTACTCAAAAAAAGCGATGATCCACGATGCGATGATTACCGTTAGCAGCGGTCTGTCTTTAAACCGTAAGTGCCCGTACCATGCAAATGTCATGAAGATGTTGCTGAGGATAAGAAGAAGTACAGTTAACCACGCGGTTGGCATCGACCCTCCCGATTAGTCTCATTCTAACGATTGGCACTGGAAATAAGAATGGAATTTTCCGGTGGGTATTCAACCGCTCTGCCCCCAATCTGATGGTGCATATCCCGGCTGTGTTTCTTAATTATAGTTTTGGTTGAAACGAACGATAACAAGATATAGCTGTTAAGAAACGGCGTATCAATTTGTACAACTTGGGATGGGTTTCTCCGTGTTTGGGTTAGCACTTGGATTTATTACATTTTTTTATCCGATTTTGGGCGAGGGGGCCTTACCTGACCCCCGCGTTTTGCAGGCGGCCTGCTCGACGCCTACCCACTCTTGGTCTTGCCCCGCTGCACGCTACTCCGGCCTCGCCACCCATCAGTCTTTTGGTGAATATGAGTCGGAAAACAAGTTTAGCAAACGAAAGACGTTGCGTACTGGGGATGTAGTCGGTTTTCTTACAGTGGCGCCGGTACTTCCTCTTGAAGACGCTGCTTTACCTCATAACTTTCAAGCGTTTCAGCACCATCCCGAGTCCAACCGCGCCCCTCCCAGCCTTTAGAACAAAATGTTTTGAATCTCGCCGCACATTCGGCGCGAATAGCCCTTTTCCGGTCGCACATGACCTAATAAGGTTGGGAGTTGAACATGGTCCAGACAAGTTTTTCTAATTCGAACGTTCCGCGAGGGATTAGGAACAATTTCAAACAAGACGTCATTTCCGGGTTTTTGGTTTTCCTGATTGCGTTGCCATTGTGCCTGGGT
>JAGQZV010000003.1 GCA_020435295.1 Bdellovibrionales bacterium | reverse complement strand
GTTCAGTTCGAACTCAACCAACTGACGCGCGCACTACAAGATCAAGGGACACCACTTACAGCGTCTTGCTCCGTAAAAACCGGTGGCAATTTCTTCACGCCCAAATCGCACGTGGAGTGCACCGTATACGGACGTGGCGCGATCGGCTACGAGGCCATTTTAGGAGGTCGCGAAACTGTCCACGGAGAACTGCAACCACAGCTGCCAACTCAAAATTTTGCCAGCGAAAAAGTAAAGGTGGGCTACAACCCCACCTACCAGATCTATCTTATCACCCGAAACGGTGACCGGATTCTGGTCGCGCAAAACTAAAGCGTGTGGTAGTTCCTAAGAAGGCCCGCCTCACAAGAGGCGGGCTTTTTTTATGCACGTACATCTCGTAGACGGTACATTTGAGCTTTTTAGAGGTTTTTACGGAGCCCCGTCGTACAAAGATCCGCAAGGTAGGGAACGCGCTGCCGTACGAAGTTTGCTGCGAAGTTTATTGATCCTCCTCAAAGATCCAGACGTCTCCCATGTCGCGTGCGCTTTTGACACAGTAATCGAATCATTCCGCAATCAACTTTTTTCAGGTTACAAGACCGGCGAAGGCATTGATCCCGCATTGTGGGCACAGTTTCCAATCGCTGAAAAAGCGGTGCAAGCTCTGGGAATCCCCGTATGGGGCATGCGACAATTTGAGGCAGACGATGCTCTGGCAACGGGGGCAGACAAGTATTCAAGAAACCGCAACGTAACCCGCCTTTTTTTGTGCTCTCCGGACAAAGACCTCGCGCAGTGCGTAAACGGAGCACGAATCGTATGTTGGGATAGGATGCGCCACAAGTTTCTCGACGAAAAAGGAGTCCATAAGAAATTTGGGATCGGCCCCAAGAGCATTCCCGACTACCTTGGCCTCACAGGAGACAGCGCAGATGGCATCCCGGGTATTCCCGGTTGGGGAGCGAAATCGGCAAGCACGCTGCTTTCCTGCTACATACATCTGGAAAAGATTCCCACCGATCCCGAAAAATGGAAGCCAAAAGTGCGTGGGGCTACCCGACTTGCAGCCTCGCTGAACGGCGCACGCGAACAAGCCGCTCTCTACAAGCAACTGGCCACCCTCCGCACGGATGTGCCATTGCGCGAATCGCTCTCGGATCTAAAATGGGCGGGCCCCGAACCTAGGGCATGGAAGGCGTTCTGCGAAGAACTGGGCGACTCCAACTTGCACCGAGCCGCGCTATCGCTAAGTTGATCTCTCCCACGCACGTCTGCTATGAATAAGCACATGCGCGTCTTAAGTTGCAACGTGAACGGCCTACGCTCGGCTTTCAACAAGGGACTGTGGCCCTGGTTGCTGAGGCAGCAGGCCGACGTCATTTGCTTGCAGGAAATCCGATCCCGCGAATCGGACTTACCTCACATCTTGCAAAAACAAGAACGCTTCCATGCGTTTTATCACCCGGCCGAAAAACCAGGCTATAGTGGCGTTGCCGTACTGAGCCGCGAAAAGCCCAAGGCCACCCACACTGGATTGGACCACTCGGAACTCGATAGCGAGGGCCGCTATTTGCAATTGGACTTTCGGAACCTGAGCATCGCGTCTGTATACTTCCCGTCAGGCACTTCGGGGGATGAGCGGCAACAAGCAAAGTACAGTTTTCTCGACGCCTTCGATCGGTGCTCCAAAAAGCTATGCGGCAAACCGGCAATTTTCTGCGGAGATTTCAACATCGCCCACAAACAGATCGATATTAGAAATTGGCGATCCAATCAAAAAAACTCGGGCTTTCTTCCTGAGGAACGCGCGTGGATGGACCGCCTCCTTGAACCCGGCAAGTTCGTCGATGCTTTTAGAGTGCTGAATCAGCAAGCTGATGAATACACCTGGTGGTCCAACCGGGGGCGAGCCTACGAAAACAACGTGGGGTGGCGTATTGATTACCAAATTGTATCTCCCTCGCTGCGGGATCGAGTACGCGCGGTGCAGATTTATCGTCGGAAAAAATTTTCCGATCATGCGCCGCTCATCATAGATTACGATTGGAGTGTAGATGTCTGAACCCGTGCATCTTTGGAGCGTTGAAGGAAACCGCCAGTGGCTAGATGGGGGCGCCATGTTCGGGAATGTCCCGCGTGCGCTTTGGCAGAACTGGAACCCACCGGATACGCGCGGGCGCATTGAGCTCGCGTGCCGAGCGCTTCTTGCCCGAATTGGTGGACTTTGGGTTTTGTGTGAAGCTGGGATCGGTGCTTTTATGGATCCCAAACTGGCCGATCGTTTTGGTGTTGAACCAAAAGATCGCAACGTTCTGCCCGACTCCTTGAACGGGGCAGGTGTAACTCTGGATCAGGTAGATCTCGTTATTCTTTCGCACTTACATTTTGATCACGCGGGCGGCATTCTGCCGCCCTACGCGGCGGCTCAGGAGCCGGGAACACCGGAGCTTCTATTTCCCAAGGCCCGTTACGTAGTGGGCGCCGAAGCCCTGCGCCGTGCCCAGCGCCCGCACCTTCGGGATCGTGCCTCTTTTGTGCCCGGCCTTGCGGAAAAGCTGAAGCGTACGGGGCGACTACTTGTCGTCGATAAAGAACACGACCCCAGCCTCCCAAAAGAACTGTCGTTCTTTTTTTCTGAAGGGCACACACCCGGGCAGATGCACACTCGCATCAAAGGAGCGGGAACAACGGTGGTCTTTTGTGGAGATTTGATACCGGGGACAGCTTGGGTGCCGCTCCCTATCACTATGGGCTACGATCGCTTTCCAGAACGGCTCGTTGAAGAAAAATCAACACTTTACCAAAGTGCGGTTGCTCAAAAGTGGCTCCTTTACTTTACGCACGATCCCAAGACCGTCGCATCGCACGTTCAAATCGATGAGAACGGAAAATATACGGCGACGGACCTGCAATCCGCCCTTGTCAATTGGACGCTGTAGCTAACTCTGGGACTCGACTTCTGTCGACGGATCGGAGGCCGCTGCGGCCGCGGTTTTTTTCTTTTTCTTTGCCGCCCGCTTCGCCTTGACAGTCTTTTTTACCATGTTGTCCGGCTTGCCGCCTTTGGCTTTGCTCCCACCCTCAATAAGCTCCAACGCTTGCTCTAACGTCAACGTCTCGTGCTTGGTATCCTTGGGCAAGCCAATGTTTTTTGACCGGTACTTAATGTAGACGCCGTACTTACCCTCATAGAGGTAAATTCCCTTTTCCGTATCCGGATGCACTCCCACTTCGCGAATGAGTTTAGCCCCGCCTCGTCCGCGTTTGGGCTCCGCCAATATTTCTAGAGCTCGTTTTAGATCGACCGTGTACACATCATCCGTCTTTTTAAGCGACCGGAAATCACGCTGGTGTACCACATACGGACCAAAACGTCCGTTGTTGGCGACGATCATTTCTCCTGTATCAGGGTGCTTGCCAAGCTCGCGAGGCAAACTTAGAAGCTTCAAAGCCTGCGGAAGTGTAAGCTGCCGGTAATCTGTGCCCTTTGGCACGCTAGCTCTTTTGGGCTTAGGTCCATCCGGGATCATTTCGCCCAATTGGACGTATGGACCATAGCGTCCCAACAAACAAAATATGTCCTTCCCTGTCTCAGGATCTTTTCCTAGCGACTGAGGCCCTTTTTCCGAGGCCTCCAAAATTTCCTGCAACATTTCCTCAGTGAGATCAGCAGGTGCGAGATCCTCGGGGATCGAAGCTCGCACAGGGTCTCCACCGTTGCCTTCTTTTACAAGGTAGGCTCCAAAGCGCCCCACTCGTAAGCTGATGTCCTTGAGATCGAGAAGATCCACCTGGCGAGACTCATCGGGATCGATCTTCTTTTCTTTTTTCTGAACTTGCTCCAGCAAGCCCTTATCGCCCAAATAAAAATTCTTCAGATAGGGCAACCACTCTCGATCGCCTTGCGCAATCTCATCGAGCGAACGTTCCATCTCCGAGGTAAAGCTGTAATCCACCAGCTCGGAAAAGTGCCGCTCGAGCAGTTGCACCACAGCCATTCCTGTAAAAGTCGGGCTAAGCGCGTTGCCTTGCCTTTTTACATAGCCACGCTCTTGGATCGTTCCGATAATGCTCGCGTAGGTAGAAGGCCGGCCAATGCCCTCTTTTTCCAAACGCTGGACCAACGAAGCTTCAGTAAAACGCGCGGGGGGTTTGGTTTCGTGCGAAAGGGCCTCTACGCTCACGGGCTTGACGGTGTCGCCTTCATTCAGCTCCGGAAGAATGACTTCGCGTTGTTCCAGTTCCGCATCGGGTGAGTCACTGCCTTCCACATAGGCACGCAAAAAGCCCGGAAACGCAATCTTCATCCCAGACGCAGCGAATACAGATTCTCCCGCCTGCAGTCGAATACTCATCGAAAGTTTTTTCGTTTCCGCCATCTGAGAAGCCACGGTACGCTTCCAGATAAGCTCATAGAGCGCCCGCTCTTTCCCGGTTAGGCCGCTCTCGGCAGGAATGACAAAGTCCTCACCCGCCGGCCGAATGGCCTCATGGGCTTCCTGTGCGGACTTCGATTTTGCGGTAAACTGACGGGGTTCATCCGAAAGAAACTCTTTGCCGAACAACTGCTCCACAGCCTTACGCGAGCCCACCAACGCCTCCTTGCTGAGGTTGGGGGAGTCAGTACGCATATAAGTAATCAACCCTTGCTCATACAGGGTTTGCGCCACCCGCATCGTATCCCGCGCAGACAGATTAAGTTTTCGGTTCGCTTCCTGCTGCAAAGTGGACGTAATAAAAGGAGGAGATGGCCGCGCCGTGACCATCTTTTCCTCTACTTTTGTTACCTGCCAAGGCGTGCTTTTGACAGCTTCCACAAGACCGTTGGCCTTGGCTTCGTCCACCAAGAGCACATCACTGGCCTTGAGAAGCTGACCCGTCTTCTCATCAAAATCTTTTCCGGTGGCAACTTTCTTCTCGCCCACTCCCACCAAACGCGCTTCAAACTTCTTGCCATCCTTTTCAACTTCCGCCTTGAGATCCCAATAGGAGGCTTTTTTGAATTCCAATCGCTCGCGCTCGCGTTGGACAATAAGCCTTAGACCAGCGGACTGCACGCGCCCGGCAGAAAGACCAAAAGCGATCTTTTTCCAGATAAGCGGAGATAAGGTATAACCGACCAACCGATCCAAAATTCGGCGCGTTTCCTGGGCTTGGACAAGGCGCTTATCGATCTCGCGACAATGCTGTAATGACTCTTGAATCGCGCCCTTGGTGATTTCATGGAATACCATGCGCTTTACCGGGACCTTCGGCCGCAGAAGCTCAATCAAGTGCCAGGAAATACTTTCCCCTTCGCGGTCTTCGTCAGTAGCCAGGTACAGCTCGTCCACCCCTTTTAGCTTATCCTTGAGCGAGGAGATGACCTTGGCTTTCCCCTTGACCACCACATATAAAGGCTCGAAATTTTGTTCGATGTTGACGCCGATGCGCGCCCACGCTTCCTTTTTGTACTTTTGAGGTACATCCGCCGCCGATTGTGGGAGATCTCGCACATGTCCCATACTAGCTTCGACTACAAAGTTTTTTGGGAGAAACTTCCGTATCGTTTTTGCTTTGGTGGGAGACTCGACTATGACGAGAGACTTAGCAGCCAATATTTAATCCAAACTCGTAAGCGTTAATACCTTAATATAAACGATGTTGCCCTCAACGCGAACCAATGAAGTCGCTTTTCGTATAAACTTTCCCAAAAACAATCTGCCGCAACGCGCTTTTTCTTCCTGCGCCGCTCCAATCTAGAACCGACCCAAAGATTTCCCTCTTATCCGCAGGCTGGGCTTTTTGTCAAACACGAGCCGCTTGCCAGCTTTGAGCCACCCGGCAAGCACCTGGAATTAATAAGTATAATTAAATATTTATGGTGAATGTTAATCTTCTGGCTCTGGCTCCGCGTCCGCTGCGGGAGCTGGCTCGCCAGTCGGCTCGTCGTCGCCCGCCGCATTTTCAACTGCCTCTGTGGCTGGCGTGTCGCCGCCCGGCACTGCGGCCGTGGAGCTTTCGGCATCGGTTGCACCACTAGCTTCCACGCCCAAATAAGGAGCCTCGGTCGGTCGCAATACGTACCCCAGTGCAAGCATCAACACTGATAGCACCGTAACGATCAAAGTTTTTTTCATAGCGTAACCCTCAATACTTGTGGCGCGTAGCATACTGGAACAAGCTAGAAAAGAAAATGGCCAGCAGTGCTAGTGCACCCAAATAAGAGAACGGTGTACCCAAAACTTATCCCCATCCGGATCTTCAACGTACGCCCAGCTCTCCTTTTGCTTCAAGAGTCGAAAGGAGTCATAGTGGTTCGCCACCGGGTAGATTGGGCTTTGCGGGTAGTGATTTGCTGGCCCGGTACGCATGTTGGCCGTCGTCGACTTGATGACGGCACAATAATAGCGAGACGTCACAAGTTGTTTGTGAATCCAATGAATATCACCGTCGAGATCTTTCACACGGTACCAGTCACCGGAACTCTTCACTACGTCAAACGGCATGTACTTCTGTACCTTCCAGGACACTCGGTATTTCGTCCCCGGCCCGGATCGTAGATTTGCCGAGCCAGATGTTACGCATACCGCAAAAGCAGACAGAGGGGCACAAAGAAACCATACAATTAGGGTATTTCTAACGGACATAAAAGTACTGTAACAAGCGACGGCAGTTTTTTAAAGCATGCTCGAAATCTTTCAGCAGGGCGGAAAACACGCGCTTTCGGATCTTCTACAGCAATGCCAATTCGCGTAACATTTCATTATTTAAAGAAGACACCGCTTCATTAACGCCCATCCCCGATTTCGCCATTAGCAGGGTTGGGCGCAGCGCTAGCGCGATGGGGGCTGCGATTGACGACGACATGTATGTCTCAACACAACTCCCTCCTAAGAGAGACGCCACTGCGTTTTTCTGGCACGTCTCGATGGCGCGAATTGTATTGTGGACCGATCCCAGATCGGGCATCTTAATGTGAATCATATCGACGACACCCGCCTCCGCAAACACCTTGATGTCATCAAGCGTATTGGCCCACTCATCGGCAACCAGCTCCACCGGACCCTTTCTAAGGGCGTCATGTAGCGTGCGATAGGACTGCAACATCTCCTCTCGGGACGTTGCCTGCAGTGGGCTTTCCACCCGCACTCGAAACGGCGAACAAGCTTCGGCAAGGCGGCACAGGAACTCAAGGATGCGATCTCGATCCCCATCGAAAACAAGATCTAAGCCGCCATGTACATCAAAATGAAACACAGGTACGTAGCCTTCCTGCAACGCTACTCGCTCTTTAAGCCAGCCTACGTAGCTGAGAAGTTTTTCCCCGTTTTTCCCCAAACGATGGGGAAGATCATCGCCCTCCCCCGCCGGTAAAGAGGCCAATCGATAGAACACCATCTTATCCACGTTGTCCTCCCAGTCATAACCGCAGGATCCGTGGAGAGGCACGGACTGGGTTGGGAGCGGGCGAGAGTATCGTTCACATAAGAACTGGGTTAGGGACTTGCCGGCTACCGCGGCGTGGGCACGCAGGAGGGCCTGCGAAACGCCGTACTCAAACGCTTTTGAAATTCCCCACTCCGAAAGTCTTTCGCAATCGTCGACAAAATCTCTCCCGAGCTCACCCACACGCGTCTGCAGTATCCCAACGCTAGCTGCACCAGCTCGAAAAACGCCCTCACGTCCCGATTTGCCAGCGTAGGACACACCCACGGCGTCCCCCCAAAATATGCCGTGCGTTTGCACTTGAAGCCCTACGCTTAAGACTTCGGCCACTTGCCGCATCCTTTCCAGGCCCGCTGTGCGAGCCGGTGCGGTGTACCGCAGCGAAGGTGCCATGGGGGTTTGTTGCAACCCCGCCAAGTCTTCATTGTAGTACGCACCTAGCCCAGGTACGGCGAGCACGTGTTGAATGGAAAAGCGCACGTCAGTGTTTTATCCAAATGGACTTTAAGCGCGTATATTCCGCTAGAGAATGAACACCCATTTCTCTCCCCCAACCACTCTGCTTGATGCCACCGAATGGGCTAGCAAAATGGTAACACCCGTAGTGATTTACAAAAACCATACCGGCCTCAAGCGCTCCCGCCACGCGGTGCGCGCGTGACAGATCCGCCGTGTAAACGCCGGCAGCAAGTCCGTAGGGACTGTCATTGGCTATGCCAATGGCCTCATTTTCCGTCTCAAATCGAATCAAGCATAGGACTGGCCCGAAGATTTCCTCCTGAGCAATCTTGGAACGATTGTCGACATCTCCGAAAATCGTCGGGCGAACAAAGTAGCCGTTCGCTTGCGAGGTATCCGGCCCACCGCCACAGAGCAACTTCGCGCCATCTTTTTTTCCCGCTTCAATGTACGTCAAAATGCGCTCTTGATGAGCCCGGTGGCATTGCGGCCCTTGCTGAGTTTCTGGGTCAAGCGGATTCCCGCAACGGACAGCTTGCGCCAAATCCCTGAGGCGAGCGGCAACCTTATCGTAAACCGCGTTGTGTATTAAAAACCGCGTGGGTTCCGTGCACTTCTCACCCTTTTGCGAGAACATCAGACTAAACGAACGGTCGATAACCTTATCTAGGTCCGGGGTATCCTGGAAAATAATATTGGGTGATTTGCCCCCAAGTTCCAACGTAACGTTTTTTAAATTGGTCATACCCGAACTCTGGACGATCTGTTTGCCAACGGCTGTACTGCCGGTAAAAGACACCTTGTCAATTCCAGGGTGCTCCGCAATCGCTTTGCCTGCTTGCACATCGCCGGTCACAAGATTGAGCACCCCGGGAGGCAGAAGACCGGACTCATGCACGAGTTCAACAAATCGAACGTAGGACAGCGACGTAAAAGGCGCGGGCTTTACGATCACCGTGTTACCCATACTTAGGGCCGGGGCAACTTTCCATTGCGCGAGAAGCAGGGGAAAATTCCAGGGGACGATTAAGCCGCACACGCCGATGGGTTCGTGGACAGTGTAATTCACAAAACCGGCTTCCACTGGGCAATTCTCAGCGTAGAACTTGTCGGTCCACCCGGCATAGTAGTCAAAGATATCCGCGGAGTCCGGAAGATCCCCCCCCAGCGCTTCCTCAAACGTCTTGCCGTTGTCAAGACTCTCCAGTGTCGCAAGTTCGTCCTGGTTGTCGCGCACCAAGGCGCCGAGTTTTCGCAATATCTCGGAACGCTCTCGCCGACTGATTTTTGCCCAGGGGCCCTTGAGGGCCTGCCGCGCACATTCCACCGCACGATCTACGTCCTTACTCGTGGCATCGGTGAGTTGGGCGTGGGCCTTTTGTGTAAACGGATTTTCGCTCTCATAGTAAGACTGGCCGTTTACCCATTCTCCTCCCACATACAACCCCTTGGGGGAGCTTAGCCAGTTTTCTGCCCACTCCAGTTTAGGACGCACGGTGGCCTACCTCCGCAAAACTTCGGGGCGCCTGATGACTCGTGACCCGCCCATATCGGATGCGTCGCAAGTACTCCGTTCCCATGAGATCGGCTTTTTCCGCATAGGACAGCAGTGCAATCAACCGCGGCGTCATCCCTTTTATTTTGGTAACCCGATGGATGGAGTTGTGCCCTTGAAATAGAAGCAACGTCCCGGGCGTGTTTGCCAAGGTAACCACTCCTTCTCGGCTACCCGCAAGGACCTCGCTTACCTTTTCATAATTCGGGTTGTCTGCCGAGCGCAGCCTAGGAATGAATTCGAATTCACCGCCTGTATCGGAAAGCTGAATGGCCAGTGAGGTAACGAAATCGCACTGGTCAAAATGCCACCGCAGGTAGTCCCCATCCTTCATGACGGCCAAATTCAGTCCGCTCATCGGATCTCCATACCGAAAGATCTCCGGAAGTTCCAAGATCGCGCCTATAAAGCGCATCACCGGATCCCACTCGTAGATCTTACGAAGCCAAGAGTCCATCGGAAACTCATCGTACGCAACAGCGCCCAAGGATGTCACGTCCACCGCTCGGCGTGGATCTCCCTCGGGTAGGGACGGATCCAATTCGTCCAGATAGGCATTGCCGACAAGAGAATTGTGAAAGGCGCTCCCCTCTAGCCAGTGCCCTTCCTGCACCAGGCGCTCCAAGGCTAGTGGGGTTACAAAACCCGGCATCTCGCAACTCCCGTCTTGCTGCAAGGAGTGGCGGCAGCGCGCGAGCAGAGCCTGCGCCTGCGCCGTATTCAAATCTTCAATGGGGTAGTCCTTTAAATTGATGATTTCTGCCCAAGCTGGAAAAGATTTGGTAACCATAGCCCCTCCAATCGTGATGGCGCCTAGATTGGCGGAACCAGCGGCATTTGAAAACAGATTTCTACCAAGGCTGGACTAGCAACACGCCCCCGGGCCCGGATCGGCGCTGGCGGCGGCAGCCGGGCCGCAATCAAACAACCCGTAGTGACGCTTCAGATTCCCCTCAATGCAGAAGTGAGGAGCAAAACGGGTAGCGCTCAGCATGGAGGCCGTATTGCTACAGACAGCCAGTCTTTTTCCGGTCGCAAAATAATGGTGATCATCCAGACGAAACCCATGCGGCATTTCCGCAATGGATCCCAAATAGTGGGCCACCTGTCCGTAGTCTTCGCAACGATCTTCCAAATCAAGTTTGAAAGCCCGTACCGTTATGGAATAGAAATCAAAACCGCCAGCTTTGGTGGCCACGGAGTCGTTGACTAACTCTATCTTGCTACGGTTCATAACGCGGTAGTCGCGAACACCGAGGTCAAGAAGCAGTCGGCGAAAATCTTCTACGTAGAGCGCCCCCCCCAAGCATTCGCCAAGCAGTACTGGATCTTCGCGGAAGTAGTTGGGCAGACGCTGCAACGAAAACACATCAGAAAGATAGAGCTCTCCGCCGGGTTTAAGAACGCGAAGCAGTTCCGAAAACACCCGCTTTTTGTCTGGGGATAGATTTGTCACGCAGTTCGACACCACAACGTCCACGGAAGAGTCCGCAATCCCAGCAGACTGAAGATCTTCGATGTATGCCTCGAGAAAGGTTACGTTCGATCGGGAGTGCCCGAATTGCTTTCTATGGTATTCGGCGTGCGTTCGAGCAATTTCAAGTTGAGGGGGCGTCATGTCGACGCCAATTACGTGCCCCGATTCGCCTACCAACTGAGACAGCACGTAGCAATCTCTTCCTGTTCCACATCCCAAATCTAAGACAGTTGCGCCTTCTAATTGCGCCGGGAACGGAGCTCCACAACCATAGAAGCGATCCCGCACTTCGGGGTGTATTTGCGATACAATTTTCTGCAGTGCCGGCGATAGCGCCTCCACTGCACAACAGGCACTGGTTTTGAGATCTTTAGATCCCTGCAGCACCTTCCCATAATACTCTTTTACGCTTTCAATCGTGGCGTCCATCTTACCCCCTCCCCCAGCGCAGCATCCTACCACAACATGTACGGCTTCCAAAAGTACGTGGGCAGCTTTGGAACAATGCTCCTTGCCAAAAGACGTCGAGAGAGAGACTTTGCGTAGCGGAGGGCTCTATGCTGAAAATCTACGGCTCGATCAGAACCCGAACCTTTCGAGCTATTTGGACGGCGGAGGAGCTGGGAATCCCGTATGAGCATATTCCCATCGATCCTAAAACCGGTGAAAGCCGAACTCCTGAGTTTCTAAACAAAAATCCGTATGGCAAAGTCCCCGTCATTGAAGATGATGGGTTCGTGCTTTTCGAGTCCTCGGCAATATGCACGTACCTTGCTGACAAGTTTCCGGAAAAGCATCTTTCTCCCAAGCCCTATACCAAAGAACGAGCGCTCTACAACCAATGGGTCTCCTTTGTTACGACCGAGTTGGAGCAAGGTCTTTGGACCATGGCAAAGAACACATTCGCTTTGCCTGAAGCCAAGCGCGTGCCGCAGATGCGCGAGCAGGGCAAACGGGAGTTCGCAGAAGCCACCAAAGCGCTCAATATCGGATTGAAGGATCGAAATTTTCTGGTCGGCGAGCGTTTTTCTGTCGCCGACATCATCGCGGGCAACTGTTTGATCTGGGCGGTTCGATCTGATGTCCCACTCGGCTACCCGCGGTAAGAACTGTACTTAGAACGGTTGCAACAACGCCCGGCCTTCCAAAAAGCCACCCTGAGGCGCGATCGCCCGCGCTAGCGCGTAGCACGCCGGTATGGTAGAGCAATCGGATGGAACCCCGACTGCCCGGCCTGGACGGCATCTTTGTGATTCACTGTAAAAAGGGGTACGAGGCACGGGCGCGCTCTATCGAAAAGCAACTTAGCAAGCTTCCCGCGGGCTTCGAGTACATTTTGGAAAAGGACGCTCACGAGCTCACGCCGGAGGATACAGGGCGCTTTGCTTCAAGTTTGTCGCCCGGCACTCAGTCAGTTGTATGCAAACACCAAATCGCCCACAAGCTGGCCTATGAACGCGGTTACGAAAGATGTCTTGTTTTGGAAGACGACGCTCTTCTTTCTAAGAACTTCTCAGAAAAACTCCCGCTCGTCTTGGCTGAATCGAGGCGTCTAGGCGAGGACCACACGGTGTTTCTTAGTAGCGCCTGCCACATGTACACGCCCCGCAGTCGTCTTCGTAAAGGAACGCTGCTTTATGAACACGACGCCAGCCGCGCGGCGGACTCGTACATCTTGACACTCACTGCCTGTAAGAAAAGGCTAGAGTGGCTCCATAGCCATCCCGTCCACTGGCCCATTGATCACCTCTTCAATCAGATGGATCGGGACTTGGGGCTTAAATTTATGTGGCTTGGCGAACCCATCGTCGAACAAGGCAGCGAAAACGGCACCTTTCCCTCATGGGTCGAAGGCACCCCCCCAGCATGGCTCACGGCTCTTAAATGGAACGCAGAAAAACTCTACAAAAAGCACATACTAAGAAATCTAACATAGCGTCTAGTCCCAAATAAAAAGAACCCCGCTCACCCAAAGGACGAGCAGGGTTTTTCTTAAATGTACGCTCCACCGCGGAAGCGAACTAGTAACGGCTAGAGCCGCTGCGGTCACCGCCGAAGCGAGAAGAACCACCGCGGAAGTTTCCACGACCGCCACCGAAGCCACCGGACCGACCGGGCGCTTTGGGACGCGCTTCATTCACGGTCAACGCGCGGCCTTCTACTTCTTTGCCGTTGAGTTCATCGATGGCCGCTTGGGCTTCATCGTCATTGGCCATTTCCACAAAGCCAAATCCCTTGGAGCGGCCAGTGGCACGATCCGTGATCAAGTTTGCGGACTCAACGGTTCCAAACGGCGCGAACCAACCATTGAGTTCAGCGTTAGTGGCGGAATACGGGAGATTACCTACGAATAGTTTCTTACCCATTTTAAAGACCTCCTTAAAAGGTGTTTGGGTTTGGTGCCGGCGAAAATCTCAGTGAGCACCTGCCCAGAGGTCTTCAGATCGGACAAAGACACCTCATAGCACACTCACTGGGGGCTTGCACCAGAATTTCTGGAGCGCTAACTACGGATTATCTGACGCTGATTGGACTTCAGCACAGTTTTACGAATTCGGACCGTTTTTGGTGTAATTTCGACCCATTCGTCTTCGTCTATCCATTCCAGCGCCTCGTCGAGCGACAACTCATGCACCGGAGATAACTTGGTAGACTCGTCCGATCCCGAAGCGCGCATGTTGGTGAGCTTCTTCTCCCGTGTGGCATCCGCGTTCATGTCGTTTTGGCGGTTGTGTTCGCCAAACACCATTCCCTCATAGACGCGAGTTCCCTCTTTAATAAAGAGCGTCCCTCGCGATTCCAGCCCAAACAGGGCGTACTGCGTGCTCATTCCGTCCCGATCTGCCACGATCGCCCCGTTAGTACGGCTGAAGCGTTTACCCTGATACGGAATGTAGCTTTTAAAGGAACTAGAATAAATAGCCTCACCGCGCGTCTCCGTGAGTAAGGTGGAACGTATCCCGATAAGGCCACGCGCCGGGATATCCACCTCAAGGCGAATCCGTTGTGAGCCTCCAAGTTGCTCCACGCTCTGCACCCGGCCGCCTCGCTTCGCCACTATTTCCGTCACCGTCCCCATTTTGTTTTCCGGAATATCAATGACGAGGCTTTCCTGAGGCTCCATTTTTTCCCCGTCCACGTCGACGGGAATAATCTCTGGACGACCGGCCATGAGCTCGAAGCCCTGCCGCCGCAGCTCTTCGAGCACCACCACAATCTGCAATTCCCCACGCGCTTTTAGGAGGAACACCTCCGCGCTATCGGTATCTTCCAACGAAAGCGCAACATTGCTCAAACAGGCTTTCTGTAGCAACTCCTCGAGCCGTCGACTGGTCAGATAGGTGCCGTCTTTCCCGGCGAAGGGGGACGTGTTGACAGAGATTCGAACCGCTACGGAAGGAAGGTCCACTTGGATACGCGGTAGTGGTTCGGTCACCGAAACCTCGGCGATGGTATCACCGATGGTGGGCGACTCTGCGCCGGAGATAAGTGCGATATCTCCGGCCTCCAAGGAACTTACCCGTTCGGTTCCGAGTCCAGCGAAACTTTCAAGCGCAACGATGGTAAAATCCCGCTTGCCGTTCTTGCCCCACAAGGTCACTCGCTGGTTTTCCGTGACGGTTCCCGACTGCACACGTCCGACCGCCAATTGCCCTAGATAGGAGCTGTACCCCAAATTTGTAACCAGCATCTTGAAAGGGCCGTCCGCTTGCACCCTAGGAGGCGGGATCTCCTTCACGATCGTATTTAGGAGATCGGAGAAATCCTCGCGCCGCTCATGCTTTTCTAAACTCGCCCACCCCTCCTTGGCGCTGGCGTAGAGGGTTGTATAGTTAGTCTGGGAATCATCCGCAGCAAGGTCATAGAAAAGCTCTAGGACCTTTTCCTCGACTTCCTCAATGCGCGAGTCGGGGCGATCCACCTTGTTGATGACAACCACGATTTTAATGCCACGCTGCAGCGCCTTACGGAGTACAAAACGTGTTTGCGGCAACGGCCCTTCCGCAGCGTCGACAAGCAACAACGCCCCATCGACCATAAACAGCGCTCGCTCGACTTCCCCCCCGAAATCGGAGTGGCCAGGGGTGTCTACGATGTTGATCCGCGTCCCCTTCCACATGAACGCGGCATTCTTGGCGCTGATGGTAATGCCCCGCTCCCGTTCGAGGTCCCCGGAATCCATCACCCGTTCGGCCACTACTTTGTGGGATTGGAACACCCCAGACTGACGGAACAACCCGTCAATAAGTGTGGTTTTACCGTGGTCAACGTGAGCAATAATGGCAAGGTTTCTTAGGTCCATGTGAAAAAGGCCATAGTATGCCAGAAGCACACGGAAACTCAACGGGGATCAAAAAAAGCTTCGATTAAATGTTCGACTAAACGAAGGCTATCTACTTTTTTTCAAGAAAGCGCTGCTTGAGGTATTCGCCAAGTTCGTTTTTCTCCTCCTCGGGAAAAAGAAACTTCAGCGCAGGTGCGAGAATATCTTTGCAGGCTGCAAAGCCCGCAACAAGGTAGCCAAGCCGGATCTGGGACTCCAAATCCTCGATGGCCAAACGCCGTTCGGCCTCAGTGAATGTATTCGCCTCGGTGAGGTACTTCCGGTTGCTGAGCGCGCCCCAGGCGTCCATCCAAAATTGATGCTCGTGGCGCAAAAACTCACGACGACGCTCGTACGTCTCAAGATCAATTTTCTTTTCCTTATAATCACCCGCTAATTGTTCCAACGAGGCGCTGGCTTCGTCCATCGCTACCTTCGCGCGTTGTACGGAACCCACCAAACTGCTTTCAATAGCTTCACCGCGCGCCTTGTACACTTTGCTAGAAGCCGACCGCACGGACTGGGCTAGTGACGCCCGGTAGTAGTCGGTTGTAGCAAGAAGCAAATACGCTTCTACTTCCCGATTCCAGTCAAGCGCCTCCAAGACCATCTCCTTGGCGCCATCAACACTAGCTGGCTCGGATTCGGCGTACAGGGCGTTATTGTCTGCAAGGGTAGCCTCGCCCTTAGGGGCCGGAAGGTTCACCAACTTTTCGACAGAACCCGCCTTGAGCTTCAATACAAGCGGCCGCTCTTTGGCAACATCTTTCATGTTAAGGCGGTACGCACCGGACTTTGTGTAGACAACGTAATAGTCCGTGTTGCGCCCGTCGCTCTTGGGCCCCTGGACTATAAGCGTTCCACTCGCGTCTTCATCGAGCCACGCGAAGTGAGACTGGCGTATGCAACGCTCGAATTCCTCTTTGGTAAATTGTGTCGCCAGGGTTTCGGAGGACTCAGGGGTGCGTGATGGAGTGAGCTTGTGACTGCGATCCACCGACGGGGGTGTTTGGTCCCTAAACGGGCTAACTTTCTCTGTTTCTGCCAACACGACCGCGGGTAGCAGGCACACTATCCAAAGCAACTTCATCATCGGCCTTCGGCACTCCATCACGCTTTTTTCCAAACTTCTCAGTGAGCCTTTCGGCAATTTCCGTCGGCTCATTAGTAAAGCAGAACTCATGCCAAATCAAACGCATGGCCTAGGCACTTGCCCAACTTGTATTCCCACAGTGCGTTTGGTGAAGCACAAATCCTGTTAGACAGTCCTGACATTTTTCGTTCACCCGCGCTCGTCCAGCAGCTGGTTCACAGTCTTCATCGCGTGGGTCAAATCTCCACTTTTTGCGCCCAAAGTGCAGCGCCTGCGAAAGTCCCCCCGCCGCCAATCCAGCAACACCTGGGTTAGCTCCTGAACGGGAAGGATTAGCTGTGTGGTGATAGACTGGATGACAAGGATCCCAAAAATCAGCCCAAAAAGCCCCAGCACCACTACAGCCCAACTCCCCCCGAGTCCTAAGCGTTGGGCTGTCTTATCTCTTTCATACATGGCCTGGCGATTGACGTCCCCCAACTCCAGTATAGTGCGCACGACCGTAACGCGGGCACCTAGGTCCCCAGAAAGAGCTGGCCCTTTAAACTTTTCGATCGTATCGAGCAGCGGCACCTCCGCCGGCTCCGTAGTGTTTTTTCGCGCTCGAACAAAAGCCTCTTCGAAGCGTTCCGCATCCAAGTTTTTTCCTGGAATCGCTAAAACCGCTAGCATGTCTTCGCACGCCTCCAGAGAGTACACATTCTCGCTCAATATCAGCCGCATGGCGGGAGCCATTCGCTCCAGTAAAGCTACGGCGGAAAGAGCGGTAATCAGCTGAAGCGCTACCAAACCATATAAACGGAAACGGAAGTTCCCCAGACTTGGCACTACTTGTCTCCTTCCTCACTAAGAAGTTTTGGGACCACACCTTCGTGAGCTACAACGACTAAGATATCTCCTGCGCTCATCGTATCCTCGGGATCAGGGATACGGATGGTACCGCGTTCCCCGCTTCGAACCGCCACTACAATGATCCCGTATTTTCTACGCAGTTGTAGCTCCACGAGAGTCTTGCCGACATAGACTTCGGGCACCTTGAACTCCGTCACAACGAGATCCGTTCCCAGGGACATCTCTTCCAGAATGTGCTCGTGGACGACGTGGTTTGCGTAGCGTTCTCCGTACGCCCACTCGGGGTTGATAACTTCATCGGCTCCTACCATTCGCAAAATGCGCGAATGCAGATCATCGTTTCCGCGGGCAATGACCCGTTTTGCACCCATCTGTTTGAGCAACGCTGTGCATATGATGGCGGCCTCTTTGGATTGGTCTCCCGTCGCACAGATGCACACGTCGCGAGTGGCAGGAGACAGACGCGCCAGAGCATCTTCGTCGGTCGCATCAAAACACATGGCTTGATCCACCTCTGAGGCGATGTACTGCACGCGCTTGGGATCGTTGTCCACCGCCACCACTTCAACGCGTTTGGCGACCAAAGCTTTTACGAGCGCGCTTCCAAATTGTCCCAGTCCAATCACCAGCACTTGCTTCTTCATTCCCTCTCCTTACGTCACAACGATTTCCTCTTCCGGGAGCTCCCAGGGCTCACGTTTGTCCGGACGGGCCAGAAGCAAAAAGACCGTAATGGGTCCAATGCGCCCGGCAAACATGCAAAACATAATAATGATCTTCCCGACCTGATCGAGCGTCGTCGTAGCGCCGACTGAAAGTCCCACTGTTCCTAAGGCCGATACCGTTTCAAAGATTGCACTGAGCGGCTCTAAATCCTGGGTGAGGGAAACACCCACCAGAGTCACAAAGCCTACCAGCAGTCCCGCCGTTGCCACGGCAGCCGCCTTGTACACGTTCTTGGGCGACAACCTGCGGCCAAATACCTGAATGCGCCCCTCTCCCCTAAACGCACCCAACACGGCGGCGACCAAAACAAAGAGAGTAGTCGTCTTGATTCCGCCCGCGGTTCCCCCGGGGCTCCCCCCCACAAACATCAACGCCATCATTACGTAGAGGGTGGCCGGGCGAAGCGCGGTCATGCTGATCGAATTGAAGCCCGCGGTGCGGGTAGTCACCGATTGGAACCACGCATTTCCAAGGCGATCTACAAAACTCATTCCGGCCAAAGCATTGGACCACTCTAGACTCAAGATAAGTATGAAGCCTAGGCACAGAAGCCCTACTGTCATCACTCCGGCCGCCTTTAATTGCAAACGGGCGGCTCGTTCTGCGCGCAATCGAAAAAGGGCGAGCAAAAAACCGGGCGATAGCCCGCCTACCACAATGAGTAGCCCAACAGTGTGCAACACCAGTTTGTTCCCCTGGTAGCCCACTAAACTGTCGCTAAAAAGCGCGAAGCCCGCGTTACAGAACGCAGAAATCGACGTGAATAGCGCTGGCCATATGGACTCCATCCAAGGGGTTCCGTCTAAGCTAAACCCGATGCTAAGGAGCACCGTCCCTATACCCTCGAAAGCGAAGGTCACAAGTAAAATGTCCCGCAACAAGCTGCGGATTTCACTACGCTGCTGGTAGCCAGCAGCTCCTGCCACGAGATCTTCTTGTCGGATGGAGAGCCGCCTTCCGAGTATGAAGGCGGCAATCGATGACAACGCCATGATGCCCAATCCGCCTACTTGGATAAGAAAAAGTATCACTCCCTGCCCAAAATAGCTGAAGTCAACGGGGGTATCGAGGACAATGAGTCCGGTAACACACACCGCGCTGACAGCGGTAAACGCTGCGTCAAGCCCGGAAACCCGATCCCCAGTCGCTGCCTCCGGCACCAGCAAGAACAAGGCCCCCAAAAAAGAAAGGCTCGCAAAAAAAAGAACAATGGCAAGTTGTGGGCGCACCAGGATGCTTTCAAGTACCCCCCTTACAGTCTTTTCTTTTGTTTGCAAGTGCACCCAAAAGGCAAAAAGCGGGACGAGAAGCACGAGCCAGTGCCCGAACGGAGTGGCGACATAGGTTTCAAATCCCACGAGTGCGGCTAGAGCAATGGCTGCGACCTTCGTGTAAACACTTTTTTTGGGCGAGCGGCGATCCAAATAAAGAAGCGCCAAAGTGAATCCAATCACAACCAAATTGGCGGACATGAGAAGGCGAAACCATAAGGCCTTATCTAGTAAGCGTAGGATTCCCAGTACAAACCACAACACCAAACAAGTAATAGCGGAATCTCTTACGGAAACGCTTAGAGTGGTGCGCCAATGTTTGATAGGAGCGGAACACTGCGTTTCCTGCCACACCCAACCGAGATGAAAAATGGAAAGCCCCAAGAGCACAAAAGCTAGGGTCGGCTGCTCCTTGAAACGCCAAACGACCAAGGCCGAGAAGCAGGCGGTACACACCGAAAGTAGTGTAATCCCCCAAGTCGGCGAACTTCTAAAACGTAGTGCACCTAGGATCCATGCCAGCGTCACCACCGCAGCAGCAAGAAGCGGGGGCAAGAGCGGGTTTGGGACTCCTGCATAAAGCAACGTGCACGCGCCAAACAAGGCCGGCGCCAAGGTCAATTGTATCGCTTCTATTCCGGGAGATTCCAACCCCGTACGAGAGCGCAGGAAATGGCTGGCGAGTAGTCGCATGGAAATCTCTATCTTCCTGTGAGTAGTAAACCAATGTCAAATCAGACGAATTAGATGCCTTGCGTTTATCGGGGGGTTCCGGTAGATCGTCCAAACGGAGACATATAAGGAGAGAACGCACATGGCCAAGATTACGCTCAAGGGAAACACCGTCAACACATCGGGAGATCTACCCACGGCCGGCGGCCTGGCCCCAGGGTTTCGACTGGTAAAAACGGATTTGTCCGAAGCCACGTTAGACAGTTATGCCGGAAAACGTAAAGTCCTTAACATTTTCCCCAGCGTCGATACGCCAACTTGTGCCATGTCGGTTCGCCAGTTTAACCAGCGCGCGTCCGATTTGAGCAACACAGTGGTGCTGAACATTTCTGCAGATCTTCCTTTTGCGTTGAAGCGTTTTTGTGGGGTTGAAGGCATTCAGAATGCGGAAGCGCTTTCCTCCTTCAGAAGTGCTTTTTCGAAAGAGTGGAATCTGGAAATTGTGGACGGTCCTCTGAAGGGCCTGTGCTCGCGTTCGGTAATTGTGCTCGATGAAAACAACAAAGTTCTATACTCGGAACAAGTAGCCGAGATTGCGACCGAACCCAACTACGACGCGGCGATCGCCTCATTAACATAAAAATGAGCTTAGTGCGTGGCCGCTGCGGTTGACTCGGAGGCCGAGCGCCGTTCTTCCAACGCTTCCAGATAGCCCGAATCCAAATGGTACACCCAACCGTGAATGGCTAAAGGGCTTGCCTGCTTCCAGCGCGCCTGCACGGGGGCCATCTCCGAAAGCACGTTCACTGCGCGTCGCACGTTCTTCTTCACGAGCTCCAGACAAACCGCGTCTTTGTCCGGATCCGTCAATTCCCCTGGTGTAAGCAGCGAACGAATAGGTCCCAACCACTGCGACAAGCAGGGCTCGGGATGGTTGTCTAGTGCCCCTCTCACGCCACCGCAGTTAGAATGCCCACAGACAATTACATGTGGCACTTTGAGGACTTCCAAAGCATAGAACAGTACACCTGCGAAACTCGGATCGTCTGCTCGCACAATATTGGCGATATTTCTGTGGACGAATAACTCCCCGGGACGTGCCCCCGTAATTTCCTCGGCAGGCGCGCGGCTGTCGCAGCACCCAATCCAAAGCGCCTGCGGACTCTGCCCCTCGGCCAACCGCTCAAAGTATCTGACATTCAGCTCAAGGCGGTTAGCCACCCATGCCTTGTTATAAAGCCGCAGTCTTGTTGGGAACATCGTCAACCTTTCTACGTTTGCGGTTCAAGAGTCGATATTTTTTGCCGTGTACTTCTATTAGCTGCAGCGAGATCTTCCGTTGCTCCGCCCGCGGTCGAAATTCCTCTAGCATCACGTAGATATCACTATCGATAAATGTCGCGCGGGAACCATCTATGTAAAGCATAGAATTCTCAGGTACGCTGTTAAGCAACTGACGCATACGCATCTTGTTGGAAAAGGGAACGTCCTTTGTGAAGTGGATGAAATAGGTGTCGCCCTCATGGATCATTACAATAGCACCGTAAAGATTGGACATTAAGACGACCAGCACGGCCACCGCCGCCCCAATCAACACGCCTTGCAATAAATTGGTAAAGATAATGGCGAGTAGAGTAATCACAAATGGAATGCCCTGCTCTATGCCACCTTGAAAAACCTTCTTGAATACAGCGGGACTGGCAAGTTTGTATCCCACCATGCAGAGCACAGCAGCCAGTGCAGAAAGTGGTATGGAATTCAGAACGGGTGCCAGCAAAACTACGCACAGAAAAAGAAAAAGGCCATGAAAAAAACTGGACCATCGGGTTTGCCCGCCCGAATATACGTTCGCCGAGCTGCGTACAATTACCGACGTCATCGGGATCCCGCCCACTAGGCCACACAGCAAATTACCCACACCTTGCGCCAACAGCTCTCGATTCCCATCTGACACCCGGCCCTTCGGATCCAGGCCATCGGTCGCTTCCAGACAAAGCAAGGTCTCAATGCTGCCCACTAGAGCTATTGTAAAAGCCGTCACCCATACTTCTGGCCGGTACAATAACTCCACGACTGGCAGGCGCAAGGATTCCCACATAAAGCCGAAGCTCACATCTGGAATAGAGACCAGATGAGAACCGCCAAGAGCCCACGCTGGCACCAAAGCCCCCGCGCCCGAATTCAACAAAATACCCAACGCCACCACAATGAGTGGGCCGGGAATGTTTGCCAATGCGGAGTACTTGGCGCTAAGGGCCGGCCATTTAAACAAAAGTGTAATGCCAACAATCGCGATTAGAATGGCGAGAGGGTGAAGGGCCTCCAACGCCAGCCAAATCTCACTTAGCGTGTTTTCCCCGTCTGTAATACTCCAAAAGTCCAGATCGCCTTCGTAGTCGCTATCGCGGCCCAGAGCGTGGGGAACTTGTTTCAAAACGATGGTGATTCCGATGGCGGCCAACATCCCCTGAATCACGCTATTTGGGAAGAACCCACTCAGTACCCCTAAGCGCGCGAGACCGAATACCAGCTGCATGGCCCCCGCCAAAAATACCGCGGCAAGAAAATTTTCAAAACCGCCCGCTTTGTTAATTCCCGCAGCAACGATAACCGTTAGTCCAGCCGCCGGGCCGCTTACGCTCAGCTGCGATCCTGAGATCAACGACACGACTAGACCCGCAATAATTCCGGTGATGAGCCCCGAAAAAACAGGCGCACCCGAAGCCAGCGCGATGCCCAGACAAAGGGGCAGAGCGACCAGAAATACGACTAAACCTGAAACCAGATCTGAGCGCCAGACAGGCGTTCCTAACTGCAGAATGGAAGACGTGACTCGATGCATTATCCCCAACCTGTAAAAGTCTGGCTTTTACCTTAACAAAGCCTGGCGAATGAAACCATCAAGAACCCTAGCAATCTTCGTGATTTCTTGATTTAGACTCTCAAGCTCAGCATCAATTTGGCCGCTACACCTGTGTTGCGTGTCGGATAGGGATTTTCTTCAAAGGACTTGATATTGAAGTAGCCGTTTAGCAGATAGGACACAGTTAGCTCAACTTCCGCAGGATTTGGTTTGTAACGAACGCGACCACTCACTCTCAATTCCGCCCGGTTGTTGTAATAGTGCCCCACAGTATCTAACAACACTGACGGCTCCAGAAAGGCGGCAAAGTAGGTGTCTTTTATTGGAGACAATTCCGTTCCGAGCTTTACGAGACTATTATGAGTGATGTTTCCATAATCTGCGGTACTAAAAAGTGTTTCGCTATAGGCCTCGATGAAACCATTCAAATGGGCTGTAAGCGGCAAATCCCAATAGTCCTCGTAGGTAAAAAGCAGTTGTGCATCGGCAAGGGGCTGCACCACCAAAGGATCGTTGGATTCCAACAAGTATTTTCTAAATCTTAAATCGCCACTCAAAGCAAATTGATTCCAGTTTAGCTTGATGCCAGGCCCCGCATAGGCAAAGCTCCCCATTTGAAACACGAAAGGATCTCTAGCGGTAGAAGCCCCTTCGTTCCCCGCGACCAGGTAGGCGTCGAACATCGGAACAAACTGTTTGGTCAGTTTCGCCTTGAGGCTGTTTTGAAGCACAGAATTCAGCGGATCGTACTTCTCCTCCGCAGAAAAGTACCCCTTGAAACTTGCGAACGCAGACACCCCAATAAAACAAACAAGAAGTAAACTAATTCGCCTCATTCGACTGTCACACTCTTCGCAAGATTTCGTGGCTTATCAACATCTCGTCCAAGATGGACCGCTGTGTAGTACGCTAACAACTGCATCGGAATGCTAAGCACAAGAGGGCTCATTCCCCAAGAGCAACGTGGAACTCCCAAGAAGGCATCCGACAGCCCTTGCAGCTCCGTGTCCCCCTCGGAACCGACCGCAAGGATCTTTCCGCCACGAGCCTTCACCTCCATCAAATTACTGAGAACTTTCTCCCTCATCTGAGTAAGTAAAGACTCACCTTCAGGCGGGGCGCACAAAACAACGGTTGTCGACGCTCTGTCGATGAGCGCGATGGGGCCGTGCTTCATCTCCCCAGCCGGATAGCCTTCTGCGTGCAGATACGTTATCTCCTTTAGTTTTAGTGCCCCCTCAAGGGCAACTGGGTAGTGAATACCTCGCCCCATAAACAGCCACAACTTGCTCCGGAGCAGCGTGTGTGTAAGCTTGTCGATGTTATCACTAAGCCCTAACACTCGCTCCATTTGAAAGGGCAACTCACTAAGCTCTGCAAGAAGTGTATCGGCCTGTGACGAACTCAGCGTGCCTCGGGCCCGACCCAATCGAAGCGCCAACAGATACAGCACGCTCAACTGAGTCGTAAAAGCCTTGGTTGAAGCCACACCGATTTCGGGTCCAGCTTGGGTTAGAAGCACGGAATTGGATTCGCGCGCGATGGAACTTCCTTGGACGTTGACCAGGGAGGCGGCATAGGCTCTGCGATCTTTTGCTTCTCGTAGGGCAGCCAGGGTATCAGCGGTTTCGCCCGACTGAGAAATAAAAAGGCTCAACGTTCGCTCGTCTAGGACAGGTTCTCGGTAGCGAAACTCGGATGCGTAGTCGACTTCAACCGGAATTTTTGCGAAACGTTCAATGTAGAACTTTCCCACCAAAGCCGCGTGCCAGGAAGTCCCACACGCGACAATACTCACTTTGTTAAATGTCCCAAGCTTAGCGTCCGTCGCTTCGAGTCCACTCAGAGTGAGTTTCTTTTTCCCCTTTTGGACGTTGCTAGCTAAAGTACGGGTGAGCCCCATGGGCTGCTCATGAATTTCTTTCAGCATGTAGTGGGGATAACCAGATCGCCCAATTTCGTCGGCAGACCAGTTAAGGGTGTTCACGACGGGTACGATTTCCCGCCCATCATAGCGTTTAACCGTAATTTGTTTATCTCCGCAAAGGACAAATTCCTTGTCCTCTAGATACACGATCTTCTTTGTATGACTCAACACCGCTTGCACGTCGGAAGCGAGGTAATTCCCGCCTTCCCCCACGCCTACGAGCAGCGGCGCCCCATTGCGAACGCCCAATAGGAAATCGGGCTCTTTGTCGCTCATCAATACAAACGCATAAGCCCCGCGCAGCCGTCCCGTCACGCTCTGGACCGCCTCTTCCAGACTCTTGTTGTTTTGAATTTCAATGTCGAATAGGTGCGCTACTATTTCTGAGTCTGTATCGCTCTTCACCACTCTACCAAGGGCCGTGATTTCGTTTTTCAGCTCAGCGAAATTTTCAATAATCCCATTGTGCACTAAAGTGATGTTCCCAGTACGGTGTGGGTGCGCATTGCGTACTGAGGCCGCGCCGTGGGTTGCCCAACGCGTGTGACCAATTCCTGCGCGAGCGGTGAAATTCGCCCCAGCCATCCGCTCTCGTAGCGTGGCGATGCGGCCCTTCACTCGAAAGAGGTGGACCGCCTCGTGGTCCCGCAGCGCAACACCAGCTGAGTCATACCCCCGGTATTCCAGCCGTTCCAGGCCGTCTAACAAAACTTCCCGGTGCCCTTGCTGCCCAACATACCCGATGATTCCGCACATGGAATTTTCCCCCTTGCCCTCGTCCCTTTTCTAATGAGCAAGTTCCGTACCAACCCAAGAAAGCCTTCCACCGGGTATTTCTTCGTCACAACCATGTATTTTTTTCAAACCAAACCCAAAGTCGGTGGCGTTTCTACTTGTAAGCTTTGAGCGTTTCGGCAATCCCCTGGGCGAATTCGATGCATCGCGCCATTTCCGAAGCTCCCACAGCCGCCTCTAAGCTACCGACCGAGCCACAAGAGTGTCGCACCTCTCCTGCACGTGCAGGCGCCATACGCGGGGTAACGCTTTGTCCGGACATCGCCGCCAAGATCTCATACAATTTCAGAATGCTAAGTTGTTTTCCACTGGCCACGTTGTAGACCCGCCCCGAGAACAGCGCCGGCTTTTGCGCGGCCAAGCCAAAAAACCGAACGACATCTTTTACGAACACGAAATCTCTCGTCTGCGTTCCGTCTCCGTAGATCGTTCCCGGCTCTTTTCTTGAAAGCCTGTCGGCAAAAGCTGAAATTACCCCGGAGTACGGAGAACTAGGATCCTGACGTGGCCCATACACATTAAACAGCCGGAAAATTACGCCTGGCACGTCAAAAAGCGCGCGATACAGCCGCACATACTCCTCCGCGGCTAACTTGCTTGTGGCGTACGGAGACAGCGGCGCCGGCACACTGGTTTCCTCAATTGGCAGTTTCGCCTCTTGCCCATAAACAGCACATGTGGACGCGAGGGCAAATGCCCGCACCTTTTTCTTTCTCGCTACTTCGAGCAATTGCACTGTTCCCGTCGCGTTGATTTCGTGCGTCTCCATCGGCGCTTCCACCGAACGCACGACCGAGGCCTGAGCGGCGAGGTGTAGCACATGGGTGATCCCCTCCATTGCCTTCGCGCAGTCCTCCGGGGCAACGATATCGCCTTCCACAACTTCGATCTCATTTAGGAAAGGCGCCAGGTTTTCACGTTTTCCCGTCGAGAAGTTATCAAGAATACGCACAGCCTTTCGTTCATGAAGAAGCCACTCCACCATGTGCGATCCAATAAAACCTGCCCCGCCCGTAACAAGGTATTTCTCTTTCATGCTTATCCTTAACTTGCAGCCCGGTGGGCAACAAAGATGTAGTTCAGACGCTTATAAAACTGCTTTACAAACGCCTCGCGATTGAGCGCCGAACGACCCGACAACCAAGTGTCCATAAGGGAAATGCGCATGCCGGCCGCTCCGAAGAGATCATAAAGCTGTTCGGGCCGCGTATCGTAGTATTCTGCCGATCCCAAACCATGCTGAAAAATGGTGATAGGGTGCCACCGCTTTAGGAGGTGGAAGGCTCCTTGAAGGACCTCCAATTCCGCCCCTTCTACGTCAATCTTCAGAAGATCCACTCGGAACTCAGGCTGGAGTAAGTGGTCGAGGGCCGCGGTGCGGACAGGGATTTGCTGAACGTCAACGGATGCGCCCGGGTAATCGCGGCGCTTCAACCCGCTAAGCGCATCGCAATCAGGAACATAGTGAAACACGGTTCGTTTTTCTCTATCGCTAAGTGCCAGATTCATGACCTGCACCCCAGGGAACCGCTGCTGCAAACGTGCGTGGCGCTCCGGAATGGGCTCAAAGGCCCAGTGAAAACCATCGGGTGAAAGCGCGACAATCTTTTCTAGGACATTTCCTTCGTGGCACCCAACGTCAATACAGTTGGAATCTCGCTTAAGCACACGCTCAAAGATTTCGTTCATCTGCCGGTAGTATAGAACACGTAGTACGTCGTTCCCAAAAAGACGAGCGTATGTTTTTCTCACCAGAGTATCGACGCGCGTATTCCCGAGAGTTTCCTTGTATAGTTTTTTGATATCCATCCTATCTTTCCGCCTTCGTCCAGATTTCAGTGAGAGATCTGCCCTTGATAAAATAGGCAAACCCCGTAAGAGCCGAAATGTTCATCGCACAGTAGTACAGTGGGATATACGCCCAGGAGAACTCCACTCCGGCAGTCCGTGCAATCGCTCCCACACCCGCAACCAGGTACAAAACCACCTGACAAGCCAAGAACCAATCATAGAATCGACCGTTCAAGGTGAGATTGCTCAGTAGCACCCCCAAAAGCAGGAACGGCATGGTATGGCGCAGAGTTTTGTGTAGTAAAAACTGCACGGCGAACCCATCTCGAGGAGGGAGCAGCCAGTCTCGATGGCGCCACAGGCTCTGGTAGCCCCCATAGACCATCCGAGCCTTCACCGCCATGTCCTCTTTTAGAGTGATAGAGGCAGACTCACGTGAAACCGCCTTTGGTTCGTAAATCACCCGATACCCCTGGCGCACGATCTCAAAAGTTATCGCAGTATCATCGTTAATGGTGTCCTGGGCTAACTCTTTGTAAAGTGCCTTGCGGATCGCGAAGATCTCCCCGTCGGCTGTCGGAATCGATCCCAACGTGCTCTCCGCAGTCTTAAGCAACGACTCTACCTGCCAAAACAATCCGTCCCCCCTAGAGCTGTCTCGCTTTTCCTCTTTGAGTATGCTCTTTCTTCCACACACACCTCCGATCTTCGGATCGGCAAAGTGTTTGACCAGTTCTAGAACCGCGGTCGGATCATAGAAAGTGTTCGCGTCTGAGAATAATACGATTTCACCTTTTGCCCGCCCTACGGCACGATTAAGAGCAGCGGTCTTCCCTCTTCTCTTTGCCTCGTGGAGACTAACAACGCCTTGATGGGCGTAGCAGGCAACTCGCTCTGGGGTAGAATCGCTAGACCCATCCGACACGACCATGACTTCCAAAAACTCTTTGGGATATTCCAAGGACAAACTGTTCTGAATCTTCTGCTCAATAACAGCGGCCTCGTTGTAAGCTGCCACAATCAATGTAACGGAAGGGAGAGGGGGTTGCGGCTGCAGCTGTGAAATTCTACTCCGCTTGCCTCGCGCAAGAAGTATCACCACTGCGGGGTACGCAGCGTAATGAACAAAGGCGAGCACAAAGCAGAACCAGAAGATGAAGGTCAGCACCGTTTTGTTCCTTCGTTGGGTATTGCCCCGCCTAACGGCAGGGATACGGCGACAATAATCGCTAAGTAGACAATCACAAAGTCCTTGCTCTTAAGCGGCAAGGTCAACAAATTAAGACTCAAGATCGTAAGCGCACTCAAGGCGGCAATCCCCAGCGGATCGCCCCGTTTCGCGGCAGGAAAGGCCGCCCCCAGAGCTCCAAAAAAAAGCGCACCAAATAGGACGAGTCCAAAAAAACCTAACTCCCCCCACATTTGAAGGGCCGTATTGTGCACGGCCAAGGGACTCGCTTCGCTCATGAGTCGATCGTGCCCGGTAACCCGATAGAAGTGTTTAGCGGACTCCCCCCAACCGAAACCAAAAAAGGGCTTTTCCTGTGCAAGTTGCCACCCCGTTTGGATCGAGCGCCAGCGTTGGTGATTGGACGCATCGCTCAGACTTCTAAACCGACCGACGGCGTCGCCCAAGAACACAGTACCCAGAATCAGAAGCCCAAGCACTCCGACAGCCGCTAACCGAAGTCCTTTTCGCGCAAACACTGCAGCCACCGCCAGCCCCACCCCTACCGATAGCAATCCCATGCGCGATTCAGTAACAAGAACTGTGTAGCTCAACAGTAGGAGTACAAGGAAATAGACCCACTTTGTCTTTTCGGCCTGACGCCATTTGTGGAGGGCAAACGGAATGGCCACCGCGGCGAGCACACAGATGAAATTGGGGTCACCATTTTTCACGTGCACTTTGGGCCGATCGTCGAGCAGACGCATTTCACCAAGAAAATGAAAGCGGTACTGAACGATTAGGCAAAAGATACATAACCCTGCCAAAAGCGCATCCACCACCACGTCTCGGCCGGGCTTCTTTCGGCAAATCCATGGCAGTAGCGGAAGGAGCAACAAAGCCTTCACCCAACTGCGGTATTCGGAGTCAAAAAGAACCCGCAGATCTTGCTGGTTCACCATCGAGGTAAGGAGAGGAGACATCGCAAGGCAAGCCACCAGAGCCATCCAACCGGTCATTTGTGGACTGTCCGACAAAACAAACGCCGGCACATACAGGGCGGCCGCACAAAAAAACAAAATCATTTCGAAGTTGAATCGGACAAGGATGGAGCTCTCCAAATGGAGCGCGCTAAGGGTGAAAAACACAAAAGCGCTGAGTAGCCCGATGCCGATCCGGTCCGTCTGAGACGGCTTGGTACGTAGCGTTTGAACCCCCTCTGCCATCAACACCTCAGGGGTTCACCCGTCATTGCGGGCGGACGGGGCAAGGCAAACTCGGCCAGCACCGTCGGCGCAATGCGAGTAAGTGGTACGCTTTCGGGATGAACGCGGTGAGTACGGTGCCGAATCCATAATGCGCCTACCGGATCGTGACGCCCACTTCGCATGCCGTGGATTTGGTAAAATACGTCGGAAAACTCCCTACACTCGCCTGACGCGTTTGCGATCTTTTTCTGGAGGGCAGCCGCATCCTCTATAGAGCAGCCACCAAAAAGGCTATTTTCCTCAAGGTTGAACCAACAAGCCGGCTCCTCTTCCACCCGTAGCTCGTCCAACAAGACCTTCGCCGCCGCCGCCTGCTCCTTAGTCTCAAAATCAAAATAAAATTGTTGTGCCATTACGGGGCGAACACGCAGCGGCCTAGCCTGCAGTCCGGCAAAGGAAAGAAAAGCCTCCACGTCCCGTACTCGAAACAGGCACTTTGTTGTCTCAACCCAAGGTTTCTGGCTGAGCGCACTACAAAAAAGAATCGTAGACTTGGGGTAGTCTGATAGCACCCTCCCGACGAGCTTATCAAGCCCCTGGTACCCTTGCAAAACCGCTCCGGAATAGGTCGCAGTTTCCTCTGGGGTTGGAGGTAATGAAAAGCGTTCGGGCTCAAAGTGCCGCCAGTAGTAGTGCTGAAAATGGGCTGTGCTATTGCAAAAGAAGGTGGCGTATTCGACCAGAAACTTCTCGTTCAAGTAACGGAAAAGATCGTAGCAAATTTTTTCCATCACCATCGCACGTTCCCACTTCTTCTCCGAATGTCCCCATTCCTTGAAAAGTTGGCGTACACCGCTCCAGGCGGTATCCGAACTTAGGCCGTGGCGCGCCAGAAACCATCCAAACTGCAACAGTTCCCCCACCTCAAATCCCTCGGATCGCGACGACTCTTGGACTTGTCGCGAAACAAAATCCACAAAAGGCGACAGAAACTCCGGATGCGCTTTGCCACTCTCATCCCACGGATCGGGCACCACATAACCGTTTACCTTTTCATAACCGCAATTCATGCTGCCAAAGATGCCCACTCGGACCCCTGCATCCGAGAGGTAGTTCCCGACAGTTCGCCCCTCTAGCTTCTTTCCTTCTCCCAGATGGAAAATTCCATGCTCATCGTGTCGCAACCCGGAGTGCACCGTTGGCCACTGAATCCAGGGCTCGAGATATTCTACGGGAACCTCTGCTTCAGAATGGAAAACATCTGAGGATTCGTAGAGCCGCTTGAAATTCGGAAGAGCTCCCTCCGCCATAAATGTATCCAGAAGCGTCGGCGAGAGTTCATTGAACTCTAGTTGGATAACTTTCGGATTATGCAGTTTGGACACGTGTTTGCCTCGCCAAGTGGATCAAATATTCGAGCGCAAGTCCCAGCGTCACCCCAATGGCCAGAGCTAGGAGAAATAGACGCGCGCTCTTAGGCCAACTGGACTCGAGCGGAATGGCCGGGCGCTGCACGATCTCTAGCCGCCGCGGTGCTTGCGCTTCAAACAACAGGCTCGCGACCAAAAGACTTTGATAGGTCTCGTCTAAAAAACGCTGCGTAGTAGGGTTCTGTTTTTTTAAGCGCTCATTTCGCAACAGCAGCAGCCCGTTTTGATACACGGCTTTTGGTTCCTCCACCACCAAGTACCGGATCCGGTCAATGAGCTTGCTTAGAAGTCGTTTTGCTAGCAGCGGGTTTGGATCTCGTGCACTAAGCACGTACGTGAACGAGTCCCCGCCTAAAAAGTCCACGTTCAACTCTTTGGAAACTTGGCGCACAAACTCCGCACGCAAATCGGCAGGGGTGGCTCCCGCGACGGAGTCCACTCTTGCCCCCTGACGATCTTGAAATCGGGAATAGCGTTCTTTCAGCAGCGGGAGTTCGTCAATCAGTTGACCGAGGTATTCTCCCGACAATAGAGCTTCCTTGATGGCATAACCGTCTCGAACCCACACCCAACGATTCTTAGTGTCTTCCAAAGCGAGGTTCGGGGTTTCTATCTGACTTCGGTTGACCACCACGCGCGCAAAAACCGTGTACTGTTTCGGTGTAAGAAGCCTATACAAAACCGCGACCGACAAACTGGCCAGCACGGCTATCACAATAAGAAAGTGCTTGCGAAGAAATCCCATCTGTCCCCCTGCGCGGCCCAGAACGCGCCGCGTCCCCAAATTTTTTACTACCCTAACACCCTGCGCTTTTCAAGCCGGCCTAGTGGAGCAACTCCCGTACCGGTTTTAGAGGAAAGTCATCCAAGAGGCGCTGGAACTTGTCGCGGTTCTTGGACAAGCCAACGTAGTGGCGAAACTTCTTCAGAGGTGGGAGCGCCACCCGAGGCTGGCTGTCATCAAACTCCCAAGGGTGAAAATAGAGAACGACGTCTCCATGTTTCTGCGCCTTTTGTAGAAGTTTGCGAGTCACCGCGTAGGGATACAGCCGGAAGTACCCGCCGCCTGAGACCGGCACGCGCATCCCCATGACATTCACCTGGCTCATCGGAACCTCCCAAATCCCCTCAGCTTGGGTGACGTGCGCGGGAAAATCAGGGATTCCATAGTCTGGGTGGCGAACGGGATAAATGCTGCTATCGTAGCGAAAGCCTAGATCCCGTAGGATTCCAAGCGCCCAGTAGGTCTCTCGCGTGATGGAAAAACTTGGAGCCCGGTACCCTTCAATCGGCGACTGCACCTGGGCTGAAAGAACGCCAAGCGACTTTTCTACGTCTCTTTTGAAGCTATTCGGATTGCCCCAATCGAGAGGCTGGTGATTGTAACCATGACTACCAATCTCATGCCCGCCGCTTTCGAGTTCTTTTACAATCAGAGGGCAGCGCTCCGCCACCCACCCCAACATGAAAAATGTTGCCCGCACCTGCCGGCGCCCCAGCTCCTCCAGGATGAAGTCTAAGCCTTTGCGAACGCGCAACTCACAATGATTCCACTCGCTGAAAGAAATTTTCTGGCCCATGTTGCGAACGCAGAACCAATCTTCCACATCGATGCTGAGAGCGATCTCTCCCATAGGTACCCCTACCCATACCAAGTATCAAACTGTTCGCGCGAGTAAGATTTTTCGGGCCGTGTAATAGAGAATCAGAAAATACATCGACCAGGAGTGCTGGTGCTGGATGTAAAGAAGATCAAATTCAAGTTTCTCTTCTGGCCCCGCATTGTAGCCACAACATACCTGCGCTAAACCGGTAATACCTGGCTTCACCCGCTCTCTCAAGTGATAGTAAGGCACTTCATTGCGAAAGCGACTGACGAAGAACGGGCGTTCGGGGCGAGGGCCCACTAAGCCCATGTCTCCCACCATTACATTCCACAGTTGCGGGAGCTCATCCAGATGGGTCTTGCGCAGGAAGTTGCCAAAGGCTGTCACGCGCGGATCTGCTGTCCAAGACAAGACGGGCCCGGTCTTCTCCTCTGCGTCCATCCGCATTGAACGGAACTTGTAGATTGTGAACGCTTTGCCATTTTTTCCAATTCGTTCCTGCTTGTAGAGCGACGGACCGCGGGACGTGAGCTTGATGCCAATTACGCATAGCAGCATCGCCGGGCTCGCGAGTAGTAGCAACAGGGCCGCAATGGCGGTTTCCCCAAAGGCTACGACAAAATTGCGTAAGGATTCGAACGTAGGGCGTTCGAACTCAAACGAAAAAGAAAAAGTTGCGCGAATGGCAGCGGCATTTTCTGCAAAGTACTGTTCCATGTTCCCCCCAAAGAGGACCCGGCTCCCAACACCGGGGCTTCCCATGTCTAAGAATTGAGTTTGCAGAAACTGTGCCACTTGACGAGCTCAGAGAAACCGCGTTTGCAGCGGGAAACAGCCCCGCCTCAAACCATTCCAGTGCCAAAACAGGTAAACTTTTCTCCACCACGCCAAAATGATACCAACCGTTGCTTGAACGTTTGGCCCTTGCTGCCCGGCCATAGCCGCGCTACGTTAATCGAGACTTTGGGGGAGAGACGCCACCAACGGGTGGTGCAATTCTATGTCGGATAAGAAGCACTTTGAAAAAACGGTATTGCTGTCCTTCGGCCATCTCGGGGTCGTCGTCGCAAGTTTCCTCATCCCGATCTTCTTGAGCCGGTGGCTGACTGTAGAAATGTACGGCACCTACAAACAACTCATGCTCGTTTACTTGCTCGCAATGGTTATCGGCCACATGGGGATGGACAACGGGCTTTTCTATTTCATCAAGAATCATCCAGAGCACCGCAGCCTCTTCTCGCTAAATGTCATGCTTTTTGATTCCTTGGTAGCTGCTGTTCTCTGTGCCGGTCTGTGTCTGTTCCCGAATTTTGTTGGCGAGCTATTTAACAACCCGGAACTAGCAAAGCCCCTCCCCTACTTCGCACTTTTCCTGTTTTTTTCAATCCCCACCCAACACTTCGAACATTACCTGACAGTACTCGATCACATTAAGGCGGCGATTGCCGTGAGTTTCGTGTACGAAACTCTGAAGGCGGTAGTACTCATCGGCGGGTTTTACGTATTCAACTCTATGAGCGAGGTATTCGCAGGCTTGGCGGTGTTGACTGGAGTGAAATTTGCTGTCCTCGCGGGTCTTAATCTCCGCGAATGGCGCCATACCGCGAACAAGTGGCAGGTATCAAAACGTTTCCTGCGCGAGCAAATCTATTTTAGTATCCCGCAAGGCCTTACGAACCTTATTTCCTTTTGCCTAAAACTCGACAAATTCGTGATTTCCACTCTTTTCTCGGTCCGCCAATTCACCGTTTATGCCGTAGGCTGCTTCGAAATCCCGCTTATTGGAAGCGTCTCCAATACCATGACCGATCTCATGTCCTTTGACATGGTGGAGTCGCACAAAAACCCCGAACACCTGAAGTATCTCTGGCACACGACGTTGCGAAAAGTAGCACTCTTTCAGATGCCGGTGGCGGCGTTCCTAGTTTTTTTTGCAGAACCCGTTATCCGATTTGTGTTCTCTGATACCTATGCGCAAAGCGCTCCGTATTTCCGGATTTTTACACTTATTCTCCTGCTGACTGGTTTTTCTCCAGAAATCCTATTTCGCGTTTTCGCTCGCACGGGACGTTTGTTACGGCTGCAAAGCGTGGCTGCCATTTACACCGTCGCAGCCGTCGTCAGCAGTGCCTTTTTCTTCGGTCCCCTCTGGGCGCTGTTCACCAAATTCTTGTGCGACGTTCTCACTCAAGTCTTATATTCCAGGGATGCCGCCAGGCTACTTCAATTGAAGGCCACCGAATACTTTCCTTGGGCGCAGATTCAGCGCATCGGACTTGTCAGTGTTCTTGGGGCGGCAACAGCATGGCTATCCACTACGCCCTTTGCGCTGGGAGTTTTTTGGCAGCTTGCCATTGGAGGCAGTTTGTACGCACTGTATCTCGCCCTGGCGGCCATTCCCACCGGCCTTGTGATGCCGGACGAAGTGGCCTACCTCAAGGCGAAGGTGCGCCAGCTTCTCCAGTTTGCTCCTGTTTCATAAAGAAAGCGTCGCCAATGAAAAAGTCGTTTTGTATCCCATTGCGATACGCGTCCAAGGCGTTGAGTGAAGAATCCACACGTAAGTTTTGTGCTGGATCCCCGGTCCAGCTGCGCTCATGCCAGTAGCTGATAGCCCGCACGTGCGGGTACCAGCCGGCCTGCAAGCTGAACAGGGCTTCCTGAATCCAACGCGCTTTTCCCATCACATCTGAGGGATGCTCAATTGTCGCAAACTCCACAATTGCCACGGGCTTCAGCGGTGAAATGGAAACCAGTTCGTTGTACGTATTGTCGAGTACCGCGGTGAAGGAGTTCCAATAGTCGCCTGGAACCTGAGCGCCGAAAACGCTAACTCCTATCCAGTCAATGTACTCATCCCCGGGGTAGTAGTGCGCCATTTGGTTCCACTCTTCTTTGGGCTGCGGCTGCGAATCGACGTGGAAGACCCAGGTAACCTTGTCCGCCCGGGCCGTCTTGAAGATATCAATGACCCGACGGTAGACGTCTCGGAATCGTTCCGGGCCGTCTGCAAGCTGGGGATCTCCATACTGTGCTGTTTCCGCCCCCCCGTTCCACTGCCCGTTCCAGGGGTACCAGTTGCCATTCACCTCGGGTGCAAACTCAATGATGATTGGCTGATCCACAGTCTTGGCAAGTGCCGCCCACTGCCGTAACACATCATCGAAATAGCCTTTCAAGAAATTCTCCATCGTGTAGACGGGATCCGCCCCCAAATTTTGGTCTGTCCGGCTACGCGGGAGAATGCGGATATACGGGATACGCCCCATCTTCAAAATCTCATCTACGGCCTGCCAGGGAAATTCCGTGCTCTCTGCCCAGTCGTTTTCGAACTGCACCCATGTAAGATTCTTGCCGGTAAGACGTTCCATAGCGCGGACGTTGGACGCAATGTTTTGCAAATCGCCCTTGGGAAGATCGGGGAAAGCGCCCTGATACACGCCTTTTTCCGGTGGGCGGAGCGCCCCTGCACGAAGGGAGAAGCGCTCTGGTGCCGGAGGTACCACCCGTTCGGTTTTACTGGGACGCTTGGCGCAGCCGACAAGTACCAACATTAGTGCCACGGCCGATACTAACGCCGGTATGTTTTGCCGAATCCATCCGCAACCAAATCTTCTCATTTTCGCCCCCCCGGCTTGGTGTTTGCGCCACAGCGGCCGATGCAAAAACCGGTGCCCCGCCACCTGGCGAAGCACCGGCTGTTAGGATCTAGTTACCAGAGTTACCAGGCTACGGCCAAGTAACTTCGAGTTCGCCGAGGAAGGTTTCTTCCTGCAGCAGACGGTTGTACATTTCCAGCGCTTGTGGGCTGGAATCCAGTCGCAAGTTGTTGTCCCGTGTCGGGATCCAGCTACTCTCATGCCAGTAGCTAATCGCCTTGATACGGGCATACCGTTCATCACGGATCACGGTAAGGGCTTCGCGCAACCAGTTTGCCTTACGGTTGGGATCGAAACTATCCTCGATCACGCCAAATTCCACCACTGCCAGAGGCTTGTTGGGAGAAATAGCCGCAAATTCGTCATACGCTTGATCCATGACTTGGGTAAAACTGTTCCAGTAATCCCAAGGAAATTGGGCGCCAAAAACGCTGATACCGATCCAGTCGATGTATTCGTCGCCAGGATAGTACAGCGCCATCTTGTTCCAGTCGGCTGTCGGCTTTGGCTGAGAGTCGACATGGAAGACCCACGTAACGTTCTCTACACCTTCGACGCGGAAAATATCGATCACACGCCGGTAGGCATCACGGTACCGTTCGGGCCCGTCGGCCAACGCCGGATCTCCATATCCAGTAGTTTCGCCGCCCCCATTCCACAGTCCGTTCCAGGGGTACCAACGACCATTGGCTTCGGGCGCAAACTCCATGATGAGTGGAGAACCAGTTAGTTTGGCGTTGCGCGCATACTCGCGCAGGTCCCTATCAAAATCCCCGCGAAGAATGTTTTCTAAGTTATAGAGGGGATCCTTACCAAAGTTTTGTTCCCGCCGAGAAAGTGGCATAAGCCGAATATAGGGTACCTTTCCTAACTTCTCGATCGCCTCCACGGCCGGCCAGGGAAACTGGATGCCTTCGACAAAATCATCTTGCACCTGTACCCAGGCCAGCGGTTTGGCCAACATGGATTCCAGCTGCATGATCTTTGAGCTTTCATAGAACTGCGAAGCCGGGGCCGTTAGATCCGGAAAAGCTCCATGGTAAATCCCCCATTCCGAGGGCACAACTTTCAACGGGGCAGCCTGTGCGGCCATACCGAGTAGCGCGACGACTGCGTACACGCTACGTTGCAGAAATCTGCGTTTGGTTTTCATTTTCCAAAGCTCCTTTATCTTAAACTGGTAACCAAAATGTGTGGCACCGATTTCAGCGGCTGCAAATGAAGTGCCACGACTCAACGCAAAAGTTTCGGATGTGAAACACGCACAAAAGCGGGCCTAAAAGTCTCTCGTCCAGTGAGCCACACAAGCGATCGAGAAAATTTTGCAAAACACAAGGAAACAAAGAGGTTATTTCGGCACCACCCTTCTCGGAAATAATTACCGGTAAGAAAATTCACAGCCGCACGGGAAACCACTTAGCAGCCGCGTCTGACTATGCTACAGATTTTTACTGGGGAGGGGTGGCCCATGAGCCGAGTCTTGCACTTGGTGGAACATTTATACCAGGGCGGTATTGAGCGGCTGCTGGAGCAATTGGCCAAGCACACGCCACAGGAAGAGTTCACTCTTTATTTTTTTGCATATCAGACTGAAACGCTCCAAGGAATTGGCCTCAAGTTGCGCGAGCATGGTACCCCCGTGTTCTGCTACAACAAGCCTAAGGGCTACGATTTCGCCCTACTTGCCCAACTCATCCAAACCGTAAAAGAACACCGGATAGAGGTCATTCATACGCACGACTTCGGCCCCATGGAATACGCCGTAGCGCTGAAACTGCGTTTTCCTAGACTGCGCCTCGTTCACACGCACCACACGCTGCACGATTTTCTTCGTTACCCGAAGTACGTCTACTTTTTTCAGTTTGCCAGCCTGTTTTACTCGAAGGTGGTCGGGGTTTCCGATTACGTCACCAATGAGTTGCGCCGCCATTGTCCAATGGCACGCCCAAAACTCTGCACCATCTACAATGGCCTCGACATTGCATCCTTCGAAACTCAGAAAAGAGCTGCGCTTCCGATCGGGCGGTTGCGACTGGTGAGTGTCGCGCGGATTTCAAGGGAAAAAAACTTGATTCATTTGCTTAAAACCTGTTCCGCCCTACAGAAGGCCGGAATAGATTTCGAACTGCACCATGCCGGTTCCGGATCTCCGGAAGAGGAGAGCGCTGTGCGCGATTATGTGCACCAGGCGGGCCTGGAATCGAAAGTGTTTTTTCATGGGTTTCAGGAAGATATTCGCGGTACGCTCTCTAAGGGCGATATCTTCGTAAGCGCGTCATTCACAGAAGGACACCCGGTCGCGGTACTTGAAGCCATGGCGGCGGGGCTCCTTTGTCTGTGCTCCGACATTCCAGCCCACCGCTTGCTCTCACAAGAGGGGATTTTGTTTTTCAAACTGACCGAGCACGATCTGTACGACAAATTGCGCGCCATCGCTAAAGAGCCCAAACTCTACGAGGCACTTCCGGCAAAAGCGCAAGAGAACGTACGGCAATCCTTTTCGCTCGGCCGCATGATCCACGAGTACGGAGTCGTCTATGCATAGTCCAGCACCAGAGGAGCCGCAATGTTGACCGAGATACAGTCGCTTGGAAAAAGCCTGTTTCCGCAGGGCCATTCGCCACAAGCCCCACAGGAGTTTGAGCCCCACCTACGAGGGGCGGTGGAGTGGCTTTGGAACGCACACCGCGGGGCAAGCGAACACGGCCTCTCCAAAGGCTACGACACGTTACGAGGGCGTTGGAACAGCCCGTATCCCGAAACCACCGGATATACGATTCCCACCCTTCTCAACGCAAGCGGGTACTTAGAAGACCCCGGTCTTCGCGCCCTCGCCCTGAGACTTGCGGACTATGTTTTGGAAGTCATGGGCAAAGACGGCGGTGTGAGCCATTGGGCTAGCGAGAAACACAACCCCATCGTTTTTGACACAGGCCAGGTTCTCTTCGGCTTGTTGGCGGCCCACAAAGCAACCGGTAATCCTGTGTTTCTGGAGGCCGCGACCCGTGCGGGCAATTGGCTGGTTTCCGTGCAGGATAGCGGTGGCTCGTGGAAGCGCGGCCAGCACTTAGGAGTAGAAAAAACAATCGACACACGCGTTGCCTGGGCGTTGCTGCGGCTGCACGCGGAAGTTCCTGAAGGCAAATACCAATCTGGCGCCATACAGTGTCTGGAATGGGTGTTGACCCAACAAGACCTGGACGGTTGGTTTCGCCGGTGCAGCTTTACTACGCAGGAGGACCCCTTCACACACACGTTGTGCTACACAGCAGAGGGATTATTGGAATGTGGCAAATTGCTAGGAGAAGAGCGTTACGTGTCAGCAGCAAAGATAACCTCCGCTGCGTTACTAGACCTCCAAGAACACGACGGAAGCCTTTGCAGCACGTTTGCCGCGGGCTGGAAGGCAAGTAGCCACTCAAGCTGCCTCACTGGCAACTGCCAGGCCGCCAAGTTGTGGCTGGACTTCTTTGAGTTGGATGGGCGAACGCAGTACTTTGCAGCCGCGCAGAGGGCGCTCGCTTTTGTGGCGAGCCGCCAAACCTTGCGCCCCTCACTTCCCGGCATTCACGGTGGCATACCTGGATCGTCGCCATTCTTCGGAACTTACGAGCGGTTTAAATACCCTAACTGGGCCGCCAAGTTTTTCATTGATGCCGTGCTCACGCTAGAGCGCGTACATGCCTACAAACCGGAATTTGCTTTTGTCGGCTAGAAGGAGAACCGTGTGACGTACATATTCTTGCTCCTGGCAGTACCTCTTGCCTATTTCTATTTCCTGCTCCTAGGCAGTTGGCTCGGGAAAAGAACGTCCACTCGGCCCTCCCAAATACACGCACACCGTTTTGCGATTGCCATTGCCGCTCACAACGAAGAGTCGGTCATTGCAGAAACTGTGTTGCGACTCCTAACCATGCACTACCCAAAGGATCGGTACGACGTCCATGTAGTTGGAGACTACTGCACGGATCAAACAGTGGCGCTCGCGTGCCGGGCCGGCGCCATCGCTCACAATCGACAAGAAGGACCGCGGACCGGCAAGGGGGCCGCGCTCACGTGGCTTTTTCGAAAGATTTTGGAAGGAAATTCCTATGACGCTGTCGTCGTTTTTGACGCGGACACACTGGTAGACCCCGATTTTCTAGGCACGGTGGATCGTTACCTTTGCAATGGAGCCAAGGTTGTGCAAGGACAGCACCGCATCGTAAATCCTGAAAGCGGCTGGTTCGCGGCGTTAACGGAAGCCAAGTTTCTCATTGATAATCTCAGTCAAAATCTCGGCCGCAGCTATTGGGGAATGTCGGCAAAGAACATGGGCGATTCCATTGCTTTGCATCGAAGTGTTCTCGCGGAACTCGGTTGGGGCGAGGGATTGACAGAAGACTTCCAGTTAAGGCAGCGACTGCTACTTGCAGGGTACCGCATTTGTTACGCCCCGGAAGCGGTTGGTTTCGGCGAAGCCCCGCCCACGTGGGAACAGGCAAAAACGCAACGAATACGGTGGATGCAGGGAGCAAAAGAAGTAAGTCAAAATTTCCGAAAACGGCTGCTCCTCTACGGGATACGTCAGCACAACGTGGCCGCGGTGGACGCGGGGCTTGAATCCTACCTGCCAACATTCTCCACGCTTTCCGCGTTGGGTGTTTTTGCACTCTTGGCCCTGCCCGTGTGGGGAACGCCCCCATCCTGGGTAGCTGCCGGGCTATTTTTTGCCGCTCTCATCGGATACCCGGTGGCCGCTCTCTTTTTGGCCGGAGCACCTACCCGCTCGTTTTTGGCTCTGGCGAAAGGCCCCTATTTTGTGGCATGGCGCGCCTTGGCCTCTCTCAAGCTGCGCGTGCGTCGTCAGGAAATACGCTGGGTACGGACGCAACACGGAAAGGCAGCCACTTGAAACGTCTGCTATTCATTACCGGCATTCAAATATTTCCCGCCCAATCTGGCGGACAAATGCGCAGTTCGAATCTCGCAAAGAGCCTTTCGCGATCGGGCTATGAAGTTTACGTATACTCTTTTACCGGAAGAAAACCGGACTACCTCAAGCGTGTTCCGTCCGGCGAACAACGGATAAGTGATACTTTAGTTGAGTACGTGGATCGGTCACTCGTGCGCGCAGGGTTACAGTTTCTAACCTACGCTCTGCACCTACCCAACCTTTGGTTTGCGCTTCCTCTCAGCGCCCTGCAATGCCCGAAGCACTTGCGCAATCGTATTGGGTGGGCGGATCTAGTCCTGGTGGATTTTCCATTTCATCTACCGTTGCTTGAAAAATATCTCGAGGGCAAGCCTCGCATTCTCAACAGCCACAATCTCGAGCATGAGATCCCCTACAGCACTCGCTTGGTAAATGCACCCCGTTTGCGACGCTGGATTCGGTCCGTGGAATCTCGAGCCGGACGAGCGGCGGACTTGGTTCTCGCATGTGGACAAGTAGATCGCGAGTTCTATGAGGCGCTTGCCACTCCCGTTGTTTCCGTTCCTAATGCCTTAGATCCGCGGGGTTTTTCCAGGGGTGGACGGAAAGAAATCAGACAGCAATGGGGCATAGAGGAAAATGCCACAGTCTTTCTATTCACGGCCAGCAAGTATGGTCCCAACCGCGAGGCGTTTGCCAGACTGAAAGCTTTTGCCGAACAGGAACAAATCGTACTTGCGCAGAACGGCATTGAGATTCTTGTCGTCGGCTCCGTATCAGACAAACCGCAGCGTGCGCCCGGCTGGACGGTCACCGGATTTGTAGATAGTACTGAGCCTTATTTCGCAGCTGCAGATTTCGCGCTCAACCCCATTGCGACCGGTTCGGGAACAAATGTAAAAATGTTTGAATACCTAGTCCACAGACTCCCCATTCTATCGACAGATTTTGGCAAGCGAGGTTTTATTTTGGACGATGGGGATTATCTGGGGTTCGATTTTAGTACTTTAAAACAAACGCTTCTGCGAGCGCACACACTCTCTCAGATCGAAAGAGGTAGAATGGCTGAGACGGCCTTTGACAAAAACCAGTCGCTTTGTGACATGGATCTGGTGGTGCAAAAGAACGTTCTGCCAGCGTTCACCACTTTCCTTTCACCAACGACGGGCGTGCTGCATTCTTAGCCCACGCGCCGCGGATCACCTTTTCCAGCGGAGAGTTCGTAACTTCTGATGGGGCGGACAGTTCGCTCCCATAGCGGAAATTAAACTCGTTCCAATCGATCCCCTTGAAATCCGATTCCCAGATCCAGATGGCGCTGCTGACCTGCCACTCTTCGAAAAGTTCGAAATGGTCCTTCAGGAACTGATCCGCACCGGGTTCGTAACGAATTAGGCCAAATTCGTTGACCGTAACCGGAGCGCCTCGCCGTTCCTTAAAGTGTTTTACGGGATCCATCAGTGTAGCCAGAAAGCTCTTGTTTACTAGGTCAGCGACTCCATCGTAATCACCGTCAAAGAAGCCAGGGTACTGGCGAGTCAGCGTTCCCTTCTGGTGCGTATAAACGAAGGGTTCATACTGGTGTGCCACGTAGACGATACGAGAATCCGTCATTTCCGGAATACTGTCGAGCCAATTCACGCTGCTCCAATTCATGCCACCGACTAGAATGGGTGTCATCGGGTCCTCTTCGCGCACAGCAGAAACAATGCGTTCTGCAAGTGGGTACCAGTTATAAAGAGTATCCTTATACTTAGCGAAAAACGGGTCGGGCTCGTAGATATTAAGAAGGGCCCCATTGCTGTTGGGCTCGACCATCAGCTCGTAGCCGATTACGTTTGGGTGGTTTTTGTACAGTTTTGCAGTCTGCTGCCACATGCGGACCCATGCATCCTGCGCCTTTTTGTTTTTCCACACCAGGTGATCCTGCTTCCCCCCTTGATCCGTGAACGCTTTTTCGCCCCGGCCAGGACCAGTCCTAAAACCGATAACGACAAAGAGATCGGCCTCGGCCGCCATCGCGATCAAGAGGTCCAAGTTATCCTTTGCGGCGGCGTCTAGGGCATAGGGCCGGCCCTGGCTAAAGATTCCCGGGTGAGAAATATTGATGAAATTAGCGCCCCACTGCGCCAGCTGCCTTAGGCCAGCAACGGAATAAGGAGGCCCAAGCGGGCCCACTCCGATGGCCGCTGTATCGTCGCCGGGCTCCAGACGCTTTTGCCAAATATTAGCCCCACGCAAACACAACGCGCCGCGCCACAAATCATACTTCGACTCTATTTTTTTTAGCTCGCAGGCTTCCAAACTGCTAAAGCCTGCGACAACCAGGATTAAACTGGCAAGACATTTGGACATAGACACCTCTTCTTTCTTCTCGGAAGAAAACAAGAAGAAGCAGAGCCCCCTTCATTTCACTACGCGTCACGATCTCCGTTTTTCGCAGACGCTATTCTTGGCGCATGAATTGCAGAGTCTTTTGGCGCTAACTCAGAAAGAGTGGTCATGGCGCACGAGTATTTTTCAGAAAAAATTAGAACGATGAAAAAAATTCATGGAGCCAACGGACTGACACCACTTTCAAATAGGGAGATACGATGAAAACTAGACACTATTGGCTATACAAAATGGGAGTACTGGTAACTCTCATCGCCAGTTTTTCAGCAAATTCACTTTTGGCACTTGAGGTCGGGGACACAGTCCCGTACGTTATCCTCGAAGGGATTGATGCTAAGGGAAACATCACTGTTTCTCCTGTCTCGGCGACTGAAAAGCCGGAGCAGTCGTTTACTCTGGTTGAATTTTTTTCGGTGGATGATGCGGTTAGCCTTCAGAACCTGCCTATCGTTACGGCCCAATCACAAGATTTAATCAACGATGTCACCACTCAGCTTGTTGCCGTAGACGCAGACACCCTTAAGGTCCGCGAGTTTCGGGAAGACTACAAAGAGGATTTCCTGTACTCCGTCTACTTCGATCCGACTCAAAGCGCCATGAGGGCCTTCGGAGTAGCAAAGCTCCCTACAGTCTTCATTGTAGATCAGGATAGCAAAGTGCTTTTCAAATCGGAAGGTCTACTGAGCCAAGACAAAATCGATGGACTTCGGTCAGCGATCGGCTATGCGACAAGCAGCAAACCCTTGCAAGTGGGTGATGTAGCACCAGCTCTCGTCCTACGCAGCCATCTACCAAATGGGGTCATCCTAGAAGGAGACATTCGTCTTCCTGAGTTCGGTAGCCAGCGCTTCACTGTGCTTAGCTTGAACACGATATATTCGCAGGACGCTGCCAACAATACCGTGGCCTACCGCGACTTTGCCGCCAACTATGCCCACAGCACGACTGTTCGTTATGTGACCGTAGATAAAAACATCCAGGCGGTAAATGACTTCATGAACAAGTACCCAGCCTTTTTCCAGTATCACATCGTCTATGATACGGAACAGGTGTCTCAAAACTTGTTTGCGGAAACCGTGCTCCCGACAACCTTTGTGCTCGATCGGAGCGGTACCGTACTTTTCAAGAAGAGTGGCTTACTCAGTCCGGAAGACATCAACGACATCCGTCGTATCATCCGGTAATACCGAACGTGGAAGTAAAGCGCGGGCTGGCAACGGCCCGCGCTTTTTTTATGTGGTAGCGAGTCTCGGAACCGCCTTACCCAAGAGAAAGCGCGCCGCCAAACGATTGCCGTCTAGAAGCTTGATGGCGACAGTCGTGAGAGCAATGGTAAGCAACCACGTCAGCACAAATTCGAGGTTTGAAGCAAGGCCGAGCGGATTGAGCAAAAGCCGCGACGTCTTAATAAAATACGGCTGGTGGAGGAGATAAACGCCAAAAGAAAGCCCCGATATCTCGCTGACCAAAGGGTGCGGGCCATGTACCAAGGCACGGGCAATGGCAAAATACCCCATCAACTGCACGCAGACCCAGTACTCGTTGCCCTGCGGGAGCAGCTGATGCAACACCACGAAAATAAACAAACAAGACACACCCACCCCAATACCGTGCTCCAAGAGTCTGGGTTTGAGCCACGCGTAGCAACGGTTGAGGGTAAACCCAAAGAAAAAGAACTTAAAACCGGAAAGAGTTGCAACCAAAAGCGTAGTTGGGGACCAGACAGTAGTTCTTAGAGACACACACAGTCGTGCCAAAAGAGGATCAACGGCCAACAGGCAGAGAAAACCCAGCAATGCAGCCCGTGCAGAGCTAAACCGACGAACGATGGCTGGGAACACAAGAAGATAGACAAAAAGTATTTCCAAGAAGTAGTAGTGCCCCTCGACTCCAGAGAAAAGCAAACGCAATCCGGCTCGTCCCCATACAAAAGGAGTGTACTGAACCTCGTCAAGCGGCATCAAGCGGTTGTGTTCAACGAAAATTCTCAAGACCATTGTGAGGAAACTGACGCAAAAGTAGGGCACCATGATGCGCTTAAATTTTTCGATCACGTAGTCCGCATAAGGCTGGATCTTGCGCTGGACAACCCCCGCGTGCACAAATCCGGAAATTAGCAGGTAAAGCGTGACGGTAGGAAAAAAGGGCTTTAAGTGGCGTACATAAAACACCACCCAGGAGGCATTAGGAAAGTAGCCCAGACAGTGGTGCAGTACCACGAGATAGCAGGCCATGGCGCGCAAGTAATCGATAAAATAAAAATGCTCTTTTTCCCGTGACCGCATTATTCCCCAACCTGTGCGATGACGCACCCCTCCCTATTCTTCTACCCTGTTCCACGGAACTTGCAAAGCAAAGGCCACCGAGCCGCTGCACAAAACATGGGCCCACCGGGTAATTACTATATATAAGGAGGCAGACGGTGCCAGCTTGACCAGCCTCTGGCCTCAGGGGGACTCGTCTCGGGGAACAGGTTTGCGCTTATGTTTACGCATCTGGCGAAGATAGGCCAAAATGTCTTTCACGGTCTGCTGCCTTTTCGGATCAGCCGGATTGTAGGCGGGCATTGTCGTGTTGTACCGTATACTCGTTGGGTCCAATATCCAACGGCGCAGCCACGGGGTTTTTACCATTTCTGTAATGTTCACCGGGTAATTGAGTTCTACTGCCTTGCCCCCTCCATCCCCATTGATCGTGTGGCACGCCATGCAGTTTTTCCTAAACGCCGAAAAACCGCGCTCCACCTGCGGGCTGCGGTTTCGTGGCGGGGTCATTCCTGGAAAACGCTTCTCGAAATTCACTAGCTCGATGGCCACCACTTGGTAGGGGAAATCCGAACCGCCCTCGGCCTTAAGAGCCGGAAAGGTTTCGTTGTCCCAAATAAGGTAATAGGGCCCAAGTTCAATCTTCTCGCTATTTTGCAGAGAATTGACCATCGAAAAGGCTTTGTTCGGCTTCGCAAAGCTCAAGTAGGCAGCAAATTTTTTGAACTTCGAAGCCGGGACCGAAGGTTGATACCCATCGGCACAGGTAAAGAGAACCTCGTCCGCTTCGTTCCATTCGTCCTTGAATACCGCTTCAAATACCGCGCGTGCCGCCACCGCAGAATAAGTAACCTTCTGTTTTTCGTGAGGTTCAAAAATCGTAATGTCCTTGGCAGGCACTAGTTTTTTTAACTCGGCCAATGAGAGGGAACGAATCTCCTTTCCGTGAGAACGGAAACTCAGATCTTGTGCGTGAGCCACCGAGGACAGAATCGCAACTAATAACAGAAGGCGCATGTTTTACTCCTCATTAATTAACTCGCGGACACTCTCCAGAAGCGGCAGATCCGCGGGAGCCACCTGGTACTCTTTCCAGCTTTCCGGGCCCACCCATTTGAATTCCGAATGGGCACTCAAAACAAACTCAGTGGATTGCGGAAAGACGCGGTACGCAGTCAAGCGGATGCGCTTACCCGGGATTTCATGTTCCGACCGCCCGATGAAGTCGCCCACTTCTACGTCGACACCCAACTCTTCTCTCAGTTCGCGTTGCAAAGACTCTTTGGGTACCTCGCCATACTCTATTTTTCCCCCGGGAAGTTCCCAGTATCCGTGCATGTCCCCTCCGAGGCGTCGTGCAAGAAATAACTTGCCCCGGCTAAGCATCACGCCCGCCACTACCGAAACACAAGAATTGTCGTTCGAAGTCTCCAAGTAAGGCTCCCGGAAAAAACCGCCGGAGTTTAGCACAAGGCACCACAAAGACAAAATTTGTGCTATTTAGGGGCATGCTTTCCCCGAGATTCCAAACCCGCCGCTACCAGCTGAAAAAGCCGGCCGCATCGGCTGTAAGACGCCGACATCCATGGGTATTTCGCTCCCAACTGAGTTCCGCCACTAGCCCGTTTTCGGCCGGACAGTGGTTGCGTCTTTTTGACCACGCCAACCAAACCCTCGGTTTTGGAATCTACGAACCTCACTCCGTGGTGGGCATCCGCGTTCTAAAGACTGGCTCCCTGCCCCCTACGCGCGATTGGCTCTGGCAGAGAGTGCACAATGCACTCGTGCACCGCCTGCCTCTCTATGAACAAACCGATGCGCTACGCCTTGTCCACGGTGAAAACGACGGCCTACCCGGAATTGTACTCGACAGATACGGTGACGTAGCCGTGCTGCAAACCTATAGCGCCGCAGTGGACACGCTTGGGCGCTACGTTGCTGCCATCGCACGAGAGCAACTTGGCTTAAAAGCCCTTGCCTGGCGTCTCCCGGCAAAGCGCAAGCACAGTAACGGCAGCTTGCGAACACTTTATGGAACCCTTCCCGACAACTTGCCTGTCCACGAGGGCAGCCTCCAGTGGCAGGTCCCGCTAAAGAGCGGACAGAAAGGTGGGGCTTTTCTTGATTTGCGCAGTTTGCGCCGCTGGATCCGTCGCCAAACTCTCGAAGGAAAAAGCGTTCTGAACCTTTTTTCCAACACGGGAACGCTCGGGCTGGCCGCACTTCAGGCCGGAGCCAACCACGTTTTGAACGTGGATAGCTCTCTCGCCGCGGTAGAATTCGGTAGCCATTTCCATAACACCCCTGGCATGGAGTGGAAATTGGCTGATGCCTTTCAGTGGGTGCGAGAGCCAGCGGATAGGCAATACGATCTCGTCATTGTCGATCCGCCTCAGGTTGTTAGTTCAGTTCGCAAAGTTCCGGGAGCGCTGCGTACGTATTCAGCACTGCATAAGGGCGCCCTTTCCCGTCTAAAGCCGGGTGGTATCCTCATTAGCTGCTGTTGTAGTTCCCGTATCCCGCGGCAACTCTTTCTCGACTCGGCTCGAACGGACCTCTCTCCAAATTTAAAACTCCGCACGGTACTTCAGCCGGAGCTCGATCACCCGGTAGGGTTTGCAGAAGCAGACTACTTGAAAATAGCCATTTTCACTTCAAAGGAGTCTGATAAGCTCACTTCCTAAGATTCGGAGGAACCATGAGCACAAAAGATCTTTGGACACGCCGTCAGCTTTTTCAACACGGCATTACCGCAGGGTTCGCACTTGCTGTGGCTCCCGCGACAGCCAAAGTAATTACGACGCCTTCGAAGGGACTTGTTAATGATACCGTTTCTATCCCCTGCGGCAACGAGTCCATGCCGGGATATTGGGCCATGCCCGAAGGCAAAGGTCCCTTTCCGGTCATCGTTGTGATTCAAGAAATTTTTGGAGTCCACGCTTATATTCAAGACATTTGTCGACGACTTGCAAAGGAGGGCTACGTCGCCATCGCTCCTTACCTTTACTTTAGGCACGGCGATGTAACCAAGATGAAAGACATCCAACAGATTATCTCCGAGGTAGTTTCCAAAGTCCCGCAAAAGCAAGTATGGGAGGACCTGGATTCTACAATGAAATGGCTAGACAAAAATCCTAAAGCCGACACCTCCCGTACCGCTATTACCGGCTTTTGTTGGGGCGGAAACGTGGTGTGGATGTACGCGGCCCACAATCCAAAGTTGAGGGCGGGGG